>NZ_CP096884.1:1891521-2206774 GCF_023273855.1 Seonamhaeicola sp. ML3 | reverse complement strand
TTTCTGATTTTTCTGTACAGATAATCATGCTCCAATTAGTGCTATTTTTGTCTTTTAAGGTAACAACACTTCCTTTATAAGTTGATGTATCAAACAAACCGCATGCGGTATCTAAATACTGCCAATCTAGGGGTTGAGCAAATTGCGTGGTGTGCGCTGTAGCCCAAATTGTTGGCCATACTTCATAATAGCCACTCCAAGGACTGTTGGCTTTCATTGCGCCGGCTTTATCCCATGTAACCGATTTATAAATAGAACCAATAGGTGCCCAAATTAATGTTTTGGTAATTTTATCTCGAATGTAAAATTTATTATAAAGACGTGCTAAATTTAGTGCCCCTGCACCACCCCAGTCTTTACCTGTCCAGCTCCAATCTTCACTGGCCCAAAGTGGTGTACCAGAGGCTTTAGCTTTGGCTGTTGTAGGCCTGCCTCGCCCGTCCACCATATTCTCGTTAAACTCACGACCAGTTACATAATGATAACCCACAGCTTTAATTATAGTATTAAACTCTGGGTCTTTTTCAAGTTCTTCGAATATTTGCCAATCGCCACTATTATCATCTGGTCCCTGAATTTTGACATCTTTATATCCTCTGGCATCTAGTAAAGGACGAACGTTATTTACCAACCAATCTCTATCTGTATAATTTTCGTTTTCGGCAGCGGCTACCCAATCCAAATCTAAATCCCAATCTCTTTTAGCAACATCTAAAAACGATACAAAGTATTCGGCAGATTCTTTTGTGTAAATATTTTCTTTTAAATACCCAGGAAAACTCCATGGTAAATATTCTAATATCACATCAGGATTTCTGTTTTTAGCTTCTTTCATAAACCAAAATTCATATCCTCTTGACACTGGATTTTTTAGTTCTTCTCTAGTAATGGCATGCGAGGGCTCAGACCCACATGTCGAGTTTTCACCTCCACCTAATTCCACCTTTAGATGTTGGAATGCCGCACCAAACTTTGGTTTGAATAAAATATCTAAAATTTGACTACGATAGGGGTCTTTGTAATCGTAGAGTAAATCTGTAGAAGCACCTGCACTTACACCTCCAATACCCTCAAAAACACGACCTGTATCATTTTTATTGATATTAATTTTTACAATACCACCTTCTCTCTTTAATACAGGTGGTTCAAAAGTTTTTTCAGGATTTTTTATGTCGCCCATAGTAAACCAAGCAGGTTCGCTATGCTTTACTCCTCTATTATTACCCCAAACGGTTACTCGCCAATAGACTTTTTGTCCAGATTTTAAAGGTTCTCCAAGGTATTGATATGGTCCTGTTTCCGATTTACTTGTTGGCCCAGTATCCCATAAATCTGGATACTTCAATTTTTCAATAGTTGTAGCCATCATAATACGAAAACCACCCTGTTTAGTACTTATACTATCACCAACAAATGTCCAACTAAAACTTGGTCTAGCTTTAGTTATACCTTCGGGATTGATTTGGGTTTCGCATTTTAAATCTTTTACATCTAGTGTTTGTGCCGTTAAGTTTAAACAAAAGAAAAAGAAAAAGAAAATTAATACTCTTGTCGTCATGTTATTTTTTGTTATGGATTAAAAAATATTATTTATCAAATGGTGTGGTATTGTTTACTGTATTCTAGGTGTATACGAGCACCTATATGATAGTTATTTTGCTTTAAGATAAGCTCAAGGGCATTCTGGGCTGCTTCAAACTTATCTAAACCTAAGCATCCCAAGCCTATTAAATAGTAGCAATAGTGTTCGTGGCGTATCTGTAAATCGTCCTCAAAAATTAACAAGTCTGGAAGCGACACCGCAAAATAATCCATTTTAAAAGGCACTTGTAATTGCTTTTCACCAAAACGTAGTAACTTTTCAAAACGCTCAGTTGCCTCAGAATGACATCCCAACTTTTTCAGTGCCAATCCTTGATAAAAAATCTTGTCGGGTTGTTGATCGTTATAATACATAGCAGCAGCTGGTGTAGACAGACCTTGAGATGCTTTTTCCCAATATAATCTAGCTTTATCGGTATCTCCTAGACCTTCGTAGGCACAGCCTAACCAATAATTGAAGTCGTTTTCTTGAGCACCATATATTTTACCTTCACCTAGATGATGCGGGTAATGAAATGTTTCGTTTAAATGTGTAATAGCATTTTTATAATCTCCTCTAAAAAGGGCTTTTTTAGCTAAGGCAACATGGCTGTATAAATACTGTGCCGGCACCTTACCTTCGCCTCCTTCCCATGGGTGGAATTTGCGGGCATTGATTAAACGTAAAGCTTTCTCTTCTTTACCTGAAAGGTTTAATAACGTAATGTATTCTAAATATAAATCATCTCTAAAATCAACCTGTTCGGGTGCTTTTTCTAGAATATCTAAACGAGTTGATATATCGATATTTAACTTTTTATATAACTGATCTAATTCCATAAGCACACGAGCATCAGTTGTATTAAGTGCATAAGCCTTTTCTAAAGCAGTTTTGGCTTTTTGGGGATTATTCTGCTTGTTGTAATAACCCAATGCCAAATTTCTATGTACGGTTGGAAATGTATCGTCTATATCTCTTGATTTTTCCCAACATGCCATAGCGTCTTCATGTTGTCTTGCACCATACCAAAAGTTACCTAAATAATACCAAGCTCTGGCGTCTTCTGGGTTAATAGCAGTTGCTGTTTGAAGCACAATTAATTCTTCAATACGATGCGGAAAACAATAATCTGGCGCTAATTTTGCTGCAGTTTTAAATAATGAGGCTGCTGTATTTTTATCACCTAATTGTAATGTGTAATAGGCTTTAAAATACTGTGCCATTGGATACACATTTTCAGCAGTATTTACATACAAATTTATAAACTCTAGGGCTTCCTGGTAAAAACCAGCAGCAGCATAATCTAAAGAAAACTCTATAAAGTTATGCTCGTAACCTCGCATTAAGGCTTTTAGCTGTTGTAAAATTTTGGTATCTTTTATTAAAAGATACTGTTCGAAAAGTATTCCAAAATTAAAACGGTCTAGTTCTAAAGAATCCTCTGCTAGTTTTTTAGCAGCTTCAATAGCATTTGTTTTGCGTAATAAAATTACTTTTAAATGGCGCCCTTTTTGGTTATGCCAGTTTCGGTACAGAGAACGGTCTATAATTTCAAGCGCTCTACGGTAGTCTTTACGTAAGGCATCTAATTGCGCGCAATGAAAAAAACCGCTATCCTGCCATGCGCCATTCCATGTTGATTTAAAAAAGTAATCGTAGGCCTCTTTTGTTTTATTTTGAAATTGGAGGCATAAACCTAAATTAAATAAAGGTTCACCATCATAAGGGTTAGGGTTTCGCTCTGTTAAGGTTTCTATAGCTTGCCTAAAACGAGGCTCGGCTTTAGTTAATTGTCCACGTTTCATGTACCATAAACCCATGGCGTTATTATTGCGAACATCAGTGGGCTCTCTTCTTAAAGCTTCTAGGTAATAATCTGTGGGCGAATATGTGGCATGCCTGTATTGCTCTAAATGTAAACCTCTTAGATAAAGTTGTTCTGTGGAGCTTATGTCTCTGGGGTCTTTTGCAGGTTTAGCAGCTTCGGGAATGGGTTTTTGTTCGTCCTTTTCACTATGCCAATCAACTAAAATAACACCAGCATTATCTTCTAACTTAATGTATAAATCATTTGTATTGATTGCATCCAAAACTTCCTTTTCGAAGCTCATTTCTGGTGAAAAACCTAAAGTCTCTTCAATAATAATTTTGCCTTCAGATACAAGAGTAATTGTTGCGTTTTTATAAACAGCAGTGGTATAAGCCTTGAGCTTATAATTACCGTTTTCCTCTTCCAGATTTAGCATGGCTTCTTTAGTCGCATTTTTAACGACACCCAAATCACGATAGGGCATAAAATACTGCTTAAAACTCTTTTCTTCATAAGGTTGTAACCAACTAAAATCAGGTTGATTGTCTGTATAAACTCCACACATGAGTTCTATGTATGGACCATCATTATCTGTTAGATTTCTATCCCAGGCATATCCAAAATCACCATTGCCCCAGGTCCATTGTTTTTTTCCTGGCGACTGGTGATGATCTGCCACATGTAGTAAACCACCCTTGGTGTCGTTTTCGTAACCACCAACAAAATTGTATTCCGACTTTATGGCCATATACGATGTAGGCACTGGAATGTTTTTATATCTAGAGATGTCTGTACCCGGGGCATAATCCACTTTATAATATTCGCCAGTAGCTATGGGAAAATCGGATACATCGCGTTTACCATGGTCGAAAACTGCATTCACATCTGGTGGAAAGACAGATTGGTAATCATCGTTAACAGCAACTGCAGGATTTGCCCACCATAAAAAGGTTTGTGGGTGCGGTGTTCTGTTGTATAGTTTTACCTTAATTTCCAGATATGCTTTGTCTGGGTATAATGTAAAACCAGCCATGCCTTTAGTACGAAACATACGTTCTACCTCGCTACACCAAACGGTGATACTACCATCATTATTCTCTTCAATTAAAGCATCTACAGGGTCGTACGTAGAAGGGCGGTGATGTTGCGGCCAGTTGAATTCTATACCTCCAGAAATCCAAGGCCCTGTTAAACCTACCAAAGCAGGTTTTATAACATGATTGTAATACACAAAGTGACGTTGTTTTACTTTATCGTATGCCATTTGTACACGACCTCCAAGCTCAGGCAGTAGCATGATTTTTATGTAGGCATTCTCAATAAAAATAGCATGCCATACTTTATCGATTTTCTCATCACTTATTTTTTCGATGACAGGATGAGG
The DNA here is from genome assembly GCF_023273855.1 of Seonamhaeicola sp. ML3. Classification (NCBI taxonomy): domain Bacteria; kingdom Pseudomonadati; phylum Bacteroidota; class Flavobacteriia; order Flavobacteriales; family Flavobacteriaceae; genus Seonamhaeicola; species Seonamhaeicola sp. ML3. Next base: position 2,201,998 of record NZ_CP096884.1, on the reverse strand, counting down.
GTATACAGAACCACTACTGCCCTGGTACACCCTTTTTTCTAAAAAAATTGGATTCTTTTCGGGCGTACCAATCTCATAAGTTGGTATTACAACATCTTCTTTCCAAGCTTTTACAGGATGTGTCATTTTGTAAACAATATTGCTATTTGATAATTTCTTGTTCTATCTCTTCTAAAGATTTCTCTTTGGTTTCGGGGAGCTTTCTATAGATGAATAGCCATCCAAAGAAACAAACACCTCCATAAAGCCAGAAGGTACCAGAAGCACCTAAAGCGGCATTTAATAATGGGAATGTATAGGTTAATGCAAAGCAGGCACCCCATAGCGATAGTGTCGCTACTGCCATGGCCACACCTCTAATTCTGTTGGGGAATATTTCAGAAATGACCACCCAAACTACGGGAGCTAGAGACATTGCATAGGTTGCTATTGCTAATAGCACAAGAACTAATAAAATAGTGCCGGAAATATTAAAATAATATGCTGCGCCAATACAAACGTAGATTAAACAAAGACTTAAAGAGCCCAGTAAAAGTAATTTTCTTCGCCCTAATTTATCTACTGTATAAATGGCTATAAAAGTAAACACGAGGTTTATAATTCCAGTTATGACGATATTGAATAAAATATCTGACACGCCAAATCCAGCAGCTTTAAAAATATCTTCGGCATAGTTAAAAATAACATTAATACCACACCATTGTTGAAAAATTGCCAGTACAATACCCAATACTAAAATAGGTTTTAGTTTAGGTGATTTTAGTTGCGAAAGCGGTACGATCTTGTCGCTATTGTTGATAGAATCTAAAATAGTTTGGTATTCGGAAGTGGCATAACCGCTACCACCTATTTTTTTGAGAATAGCTTCTACTTTTGTCCTACTGCTATTTTTTGCTAGCCAACGCGGACTTTCCGGTATAAAAAAGATTAGTATTAAAAATAACCCAGCAGGTATAATTTCTGCCCAAAACATATAACGCCAACCGTTTTGTCCATTCCAAGACGATAAGATATTCTCAGTACTAAATCCTGTAGGTACAGCTTCAGCAATCTGCCAGTTTACCAATTGTGCGAGTAAGATACCAATAACAATAGTAAGTTGATTTAGTGAGACGAATCTTCCTCTTAAATGAGATGGCGCAATTTCGGCTATATACATTGGAGATAAATTAGATGCTAAGCCAATGCCTATTCCTCCAATAATTCTATAAATAATAAATAAGGTATAATGAGATGTTGCTCCTGTACCAGCTGCAGACAGCGTAAATAAAAATGCTGAAAAAACAAGCAATCGTTTTCGGCCATATTTATCACTTAATAGTCCAGATAATGCTGCTCCCAACAAACAACCAATAAGTGCACTGCTCATTGCCCAACCTTGTAAACTGGGATTATCTGCGATTTGAAAAAAAGCTTCGTAAAAAGGTTTAGCACCACCAATTACCACCCAGTCGTAGCCAAATAAAAGACCTCCAAGAGCTGATACCATGGATACCATGGATATGTATTTTATATTTATTTGGGTGTGTTCTGTCATTTATTATGCTGTGTACAAATTTAGACCTTAAGGTTTTGCAATATAAAAGGTTACACATGATAAAAAAATAGATTATTTTTTAAAAAGATGGATTATTTTATTAATTTTAAAATTTAACAGAATTAATAAAAACACATCATTTGGAATTAAAGCGTAGTGTTTCCATTCCGGAGCAGGAAATACAAAAAACCAAGGTGCATGGCACTAACACAATGCTTTACATAACCAATATTGGCTACTATGCCGAAGCCCAGAGTCATTATAGAAAAAGAAAAAATGGTGCGTCGCAGCATATTCTAATTTACTGCACAGAAGGTAGTGGCTGGATATCTGTAAACGGTAAAAAATTTGGCGTTACTAAAAACCAATATTTTATTATTCCCAAGAACACTCCTCATAGCTATGGGAGCAATAAGCAAAATCCATGGAGTATATACTGGATTCACTTTTTAGGGACACTATCTGAAGATTACGCCTTTCTAACGCAAAATCCGCTAACCATATTTCCATCTTATATAGACCGTATAGACAATAGAATTGAGTTGTTTGAAGAAATGTTTCAAAATTTAGAAATGGGGTTCTCGACAGAAAATATACAATATGCAAATATATGCTTAATCCATTTTTTAGCTTCATTTAAGTTTTTAGACCAATACAGGCAAATACGAAAACAAGATGAATCGGATAGTATTTTGAAATCTATTCGTTACATGAAAAGTAACATTACAGAATCTATTACTTTACAGGAGCTAGCAAAAGGCGCAAATTTATCTACCTCACAATTTTCCTTGCTATTTAAACGAAAAACCGGTAAGTCACCATTAGATTATATGATACAGCTACGCATTCAAAATGCATGTCACTTATTAGATAACACGAACTTAAAGATAAAGGATATTGCCCTGAAAACGGGATACCATGACCCTTATTATTTTTCTAGAATTTTCAGCAAAATTATTGGAAGTTCCCCCAGAGATTACAGAAAATCTTTAAAGGGTTAATTAAATAGCTTTAGACTTGTTAATTTATATTTCTTAGTCAGTTAAAAGATATAATGACATTCCTTAACTGTTAAAGATTTACCACATAATTGAAATTGCCAGATTTTACACTTACAGTTTTGTTTGGTAAAACTATTTTAGCTTTACAATTTACTGGAACCACACCATAGTATTCATAAGTATGCTCATTAATTTTCTTCCAGGCAGCCTTTATTTCTCCGTGAATGGAGTTATAGCTTGCTTTTGCAAAGCCCATAGATTTGATAAAATTAGGTTTTAAAATAATATTTTGAAAACCGGGTTTAGAGGCGTCCACATTAATCCCTACTAAATGGCGATAGAAAAAGTTATCTACTGCACCCATAAAATGATGCATATCAGAAGAGGTAAACTTGTACCCCTCTGGCAATGTAGTAGCACCTTCTTTAATCATCCAACCAAATGAAGGCCATTCTTCATTAACAACTACTTTATGCATCATATCTGCATATCCGTTTTTAGGCAGATACTCAAAGGCCGAATGTATCGAAAATATGCCACCCCATAAGTGATAGTCTTTTTCTTTAACAATATTTTCTACTACACGCTTTTCTAATTGTTCTCTATATTCTTTTGGAACAATACCATAATCTAGCGCCAAAATATTTACTACTGGTAAAAACTCCGTAAATGGTTTTAATCCTGTATATTCTACTTTTTCTGTATCAAATGCATATTTCTGGATGCCCTCATGTATACGTTTGAGTTGTTTTTCTAGACGCTTTTTATCTTTGGTTTTTGCTAGTTTATCTGCCATGTAAGTCAATCGCTTTAACACCAAATAAAAGTTCATAGAACCGATAACCTCATTACCCCCTGGTTTTCCTCCACCTCTATAGGTAGCATCGTAAGGTGGCACCCAATCATTATAGATTTCGGCAAACATGCCGTCTTTTGTTTTAGAATTGTTGTTTTTCCATGAATACGCTACCCAATGCATCATATTTTCCCAGTAATTCTCAAACAACCTTGTATCTCCGTAATATTGATACATATACCAAGGAATGTGTACCCCTGCAGACGACCATAAGGTCGATTTACCTTTTCTATAATTATTGGCAGGTGCAATAGGGCTTAAAGCACCTTCTGTAGTTTGCGTATCAAAAATATCTCGTGTAAATTTGGTCATTAATGCAGCCAAATCGTAATTGGCCATACCAAACTCTACACCAGTTACAGCATCTCCCAACCAACCGTTTTTTTCACGGTTTGGACAATCTGTAACAATACTATGCAAGTTAAAAATTAACGATTTACGGCAAATGTGGTGCACAGCATCTACCGTTTTGTCTGAAGATTCAAATGAACCCACCTGTGGTACGTCTGAATGTACAAACTTTACCTCCACATCCTCTTTAGTGATTTTTGTTTTGTATCCTTTTACTTGTACATAACGGTACCCTTTATACGAAAAACGACATTCGGCAAATTCTTCTGCTTCCCCTTTACCTATATACGCCATTTGCTGTAAACGTCCTGGTTGCCCACTTGAGGTAGGGTCTAAATGTTCACCATAATAAATGGTAACCTGTTGTCCTTTTTCTAGATTTTTTAATCGTAAACGTATCCAGCCAGCACTGTTTGTTCCGGTATCAATCCATTGCCCATAACTACCCTTGCGTTTAATATTTACAGGTTGAAATGTTTTGGTTACACGAATGGGTTGGCACATTTGCGAGACAACTTCTCCTCCTGGATGTGGTGCCGAATTTACATTATCCCAGGAGGTATCATCAAAACTGGCTATATTCCAATTTTCAATTTCTTTTCGGGCATCATAAATTTCGCCCATGTGAGGACCGTCATAAACAATAGGGCCTCCTGTAACTTTCCAAGATAAATCGCTAACTACATTTTCTTCTGTACCATCTTCATACAATACTTTAATTAAACATAACAATTTCGGCTGACCAACATAACCATCTTTTTTATAAAACCCCCAATGGTCATAAGCCAATTGCCCATAAAACCCTCTACCCAACATTACACCTGCTAAATTCTCTCCATTTTGAATTTGTTTTGTAATATCGTGTGTGGCATATAGAACTGTTTTTCTATAATCCGTCCAACCTGGGTCTAAAACCTGAGTTCCTATACGTTTTCCATTGATAAATAATTCGTAATAGCCCAGTCCACTTATGTAAGCTTTTGCCTGTTTAACCTTTTTATTTACTGTAAAAGGTTTTCTTAATAATGGCGCAGCATCGTAAGGATTTTGATGATGAAAGTGGTACCGCTCAAACATACTCATGCTAGAACCAAAAAGGCTTGGCAATTGAAATTGTAACGCTTTAGATTCGATATCTTTTCGTTCCCACCATTCTTTATTCCATTGCTCTTGAGGTTTCCATGCAATCCATTGGGCGTTTTTCCAATCGTCCTTTTGAAATAAACCTGTAGAAAATGTTGCAGTTTTACTCCAACTTGGCGTATTATTTTTATCCCAAACCTTTACTTTCCAATAATACTGTGTTGCTGGCTGTAAAGGTTTGCCCCTATATACTATTTGGGTAGTTTGAGAACTTTTTACTTTTTTTGAATTGTATATGTCTCCAATATTTTTTTCGATATTTTCTTTGGAAGCAGCCACAATCACTTGGTAATACTTTTGATATTGACCAGACTCTCCAGATTTTAATTTCCAGAAAAAACGTGGCTTTTTAACATCTACGCCCTCAGGATTAAATCTATATTCTAATTTTAAATCATAGGGTTTTATTTGTGTAAAACCAGATAAACTGGTTATAACAACAAAAAAAAATAAAAAGTTCTTGCTCATTTAAATTTAATTTACTTTTCTGAGTTTTATCCCACTCAGCCTAGTTGTTCCCTTTTTGGCTTCAAATTCTATCGTTATTCCTTTATCATCTTCAACAGATATTAAAAAACGTTTGGCTACACCTCTGTCATTTCCATAAGATTTTTTTAGATTGATGTCTTTCCAAATTAATTTCCCATTTGCTTTAACATCCATTACATTTAAATCCTTTGTTTTTAGTTCTGCTAATAATAAAGTTAACTCATATGTGCCATTAGGGACATCAAATTTATAACCCTCAATCCCTATACGCTGGGTTTGGTATATAGGATCGTTTTCAGTTCCTTTAACACTAACATCTGTACCAATAGCATTTCTTCTTTCACTTGGGTGTTTTAAAAAATCTCCCCCAATGTAACCAAAACCTCCTTTTTCGTATACTTTGTCTGGCATCCACAAATAATCCATATTGTCTGTTTCTATAAAGTAACAATGAGAACCTACATTAACAGCTACTTCTTCAAACTTATTTATATTACTCTTTAAATCTCTAGGTATTAGGTTAAAATCTATAAACACAATATCCTTTAAAAGTTTGCCATCTTTTTTACTGATTACTTCAATTAAATTTTGTCCATCAATAAAAGGCACATCAAAAGTTACTGTTGAAAATTCAAAAACTTTTTTTCCTAACGATATCCCGTTTAAAAATAATTCAACATCATTCCCATTACCAACTATGGTTAATGGCTGTGTGGCATAAGCTCCGCCTTTAACATCTGCAATACCAGATCTTTTATTCCAAGATTTAGATGCTATGGCTAAAAATGGTGTTTCTTTCAATATGGCTTGGTACAAATAATAGACGTCTTTTTTCTTTCTGGTAGCTGAAACCAAACCTTTATTGTTTATGTGCGGCACAGCATCTTTGCGATGTTCTACCTGAAAATCTGCATAATTCCATACGTTAGCACCCGAAATTTCAGGCATTTCCAAAATGGTTTTCATATAGTATTTGTGCAACAAAAACTGATAATCTACACTAAAATCAAATCGTGTGGGATTATAAGAACGTAATCTTGGATCAGCACCTCCGCCATACTCACTTAAAATAAAAGGCTTATCGGGATTCAATTCTAATGATCGGGCTACCAAGTTCCTTAAGTTTTTATCAATGTCCTCTAACTCTTCAACATACCAACCGTAATATTTGTTATAGCCAACCAAATCTGTAAAACGGATACCTAATCTGTCTTGATATGCTGGTTCTCTAAAAAATACAGAGTAAGAATAACGGGTTTTATCTTCTTCTTTTATGGTTTTAGCGAGTGCTTCGTGAGTGCTTACAAAATGTTTGGTATACTCTTCCCCAAATGAGTTAGGCGCTTTCATGGTCGTTTCGTTTCCTAAATTCCAAGCAACAATAGCGGGGTGATTATAATTGAAACGAATTGCCTCTTTTAACATTTTAATGGTATTTTGCTTACCCGTTTCATTAGCTGCAGCTTTGTTTACAAAAGGAATTTCTAATGTGGCTACTAAACCTAATTTGTTACACATTTCTAAAATTGCTGGATCCTGTGGGTAATGGGCAATACGTAAAAAATTGGACCCCATTTCCTTTAACAGCCTCATGTCATTACGATGTATTTCGTCACTCACCGCGTTGGCTTTTCCTAAAAAATCTTGATGACGACAAGTACCTATTAATTTTGTTGGTTTACCATTAATGAAAAAACCTTTATTGGCATCGAAACTAAACCACCTAAAGCCAACAACGTTCTCAATCCTGTCGTAAATATTTCCTTTTTTATCAACGATTTCTGAAACTAATTTGTACAAATAAGGGGTTTTTGGAGACCATAAATTAGGGTTTGTAACCGAAAATTCACTCCGTACATCTTTTCCAAATATAGCTCTACTTTTTACTTGTTTCACCTGGTTATTATCTGCATCAAACAACGATTGCCTTACATAATAAGCTCCTTTTTTAGGTCTTACTAATTTTGATTGTACAGTTAATTTAGCTGAAGTTTCAGAAACCTCTGGAGTCCTTATAAAAATGGCATTGGCTCCTAGATTAGCAACTTCAAAATGTACTGGTTTGGTAATTATTAGTTGAACATCTCTATAAATACCGCCATAAAACGAAAAATCTGCAGATTGTGGAACAATCTCATCATCATGTGCATTATCTACTCTAACCACTATTTCATTTTTTCCTATTTTCAGGGCTGAGGTAATATCTCTTGCAAATGTTGTGTATCCACCAATGTGATCTTCACCTACGGCCTCTCCATTAACAAAAAGTGAAGCAACTTGATTTGCAGCCTCAAACAATAAAAATACTTGCTGATTTTCGTAAATCTGAGGAACAGTAATTGTTTTTTTATACCAAGCCTCTCCTCTGTAATACCCATTCTCATCATCTAAAATATCCGCTGTATTCCAAGAGTGTGGAATAGTGACGTTTTCCCAAGTAATATGTTCGTTATTATCAAAAGGCTTTTCTAAACTACCTTTATGAAATACCCATGCTTCATTAGTAGTTTCAATATGTCTTACTTGTTGTGCATATTGTGAAATAGAAGTTATTATTAATAATAACGATAGTAATTGTTTCATTGACTTTAGTTTATTTATGGTGTTTAAACTTATTTACATTCTACGATTTCACTAGGCACAAAACCAATACGGTGTGCCTTGACTAATAATTTTGATGCTTCGGGTAGCTCCACAGGTAATCGATATACTTCCCAAGACATTGGTATTTCCCCCTGCTCATCTATAACTTTATAACCTATGGAAGCGCCTTCAGTTTTACAACTTAAACTTATTTTTCCGTCTACTTTGGCTATCTCTGGTTTTAGTGTTACAGGCTGTATATCACTATTGGCCCAAAGTTTTTTAACAAGATCTGCTTCGGGGAGTGATGGGTTATCACCTATTGCTTTTAACCACCTATCCATCTCTGCGCTTAAGGCTTTAAGCTTTGCTTGACACTCTGGCTTATCGGCAAGATTAACAAGTTCATGCGGATCTGCTTCGCAATCAAACAACTCCTCTTTTGGTTTATTTTTTCTAAACCATTGCATTTGCACTTCATTTAATTTCCCTTCATCTCTTAATCTTAGTAATTCCTGCATTGTTGGTATTTTTTCCCTATATGCTACAGGTAAATAATATCCTTGCTCTGGCCTATAATTTCTAATATATTTAAACTTTTTATCACGTACTGCTCTAATCGCATCTGTAAAACCATCAAACCTATCGGCGGCAGCGTGTATATGTATTCTTTCTTTATCAGACTTGTATTTTCCTAAAAATGCTTGACCTTGCATATAAGATTCAGCATCTTTACCTATTAGAGACAGTAATGTTGGTGCAAAATCTATAAAACTAATTAATTGATTGTCTTTGCTTCCTGCTTGTAGTTTTTTTGGAAACCTAATAATCATTGGTGTATTCAACCCTGAATCGTAGATTAATCGCTTTTCTCTTGGTAAGGGGCCGCCGTGGTCGCCATAAAAGAAAACAATGGTATTATCTAAGAGTCCATCTTCTTCCAATTGTTTTAAGATTGCTCCAACTTGGTTGTCCATTTCACCTATATTATTATAGAGCTTCCACATATCCCTTCGTGTCAATTCCGTATCAGGCAAATAAGGTGGAATATTAAATTTAGTATCCTTTGGTAGATATACAGGAATTTCATCCTCGGTTAGTCTATTTTTAGATTGAGAACCTCCAAAATTTTTCCATTTATAGTCCCTGTCTCCTGCATGATAATGCCTTGTCTCGACAGCTCTAAACCCATAAGGCTCAAACAAACCCGACTCGTGTGTTTCGGTAAAATTAAAAACAGCAAAGAAGGGTTGGCCTTCAGCTCTATTACGCCAATGCGCATAAGGACTACTTTCATCCCAAGCCGTAACAGGGTGCTTAAATTGATAATCTGTTTTTAGGTTATTAGTACAATAATAGCCTTCTTTTCTGAGCAACTCACTAATCATTTTTACTTCAGAAGGTGGTACTGCTTCATATTTTGGCAAGCCTGTAACTTCTGTATAGGAATTAGTGCGCATATGGTTTGCACCTATACTTGAAGGATACATACCAGTAGCAATGGCTGCTCTACTTGGCGCACAAACACCTGAAGTTGAATATAAATTTGGATAAATCACGCCCTCGTCTGCTAACCTGCTTAAATTTGGTGTTGCCACTGTAGTATCTCCAAATGGCGCAATATACGCTCCCATATCTTCGGTAACTAACCAGAGAATGTTTGGGCGTTCAGGAAGGTTTTGTGAAGTTTTTACAGTTTCTGAAGTAGGGCTATTATTAGTAATTTTACCACAACTTAACACAAAAAAGCATAGCGAAGCAATGGTTAATTTTATAGTTTTCATTTGCTTATTTTAATGTGTTAAAATTAGCTGTATTCCTATAAATTACTGTCCTGCCTTGTCCTGAAAATATATTAAAAAGAATAAAAAAAAGTCTGATTAAAAAAATCAGACTTTTTCAACATTATGAATGCGAGAGGCCTTTAATGTCAACACAAAAAGACTACACTCAGCGCTTTGATTCCTTATCTCTTTACAATCTTTTTGGTACCAAAGGATTGTGCCCCATATAGTTTTACTAGATAAACACCACTTGAAAGTGCTGTAGCATCTAATTCTAAAGAGGAACGTCCTTGAGTTTCCATAGTGATAAGGGATTTACCTACTAAATTGAAAACCTCTACTTTGCTAATATCAGCAGAAAGACCTTTAATTTGAATAAGATTATTTATTGGATTAGAAATAAATACAGAACTTAAATTAAAGTCATCGTTACTTAACACTGCAGCTTCTATAGTCCAAATTTGTCTGTCGTCATTTGAATCAAGTGCAACAGCCGTGATAGTACCTACATTATTTGAATTTATAGTTTGATCAGTTTCATTCTCGCGAACATAAATGTTATTAAGATGAAAACGATAATCATTACCGCTAACTTGAACAAAAATTGCTCTTCTATCATTAGCAGGAGTAGAGCCACTAACTTGTCCAAGAGCCCCCGTATTACCACCCGATATAAAAATTTTCATTAAACCTCTTGACCCTAATACTTCGAACGTACCATTTTGATCTAAAGCTGTAAATGCAAATGTAGTCTTATCCCCATTTAAACTTGAACTAGTTTCATACCGCCAACCTTCGGCAGTTCCCGTACTGGCTGCCAAGTCAGCACCTCCTGTGGAGAGGTATTTACCAGTTTCTTTATTTTTTATAGTATAATTACCATCTTGAATCTGAGCTTGTATCTGAAAAACAGCTGCAAAAAGAATTAATAGTGTAAATTTAAAAGTAAAATTTTTCATGAATTACGATTTTTAGTTAGTATAAATTTTAATTGTTAATTGGATTTTGCCTTAATTTAGTAAAGTCATAATCAACAACAAACATAGCATAAAACCGGAATGAAAAATTCCTAAAGATGTGGAAAAAAATCCTTTTTAACCTCTAAAAGCCCTTGTATCACATGTATTAGACCCCCCAGACTTAATTCTCTAAAAAGGACTGCGCATACTCACTTGGCGTTTTTCCAAATTTATTTTTAAATAAACGAGAAAAATATTTTTGATCTCTAAACCCCACCTTTGTACTTATTTGCCCAATACTCATTTTACCTTGCTCTAGAAATTGGGATGCATGTGATAGTCTAATATGCTGAATAAATTGTTTGGGTGTAAAATCTGTCCATGCTTTAACTTTTGTAAATAATACTGATTTACTTACTCCCAATTCTTCACAAAAGAACGGAATATCAAAATCATAATTACCAATATTACTTTCTATTATATCTAGTGCTTTTTTGTACAGGGTTTCATCAAGAGATGACATTTTTACGTCCTCGGCACTAAATACCTCGTGTGTATTTAGTTTGGATTTTAGATTTTTTATAAACATCAAGGAATTGTTAATACGCAACTTTAATTCCTGAATATCAAACGGTTTACTAATGTAGTCGTTGGCACCACTTTCTAATCCTTCTATTTTATGTATTACATCTGATTTTGCTGTTAATAAAATAACCGGAATATGGCTTGTTCTAATATCATTCTTAATCAAACTACACAGCTCGGTTCCCGTGGTAATTGGCATTACGACATCGCTCACAATTAAATCTATTGGTTCTTGTATTGCCTTTATAAACCCTATTTTACCATTTTCTGCCTCAAAAACATTGTACTCTTCAATTAAAACAGTACGCATAAACGTTCTAAGCTCCTCGTTATCTTCTACCAATAGAATTGACATTTTTTTATCGGAACGAATTTTAGAGGAAAAGTTAGGTTCAATTTCAATATTAGACAATTCTAATTGGTTCTTGTGATAAACCATATATTCTTTTGGTGACTTATCCTGAGAAAACTCGTGTGCTTTGAAGTGGGACTTTCCTTTTAGTAGTTCAACTTTGAAAATAGAACCTTGCTCCTCAATATTAGGTGTTACACTTATTTTTCCTTGATGGAGCTCCACTATGTTTTTTGCAATAGCCAAACCAATCCCTGTTCCTTTTTTAGAGTCTTCACCTTTGTTATCTAGAACAGATAATTCAAAAAACCGTTCAAAAACCTTATCTCTATAAGCCTCAGGAATACCCACACCATTATCTTCAACTTGAAGTATTACTTTTTCATTTTCATCGATAATTCTAACAACAATATCACCAGAATTTGCAGAATATTTGAACGCATTAGAAATCAAATTAAAAAAAACACGTTCTAATTTTTTCTTATCAAAATAAAGTAATATTTCTTTTGAAGGTGACTCAAAACTATACTGATACCCTTGGCTATTGGCATAATCTGAAAAAGACTGATACACTTCCTCTAAAGATTCAACAATATTATGATTAGCCACCTTCAAGGCCATTTGATTACTTTCATATTTCCTGAAATCCATCAACCTATTAATAAGCTGCAACAAATGGTTACCATTATTTTGAATAACCTTAAGTTTTTTATACATGGCACTACTGCCCTTATAGTTATTCATAATTTGTTGTAGCGGTCCTAAGATTAATGTCAAAGGCGTTCTAAACTCATGCGAAATATTGGTGAAAAATTCCAGTTTAGCCGTATTGAGATTTTTTATTTGTTCTGCCTCTAGGTGCTCTAAGTCCAGAGCATGCTTTAATGCAGTTCTGGATTTCGAAACCCTAAACACATAGTAAATTATCGAACCAATAATTAAAACATATATCAAATAAGCCCACCAAGTAAACCAAGGTGCTGGTTTTACTCTAATGTTTAATGTAGTTGGTATTTCATTTGTTACACCGTCACTATTTACACCTTTAACTTCAAAAGTATATTCTCCTGGTTTTTGAATGGTATAAGATGCAGAATTAATTGAAGTTTCAACCCAATCTGTTTCTAAGCCTTTAAGTCGGTATTTATAACTGTTGCTTCTTGAGTTTATAAAACTTGGAATTGAAAATGATAAAGTAAAATTTCCTTGATTGTGTAACAACTCAACCTCTTTGGTAAAACTAATAGTCTTCTCAAGTATATTTTGAGTATCATTAACTGAAACTGACTGATTTTTTATTTTAAAATCTGTTAGTACAACTTGTGGCACATAGTTGTTTTTAACAAAATTATTTTCATTAAACACGGTTACCCCCGAAGTACCTCCAAAATAATAATCATCCCCTAAACGAAAGCCTGCATCTCTATTAAATTCATTACTTGGCAAGCCTTCTTTTTTTGTGAAATGCATTTCAATGGTTTTGGCTTTAAAGTCATATTTTAAAATTCCTTGAGTAAAGGTACTTATCCAAAAACTGTTATCATCGGCTTCAATAATACACCGAATACCATTTACAGGGTCATTACCAACATTAAGTGCTACTTGTTCTAAATTTCCATTGGTTAATTTAAAAAGACCATCCTCAAAGGTTCCAATCCAAAGATCTTCATGAACGTCTTCATAAATAGTATTTATCTCAAATTTAAAATTGGAATAGTTACTAATTACAAACTTTTTAACTTCATTTTTAGGTGTTATACAGTTTAAGCCACGTAAAGTGCCCAACCAAATATTCTTAGAAGTGTCAATCAATATTGTTTTTATGTTACTATTTGTAAGCCCTACAGGTTGAGATTTGGCATTATAAATAAAGAAATGTTTTTTCTTAAAATTAAATTTAACCAAGCCTTTGCCATTTGTCCCAATCAAAATGGTGTCATCCGAGAATTGAACAATTTTCAATACACCAGCATCATTTAAAAACTTTCTTAAATTATCCGGTAAAGCATTTTTTATAAAACGCTTGGTTTTAAGGTTATAAACAAATACACCTTTATCGAAAGTACCAATCCATAAATTGTCATCGCTACTCACACATAACGATTTTATGTTATCACTTCTTAACTCTGAATTGTTTTTTGTTGTTATATGTTCCGTTATGTTTGTATCTTGATTTAAGATAGAAACTCCTCCACCTTCCGTTCCAAATAAAAGTAGATTTTTGTAGTTTACTATTGAGCTTACTACCCTAAAACTTAAGCCTTTTTGAAAGGAGTTTTGGGAAATATTAACAAAATTATTGTTAAAATTATTGTATAGATTTAAACCTCCATAATATGACCCAACCCACATAGTGCCAACATTATCCTTAAACAAGGTCTTGATAAAATTATCATTTAAAGATTTTGGATCTTTATCATCGCTAAGTAGCACGTTAATTGTTCTTTGTTTGTCTACAACATGAATGCCGTTATAAGTAGCCACCCATAAGAACCCAAAATCGTCATAAACTAATTTTCTTGCATTTTTACTTTTCCCGATTAATTCGGCCTCCAAAAAAAAAGGGTGAAACGTTTTAGTTTGAATATTGTATTCAATAATACTATTGTCTTTGGTCGCTACAAGTAAATTTCCATTTTCTGACTCTAAGAGGTCGTTTATATCTAAACCTGTTGTTTTATCTAAAAGTTCAAACAGAAATGAACCATCATTTTTAGATATACAGCGATATAATCCGTTTGAACTTCCAATGAAAATATCACCACCTTTAGTTTCTATAATTGATGACGGCACGTTTATGTCACTAATCTTTTTAAAAACATCTTTTGATGCATCATAAACTGAAACTCCACCAAAATGACATACCCAAATTTCCTGATTAGAAAGCTCCTTAACAGCTTTAATCATATTATTACCAAGACCGGATTGGTTATTGTTTAAAAAATAGGGGCTAAATGTATTGGTTTTAGGGTTAAACCTATTTAACCCAAAAGCTGTACCTATCCATAATACTCCAGAACTATCTTGCTCAATGCACTCTATACCATTATTACTTATGGAATTTGGATTGTCTTTTTCGTGACGATATACTTTGAATTCTGTACCATCAAACTTATTTAATCCGTCTTTAGTACCAATCCAAATTTGCCCCAAATCATCTTGATGAATTGCCATAATAGAATTTTGCGACAATCCATCTGTATCTGTTACATGTGTAAATCTGTATACATCATTTTGAGTAATCCCAAAATGACAAAACAAAATAAAAAGGAATGAAACTAACGATTTAAACATTTTAAAAACAATGTAGGCTAAAATCTAAATATAATTAATTAAGGCAATATGAGAGCCTAATTTAAATTTAATACACTTAAAATATCAAATAATCACAATATTTGAAAAGGTCATATTGTTTTTACCAAAGTTTTTGTAGTGTCTGATTTTACTTTTCTAGTTCAATTGTGTAGTATGGCGAATTATGTGTTTCATTATATAAACCGGGAAACACAACAACTTCAGTATTATCTTTTACACTTGTAAAGTAAACAAGCAAATCATAATCTGGATTCAAATCGCTGGTAGGTATTTTTGCTAAATAAGCATGTCCATCCCAAATCATTTCCTGGACACTAAACTTTCCTAGTGTCATATCAGCCAATCTATAATGCACATGTGGCACTTGATTTTCTTCAGTAAACTTTGCACTTTTTAAAACAACCTGAAGTGTATCCCCTAACGTAACGGAACTTGGAACATTAGTACTGAAATTAGTATTGAACGAAAAATTTGTTTTTCCGAACTCATGATCTTTGAGAGTCATTGGAGTAAGCTGTAAGTGATCTTTTATTTGGTGTAAACTATCAATATCCTTTTCTATTTCAAACAGTCGATCTTTCCATGTACCATTATCATGCAAGAACATTGGATATGGATAATACGTTTCAGTTGCTTTATCGACCACTATCTCCCAACTCGATTTCGCTTTTTCGAGATGATTAATACTTAAATGCAAATACTCATCATTTTTAGTTTCTTTATAATACACATAGTTTACTGTAGCTATAATTTTATAAGCGTGATAACTTGAAAGCGCAGACAAAATATTTAAATCTGACATATTTGTTTTGTATTCTTTTTGAAATAGCTTTGGAATATCTGCTTCATTAACTTGGTTTATATGCCCTAATATTTCATCAGATAATTTTTTATGGTAATCTGACAATTGTATGGGCGTAATCTTTGGTTGAACTCTTCCTTTTATGACATCGTTGACATAATCATTAATACTATAAAACATCCCTGGGTCACCCGGCTCTGCCGATTGGTATGTACGGTTTTTTTGTTTATGTATTGGATTTGAATTATTGGCGTTAAAAAGAGCTCCTCCACTATCCATTTCAGCCCAATTATAATTTGCAGGATGGTTAGTAAGATGAGACGATGTAATTAATGGCAATATATTGCTCGCAACTGAATAAGCATTTAAAATATTTTGATAAGCAGAGCCATAATGCGCTTTGAAAGCTCTTTGCCATACTTCGGGTTTTGTTTTTGTGGAATACCCCAATCTACCAAACAAAAGGTACCATGCCCAATAACGTTGATCTTCCCACTTATAATACGCCATACTTTTATCTTTCATAAGCTCCCAAGTATTTTGCTTTCTGGCCATTGGAGGTGTTACTTGAAACCCTTTGGCATCGCCAAATCTTGTGGAATACGAAAATCGCCTCGCATAATCTGGATCGGCCCAAGTAAATATTCTTGAAGTTCCTATTCCCCATAAACGATAGATAAAATCAAAATCCCTGGATTCGGATAAAAAATCGGCGTAACCATAACGTTGTCGTTTATCTTCGTTATCTATCAAATCAAGTTCACCTTTACGCATTTGTAGGGGGTGGTATGGAAGCCCCATACCTTCCCAAGTATACTTACTGGTTACAGAAAAATCAATACTTGTTTTACTGGCCCAATCTCGTATTTTAGAAGTTAAGCCTTTGGCCCTAATATCCAAAAACAAATCCCTTCCTTCATCTTCTTTAGCCTTAGCAATTGCTGAAATTATTTCTTTCCAAAACTGATCTGCTGTATTGCCAAAACCACCAATTCCAGACTCGTAATTAACCCTTAACTGAATACCATCTATTTCTGGAACTCGTTTCAACAATTCATATATCCCTGTAGAACAATATCTGGTATATTCCTGAGCATCTTCTGGCAGTCCATCAATTAAACTATTACTTCTACCGTGTCCCCAAATACCAAAAACAAACTCAACACCATAATCACTACACATCTTGCCTATTCTTTTTAATTGATTCGTGTAGGCTTCAGGAGTTTTATTTAAATCTTTTTTAATTGTAGTTTTTTTGAAACCGGGAACTTGAAAAAAATAAGGATATACCGGTATCATGAAGTCTTCACTTTTTCCGTCATTATAGCCTGTAATGAGTGTTAACCTGTTAAAACGATTTCTTGCCAGTTGTGAAATGTAATACTCCCAAAATTCCTGTGAAAAAAACCATTGGTCATCATTTTCATCCTTAATAAAGCGATCAATACCTCGCACTTTATTATCTGGGAATTCCATATTGTTTTCCAAATTAGCTAAAGCAGATATTCCTTTATCATATACTTTTTCAGCCATTTCATAAAGGGCATACATTGTACCTTTAGCATCTGTACCCCCAATTACGATTGCTGTATTTGAATTTAAATTGGCTTGTTGATAAAATACGCCTTCAGCTTTACCCTTTAAACGATTTAGTTTGTTACCCAATAAATGTTTTACAAGGCTGTCTTGTGACGAACCGAGCACTAACAACTTCCTGTTTGTTAAATGAGACCAGTTTTTGATATTTGAGATTTGAACCCCTGTTTTCCTTAGTGCCTTGAAAAACTCCCTTTTTCCGAAAGCTACAGCATTAATATCACCATCTGATGTATTTGTCCTGTCAATAACAGTTATTTCGTTATTTGTAAAAAGTAGGTTTTGATTAGGTTCTTGCCCCCAAGTAAAAGCAATTACAAAAAAACAACTATGAAGTAACGTGTAAAAAACTTTGTTCTTGTTTAACATACCATGAATATTTATTGAAATAGTATACGATTACTGGCATAGAAGTTAAACCTAATTATTCAAACAAAAAAGGTTAGGCAATTATAATCACCTAACCTTTTTTATTGATAGTAATTTTATTTTACTTTAATTTCAAAATCTCACTTCCAGCCATTAAAAAGGCACCTGTACCAAAATTCTGCCAGCTATCTGCAGATGCAGGTTCTGGAAACGCTCCAATATTTTGTACCCAACCTACACGACCATCTTCATGCTGACAAGCTTTTAAAGCATGCCATGCTTTTTCTACTGCAGGAATATGTTTCTTATCAACTAAACCATTGTTTATTCCCCAAGCCAAAGCAAATGTATGGAATCCACTACCACTAACCTCTCCGTGGTCATAAGATTCTGGGCACAACAAACTTGTACGCCATAAACCATCTTCCGGTTGAATTTCTAACATTTTTTCAGCCATTTCCTTATATAATTTTTCATAGAACGGTCTGTGTTCATAATCTGTAGGCATATCATCTAAAATCAATGCTAATCCTGCAATAACCCATCCGTTACCTCTAGACCAAAACACTTTTTTTCCATTAGGCTCTTTTGTATCATCTTCGTTACCTTGCCATACAAAACGCATGTCCCTAGCAAAAAGCTGCTCTTCTTCATCATATAACTGGTTGTAGGTTTGCATATAAAACTTGTGCATTTCATCTAGATACTTAGGCTGTTTGGTATGTTTTGCGTACAAATTCAAAACAGGAGGCGCCATGAATAACGCATCGCACCACCACCACAAAATGGTTTTACCCATTTTACTTTTGTCTGTTCCTGCCTTCCAATTGTCATCATCATAAAGATGCGCATCTAAAAACTTTTTGGTTGGTTCTAAATCAACGAAATTTCTCCTGCCCCCTTTCATGTCTATGTATATGTAACTGTATGAAATAGCTACATCATCTGCATGGTGTAAACGCTTATAGGTTTGCCAATTGTTCCAATACCCTTGATTTTTTAAAGCCGCCATATACATCATATCATTGGTTGCTTTGTGAGCTCTTGTTACTCCAACATAATAGGCTCCAGCTGTCCAATCTGTTGGTGAAATAGCAAATATTGGATGTGTTTCTTGCCATTCTAAAGCTTTAATCATGGCTGATTTTACACTTGCCTTATCTATAGGCTTTACTTCTGTTGCTTTTTGTGCTGTAGAGCAATTAAAAAGCAGTACAACTGCAAAAAGGGTTAAAATTGTCTTATTCATTATGTTATTTTTTTAGCTTGAATGTTGTTTCTAAATAGTTTTTTGAAGATGTTCCTAACATAACCGTGTAATCTCCAGGCTCTAATACTTTCTCCATAGTAATTCCGGTAAACTCCAACATTTTTGGCGTTATTTTAAATGTTACTGTTTTACTTTCTCCTGCTTCGAAGGTTATCTTTTGAAATCCTTTAAGCTCTTTATCTGGTCTTGTAACAGAGCCTATCTCATCTTTAATATACATTTGTATTACTTCCTTAGCTTTTACATCGCTATTGTTAGTTACAGTAACACTTACTTCTAACTCAGTCTCAGGAGTTATTTCAGAATTTGAAATTTTAATATCTGAATATTCAAAATTTGCATAACTTAAGCCATGACCAAATGGATATAGTGGTCCTTCGCCAATAAATAGATATTCTTTCTTATAGTTAATCTCCTTCATACTATAATGGAAAGGAATTTGACCAATAGACCTAGGAATGGTAACTGGCGACTTACCAGAAGGTGACACTTCACCAAATATTATTCTAGCTGTAGACTCGTCACCAAATTCGCTTAAATCCCATGTATCTAAAATGGCATCTGCTTGTTCTGCAATGGTATTTATTGAGAGTGTTCTTCTATGCTTAAGCACAACTATTACAGGTTTACCGAGTGCTTTTACCTTTTCAACAAGTTCGTCCTGTGGACCAACCGGATCGATTGTTGCTCTGTCTCCTAGAGCGTTATTAAAAAAGGCTTCTTTAGAAGTAAATTCATCCCCTCCTAAAAACAACACAACCACATCAGATTGTCTTGCTATATTAACCAGTTTAGCAATAGCTGCAGGATCTCTCTCTAATAAATTAGGCACTCCCTTTTTCTCATCGGTTAGATGAAACCCTTTTTCTGCTACAAATTTGATATTGCTCCCAACAACAGACTCAAACATAGCTTGAGTATCTTCTTTTACAAGTGGTCCTAGAAGCGCTATTTTAGCTGACTTTTTAGGGTTAAGTGGTAATGCATTATTTTCGTTTTTAAGGAGAATAACAGATTCTAAATCTGACTCTTTTGCCAATTCTAGAGAAGCTGCTGATCTATTTCCAACTTTTACCGACTCGATATCGATATAAGGATTATCAAACAATCCGAGAATAAATTTAGTACGAAGTACTCTACGAACAGACCTATCAATTAACTTTTCCAATTCTGGATTTTCCTTAACCATCTCTGGGAGATAAGCATAAGAATCTTCAGCATACAAATCGATATCAATACCGGCTTCAAGTCCCATGCGAGCCGCATCCTCAGGAGTTTCTGCAACATTCATGAAATAGTGTAAGCGCGCAATATCATTTGAGTCTGACACTACATAACCTTCAAATCCCCATTGATCTCTTAACACACCAGTTAATAATTCTGGGTTTCCGTGACTTGCAATTCCATTTAAATCACCATGTGATGCCATAATACCAAGCGTTTTGGCTTCCTTTACAGCGGCTTCAAACGGTGGATAAATCTCATCTATTAAAGTTCTTTCTGAAATTTCAATTGCAGCAAAATTCGAACCTCCCAACACTTGACCATACCCAGCAAAATGTTTAGATACAGCCCCAATGTGTGTACCATTTCCAAGACCTTCATAATTACCTTGAACACCTATTACAGCATTTTTAACCATTTGAGTTGTGAGATAGGTATCTTCTCCAAAGGCTTCACTCATTCGTCCAAAACGTGGATCACGTACTAGGTCTGCTTCAGGAGAGTGACACATGTGCATACCACGCAAACGTGCTTCACGACCAACAACATCCCATTGTCTTTGAACTAGCTCTGGGTTAAATGATGCTGCCGAAGTCATAGGGCGACCAAACTTAGTACATCCCTCTGCATCTACTCCGTTATAAGACTCGGTTACAAATAATGCCGGAATACCCCAACGATTATTCTCAATAATATATTTTTGAAGCTCATTGTTTAATTTTGCGGCAGACACGGCATCTATATGCTCACCCGGATTTTTAATACCTGCAATACCTAGCTTAAGCTTCTCAACTACTCTTTTAGAAAGTTTTAGTTTTCCGTTTTCATCGTGTTTCACACCTATATTGGCATGAAAGATTCTCATTTGTGCTACTTTTTCTTCTAGAGAAAGTTTTGGTAGTAAAGCCTCTACGCGCTCCTCTATTGAAAGTGAAGCGTCTTTATAATCTTTCGAACTTGAATCTTCATTTTTACAGGAAGCTAGGGTTACAAGTAATGCCAAAAAAAGTAATTTCTTCATTAGTCCTTTTTAATTGTTATTTAGTTTTTGAATTTAAATCTATTTAATTTGAATGATGACACATTAGAACCTTTAAAAACGAAACAAAGTGATTGCTTATCTTTAAGGTTTTTAGTTATAAAATTTCTTCTTTGAAATGCGTAAATATCATTTTTGGGGACTTTACAAGTAAACAGCAACTCACCTAGTGGATGTCCCTCACGCACTTCTAATTCTATAGGTTCTTTGGCAATTACTTCCAATTCTAAGGTATTTTTCCCTATTAGGCTTTTCACATTAGGAAAGATTAAATAACTTGAATCTTTAATAGGTTCAACAGAAAAACCGCCTTTATTATTTTCTACCTTTACAATGCCATTAGCCTTGAAGTAGTTTTCGGCTTCAATAAAACCATTAGCATCATAGTTCCCAACGCCAACGCCATCTACATGTATCGTTGCCATTTCTCCATTTGCTTTATAATGCACGTAACTTATAAAACTATCTCTGAAATAACGATTCCCTGTTTGACTGATATCGCAATATACATAATACCATTGATTATGCCATTCAAAAAAACTACCATGCCGACCTTGTAAAAACCCGTTCGGCCAGGTAGGAGCATCGAAACCTTCAGCAAAACTCTCTTCTTTAATTATAGAATCTTTATAATCGTAAGGCCCGTAAATATTATCAGACATGGCATAAAAGCAACCCCATGACAAATAGAACTTATTATTATGTTTGTGAAGAAAAGGTTTATCGTCTGTTGGCATTTTTTTATTATTACCATCTAGATTATAAGGACCTCTTGGATTATTAATTTGAATTTTCTTTGGTCGCTCGGCTAAACTCATCATGTCATCATTTAGTTTGGCTATATAATAGTCCCAAACACCAAATATGATATAGTGTTCACCGTTATCTTCAAAAACGGCCATATCATATTCGTGAGTATCAGTTAAATTTGAAGTCAACAATGGTTTTTCTAAAACGTCTTTCCATGGGCCAACAGGTGTATCCCCTACTACCACACCGGTTTGTTCGTTTCCTTCGGAAAAATAGAAGTAATACTTTCCATTTCTAAAGGCCGCATCTGTAGCCCAACATCTTGAAAATTCTGTACCTATATATGTGTCTTTAGGTTTTAAAACACTACGCTTTGTCCAGTTTACTAAATCAGGTGAAGACCACACCCACCAATCTTCCATAATAAATTTATCATTATCGATGGACTTGTCGTGTGATGCATAGACGTAAGCAGTGTCGTTAAAAATATGAATATGCGGATCGTTCAATCCTACATTTGAAACCATAGGATTTTGAGTAAAGGCAGATGTTACAGCCAATATCATTATACCTAAAATTCCATGTCTTATTTTAAAACTGTTTATCATACTCTAGTCGATCTCACAAAAGGTATCCATAATTTTGGTTACAATAGCAGCTTCTTCAACAGAACATGGATTTTGATGACTATCTCCTAAAAAATAACTCACCACTTGCTCTATCATTGGTTGCTGAACATGTTTAGGATTTTCAAACTTAAAAGTTTCCGTTTTATCGGTAGTTTCAACTTTTATTTCGTCACTGTAGAACGAAAATGTTAAAGTACCTTTTTCACCTTTAATAGTGCATACATCACTATCTTCAGAAGCTGCAAAATTCCAACTTCCTTTAAAATGCACACCATTTTCAAATATTATTTCACCTTTAACCCAATCCGCTAGGTTCACTCCTTCTGGAACATTTCCTTTAGCTATTTTAGATACAGTTCCAAAATAATGGTACATTAAGTCTATTTGATGTGGCGCAATGTCATGAAAATAACCGCCTCCGGAAATTTCAGGATTTAATCGCCAGTTCTCATCTGTTTTAGCTATTAAATTTGCATTTTGAGACTGTGCAATATCAATTTCTGCAGAAAGCACTTTACCAATTACATTGGCATCTAACAACTCCTTTACTTTTACAAATAAAGGCAAACTTCTTCTGTAATGCGCAACTGTTACTTTGGCACTGCTATTATTTACTGCCTCCACTAAAGTATTTGCCTCTTTACTGTTTAATACCATTGGCTTTTCCAAGTATACATTTTTTCCAGCCTTGATAGCTTCTAGTGTGTAGCTTAAATGCGAAGAAGGTGGTGTTGCAATATAAACAGCGTTCACTTTTTCATCATTTAATAATTCGGAGGCACTAGTTGTCCAATGCGCCACATCATGCCTTTTTGCAAAATCTTTTACCTTATCTTCATTTCTACGCATAACGGATATTAATGAAGACTGTTTTACTTTTTGAAATGCAGGACCACTCTTCACTTCTGCAACATCACCACATCCTAAAATTCCCCAATTTATAATATTTGAACTCATACCTGTTTTATCTTACTTACATTTAACCTCACTTAACGCGGCATTTTGTGCCTGAGATAGGGTTTTATCTGTTTTGAACAATACAAACTGGTCAATGGCGTGAGAATTTGATCTTCCAGAAATTTCAACATCGTAAGTCCCAGCTTTGTCAAACGTTACAAAAACATCATAGGCGTCTTTATCATTTGTATTAGATTTCCAAAACCATTCACCCACTCTATTCATATACACTTTAAGCCAACCATCTTTACTTGAACCTTCTGGGTTAGGTGTTTTTCCTGAACCCTTAGGATATACTCTGTGACCAGTTGATTGTTTTTCTCCAAAAAAATCATCACCATTAATTCTTAACCAGGAGTCATTATGTTCAGACTTACTGGTACCCTTACCAATTCTAGACCGCCATACAAATTGATAGGTTCCCGCATTGCTTATTTTAATGGTGAACTTCATTACCCCTTGGCCTGGATTATTAAAATTATCTGAGCCTGTCCAAATAATATAGTCTTCACCTTCAAAACCAGATAAATTTTTGGCAGTTGACCATCCGTTTGAAGTCTTGCTAGGGTTTTTGATATCTACACGAACAAATCCATCTTTTTCAACGAACAATTCACTAGAGGAACAGGTATTACCACTTGGTGTAGTCTCCTCTTTTTCTTCTTCTACCTGGATTTCCTCTTCTATGGGATCGCTTTCACTAGAATTGGAACATGAGATAAATAAAAAACTTATCATTATAATAGATAACGTAATCCTAAAAAACTTTATCTTTTTTTTATGCATAATTTGTCGAATGATTTATTTTATCACCAATAGAAAACCAGCGATTTTCTGGTGCATAAATATAAATTATGTAATGATTAGACCTGTCCTGTACTGTGCGGTAAAAATCTAAGTAATAAAAGTGATTTGAATAAACTACCGTATTAAAAAAATAGTATTGAAACTATAACGAATTGTTCTTTAAAAGAATAATCCAATCTTTCTTGTATGAAGATGGAGGAGTACCTAATCCCACAATTCCATTGGCTTTAACTAAAGTAGTTTCTCCATCCTGAAGGCTACCTCCATTCCTTGGATCAAACCATTTTACATTAAACACCTTTCCTGAATCTCCTAAATCCAACTTTATTTTATCCGCATTAGCTTCTACATAAATTGCGTAAACCTCTCCTTCTTTGGCTAAACAATAAGCTATGTCTTCTGAAGCTACTAACGCATCTTGAGGTTCCATCTCCCAAAATGGGATATGGTTATTAAAAAAATTCAAGGCATAACGGTTTTGATCCCAAAATAAATCCCGACTTCTAAAATCCTGACAGGTTAAATCTGAATTTGGACTGGCATAACCAAAATACCACTCAACACCAAATCCTCCAGCAAATAAAGTACCATACATAGCTCTACCTCTGGCATAATTATGTTCTGGGTCTTCATCGTCTGGTAATAACGCAATATTTGCTTTCCCTGGCTCATCAACAGCCAATGCCCATTCTTTTCCAGTGGCATCTGATATTTTTCTCCATTTTAAAACCCTTGGGTGCACATCGTTAAAATCTGGATGACTCAATTGTAATGATGCACCAGTTAAAGGAGATTTATCTCCAACAAAATCGTGGTATCTATCATCTTTATTCGGAAACGTATGCAATACCAAATGACTCTTATACGCATCTAATTTTGAAACATAATCAGCTACTTTTAACACCTCTTCTGTGGGCTGATTATTTTCTTCACCTAAATTCCAGTTCATAGATAAATGATGTCCGAAACGCGCAATAAGTTCACGATAGTATAATTTACCCTCTGTACCAAAAACACTCTTGTCCATTAAATGATCTGTTTCGGTTTCGTGGGTTTTAAAGTGTAAAAACATGCCTTTGGTTTCGCCATATTCAAAAATACGCTCCCATTGATCTAATTTCGATACATCAAAACGTGTTTTATGAAACATAGTTTCCCAGGCCTCTTTATTTTTCTTCACGCTGGCATAAGTTTCATATTCTTCAACAGGCACCTTTAAAAGATGAGGAAAAATATTTCTATCATCTCCATCTACATTAAAGGTCAGGAATGAAAATACGTTTAATTCTTCGCTAGCTAAGTAATTAATAGCTCCCAAAAGGTTCTTACCTTTTGTTTCTTGCCATAGATAAGGTGCTGCACTTTCATCAAAATCCTTTTCATGTGGTCCCCAGGTTTTTTGAAATCCGAGCGCATTTGTAGACACATCTATATCAGTGTAAGCCAATAAATTCTCTGGAGCGTCCACTCCTAATTTTATAAAATACTTTTGGCTATCTGCAAATTTCAAATACGATTCGCCTATATATTCCAACTTACCTTTAGCTCTATTATCAATACCTGTTTTATCTGATTCTGTAATCACGAAAGTTCCTGTTTGCCCATCCATAAAACCAGCGCTTGAGGCACTTGTAATATCTTCAGCAATGGCTACGTTATCACCTTCTTTAAAAGAAACCGTATAAGTCCATTCTCCGGTAGTATTTGGCGTAAATCTTACTTGCCAAATATTACCTGAATCACTGCTCGTATCTGCAGCATTACCATCCGCCGCAAAAAAGCCAGGGATTTTAAAACTTTCTTCACTATTACTAAAAACAACATCTAATCTGTAATCAAGAAATGGATTCTCTTCTGCTAACTCCGAAGTTTCTGGTCCCTCAAAGTTTAAAGTGACCTTATGCCACTTTTTTAGTTCACCTTCAATTTTAACTTCCTTTTGTTGAGAACATGATATAAAAAGTATGAGTGCTAAAAAAATATAAATTGTCTTGAACATGATGAATGTATTTAATTTAGTTAGTTGATTCGGTAATATACTACACTATTTATAGAAAAAAGATATTTTAGACAAAAAAAGGAACTTGTATTCAAGTTCCTTTTTTTGTACTAACTCTTCAACGTTCGTTAAAAAGAATTTATTTTTAATTGAATGGTATGTTTACCTGGAGATAATCTTATGTAATTAAAAGCAGATGGTACTTTATCACCGTTATGCCTTAAATCTTTACCATCTAAGTCATTTAATGAAAATTCGGCAACCATATTTCCAGGAATCTCAATTTCATACTCCTGTAAACGGGCTCCTTTGTATGTATACTTAGCTTTAATTGGGCCTCTTACAGTTGGCACCGTAATTTCACTAGACCTAAGCTTACCCATTTGGGGTTTTATTGTTGCAATACCAAAACCTGGTGTCTTTGGCTTTATACCCCAAAGTCCTCTTGGAATTACATTCGCAGGCGCAGCTCCCCAAGCGTGGTTCCAGTCTAAATTAATTTTGTATTCGTAATCCCATGCTTCCAAACTAATTGTAGAGCCGACTCTTATCATGTTATACCAGCTTCTTTTGGCCTTACTTGCCAGTAATTCTAAAGCATAATCTGCCTCACCAGCATTATACAAACCATCCATTAAAAACTGTGCGCCGTAAACGCTACAAGCTAACCCTCTAGACTTCACATAATCAACAACAGATTGGAAATGCTCTTCTGGTACCAAACCAAATGCTAAAGGCATCATGTTGGCGTGTAAAGAAGCATGGTCTGTACCAATACCGTCTACATAAACACCACGTTCTTTATCGAACATCTGCTCATTTACAGCTTTCTTAGCTTTGGCAGCTCTATATTCAAAATCTAATGCCTCTTGAGTTTTACCTAAAATTCCAGCGAACTCCGCCATGATTTTCATGTTCTCATAGAAGAAAGAGTTAATTACCGTATTGTAAGGCTGAAAAACAAAACCATCACGTTCTCCTTTTGTCTTACTTCTAGCGAAATTAGCTCCTGGCCAGTCTACAATATCAGTTAACAGTTTTTTATAACCCTTTTCAAATCCGAGCTTATACATAAAGTCTTGAGTAACTTTTGTAGAGGTTATTAACCCATCTTCGTTAGATAAATCGTAAAGCGTCTTGTACTTTAATTGTTCATAATAACGCTCAATTAATTCGGTGTTACCTGTGTACATGTAATCCGCATAAATCAATAATGCTACGTGCTGTTGCCATTCGGTTGGCCATGTAGGATTTTGCATAAAGTACTCTATAGTACGTCTCGCTATGGCATACTCTCTATCTGTAGTATAATGACTTAATTGATTTAGATAAGCGTCTGCCTCGTAAGGAATACGCTCTCTGTCTCCATCAACATATAAACCAGCAAAAGTGGTTGCTTTAATAGAGTATTTACAAAAATCCCAAACTTGATTTAAAATATCGTTATTACTTTTAAAGCTGCTCGCTTCATCATCCCAATAACTAGTATATCGTAATTGTTCAAAATCTTCAGCTTTTAAAGTTGTTTTGGCGCCTTCAACTTCAGCATATCTAAACGGTTGTAAAACAGGCCATCCTTCTTGTAATGGAATAGCTTTACTAGGCCCCTTCATACGTTTGTCTGGAACTGGATCAATCTCTATCTGATATTTAGTCTTTCCTGGGGTTACATTAACTTTAATTTCTTGATAGCGAATGTTACTTCTTGCAGGCGGTGTTCTATTCACATTACCATTATCATCCACCATTTCACCAATTCTTACGGTTAATGTATGTGGTTCTTTAGCTTCATAATTAAAATCAATGGTTGCAAAAGCAGCCTTACCAAAATCCATGAAATAGAAATCGCCTCTATTTTCAAATTTTACAGGTTTTACTTTATCTATAAGGTATTTATTCTCTGTTGAAATAATATAGCTATCGCTTTTTCCAGTAGTAAACTTTTGAGCTTCAGAATAATCTACCAATCTATTTTCTTCATCCCAAATTCTAACTTTCCAGTAATACGTTTTGTTGAGTTCTAGCGCGTCTCCCATATACTCAACATCAGTAGATTGTAATGATGCTACTCTACCACTGTCCCATACATCTCCATTATTAGCATCTATAATTGCTTTACTAGAAGCAACCAAGACTTGATATGCACTTTGGAATTTAGAACCTAAAGGCACGGTCCAACCGAATTCTGGTTTTAAATCGAATATTTCAACTTCAGTTTGTGGTTCTCTAATGAGTTCTACTGTTAGATCAGTTGGAGCAGCACGATATGCATTGCTGTTCTTCTTAATTAACTCATTTAGCTTAGCTCTTAACTTATTGGCCGTTTCTCTATATTTTTTCTTACCAATAAGGTTTTTAGTTTCTAAAGGATCTTTTTCAAGATTATATAGTTCCTCTATGGTTTGATCGTTTACATATCTAAAATATTTCCATTTTTTAGTCCTAACACCTTCACTTGGTGGTATTTCACTAAAATTCCAAATATGTTCTATTAAAATGGTATCTCTTTCAATACTACTTGATTCCTGCTTTACTATAGGTAACAAACTTTTTCCCTGCCAAGTTTCTGGAGCCTTTACACCTGCAATATCAGCTATGGTTTGTGGTACGTCAATATTCAATACCATTTCATCAATATCTTGATGTTTACCTTCTCTTGGATCAAAAATGATTAGTGGCACTCTAACCGAGTTATCATACATAAGCCATTTGCCTGCAAATTGACGCTCACCTAGGAAATACCCATTATCACCCATGAGTATGATAACGGTATTTTTATCAATGCCTTTCTCTTTAAGTTTTTCACGGATTTTCTTGATTTCTAAATCTATTCCAGAAATCATTCTGTAATACCCTTTAAGACTATGCTGATACTTTTCTGGGGTATCATAACGCCATGTCCAACGTAATCTATTGAAACCATCTCTAACTATTTTTGGCTGAGCCATGAAGTACTTATCATCTCCTAAAGCTGGTTCTGGAATGGTTGTATCCTGTAAAAGGTTATCTGTAGTATCTTGCCAGAAATATTGTTCTAGCGCACCATCGTGTGCATGGGGAGCACTAAAACTTAATGATAAACAAAACGGCTTATTATTAGTTGCATTTTTATCAATAAAATCTAATGCTTGTTGCCCTGTATATCTTGTTAGATGGACTGTATCCTTGTCGATAGTTTTGTAATAGTAACCTCTTTTATCTTTAAAACGATTATTTCTATCGTAAGAGTCGTATTCATCAAATTGTTTATTTAGATGATTGTAGCGTACACCATATTTACCAAAGAACCCTGTATAATACCCATTGTTTTTTAAAAGTGTTGGATAAGAATTCTCCATGTACTCATCTCTAACATTACCTGTTTGAAAGTTGTAGTTATGTGCACGTTCGTGTAATCCAGTAAAAATACTAGCTCTACTTGCCGCACATATGGGCGTTGTAACAATTGCTGTATTGAAATAAGTTCCTGATTTAGCCAAATTATCCATTTCTGGTGTTTCAACAAATTCATTACCAGCATACCCAATCGCATCGAAACGTTGGTCATCTGTTAGAATGAAAATGATATTTGGCTTTTCCTGAGCAATTGCGAAATTGAAACATCCAATTGCCAATGTAAGTCCGAATAAAATTTTGATTTTAGACATTAAAGTTTAGTTAACTGTTAAATATTATAATAGTGTATAAAACTAACTTATTTATTGCCTTACTTTATCCTGCACTGTCCTGAATATTTTATGCATATCACATAAAAAAACTCTCCATCGTAAACAACACATACAATGGAGAGTAGTGACTAACTCAAATAATTATAACTTACTCTAAACTAAAAACTTGAATATTGTTCTAATATATTATGATAAAAAATATTATCTATCCTGTTGTATCCTGAATATTAAACAAAACCTAAAATTCAATAAAAAAAGCGAGACTTAAATGTCTCGCTTTTTTATATATCTAACGGATTTTGTTAGAGAAACTGAAACTATTAATCATCAGATTCAGTAA
Source organism: Seonamhaeicola sp. ML3 (assembly GCF_023273855.1). NCBI lineage: Bacteria > Pseudomonadati > Bacteroidota > Flavobacteriia > Flavobacteriales > Flavobacteriaceae > Seonamhaeicola > Seonamhaeicola sp. ML3. Next base: position 2,171,593 of record NZ_CP096884.1, on the reverse strand, counting down.
GTTCTAAAACAAACTGCTCAAATTTCACATTTCTGTTTCTAATAACAAGAGTATCCTTTACTGCATGCGTTTCATTATTTACTGCATCGGTATAAGAATAATCTAAATAAATAACATCACGTTGTTCTCCTCCAAAAGCATCACCATCTTCAACAAATCTTCCAGATCCAGATACATTATAAGGATCGTCTTCAGCACTAGTTATAGTACATGTTTCATCACTATTGAATAGTAATTGGATATTAACATTTCCTGGACTTGTAAGTTCTCCTCTACGTACACGATTATCGTAATTTACACTAGACCTTCCACTAGTCATTAAATCGGTCAACTCATCGTCTACAACAAACTCAGCTCTATATTCAGAGGTAGTTACCTCGCCAAGACCATTTGTCATAACATCAGCTCCACGACGTAAATATATACCTTGGTATTTGTTCATGAACTTTATACCAAAAAGCGTGTAATCTTTTGGAGCAGGATTCCAATCTTCATCTACTACTTTAACAGGGTTGTCTACAAGAGGAACTCCTGTTAATAAAGAGTCTAGTCCTTCAAAATCAGTTATTCTTAAAGGAATTACATAATGTGTTTCATTTTCTGCTGCAAAAGCTAAAGGGTCATCAAAGAATGCATCTTCTAACTGAACAGGAATACGTCCATTTATAGAACCTGCAGGAATAGTAACTGGACTTGACTGTTCTATAGTATAGTAAGAAGCTGGTAATAATTGCACATTAACAGAATCTACTCCCAATGTATTTGCATCTATTAAGTCTGGAGCCAGTTCAAAAAACACTCTTCTGTCCATACCATTTTCAACAACTCCAGACATTACAACACCAATTTCAAATCTACCATTGTTATCGTTGTCATTAAATCCCAGATCGTAGTTACCTTGAACTAAAGTTCTAGCAGGTCTTTGGAATGGAAAAAAGACTGAAGTTGAGCCGAAATCTGCAACTATATTATCTTGATTTTCACAAGCCATGATACTTAGAAGCACTGCGAAAATTATAATTAATTTTATTTTCATGTTTAAATATGTTTTAATTCTTTTAAAATTTAGCCTTAATAGCCTGCATTTTGTTCTATGTCAAATCTCAAAACCTCATTATTAGGAATTGGCATATACAATGTTGGAAAACTTCTGGACTCCACAGATGGTATATCTATGTATTCGGTTCCATTAAAGAAATAACCAGAGGCAGTTTCATTTAAAGATACCCCCCAACGTCTTAAATCCCAGAATCTATGTCCTTCAAAACTAAGCTCTAATCTACGCTCATTTCTAATTAATTCACGCATTGCCTCTTTTGTTGTAATAGATGCTAAATAACTATCTGGCTGGTCAAGACCTGCTCTTTCTCTTATAGCAGCTATAACATCACGAGCAGACATCCCATTAATGGCCTGATCTGGTCCACCAACTTCATTAGCAGCTTCAGCAAATATCAAGAATAATTCTGTATATCTAAAATAAACATCATAATGTCTTTGACCAACACTAGAACCATCATCATTTAACCTTACACCAGGGTGTAATGTCTTTTTAAGGTAATACCCTGTTGTTGTAGAAAATTCAGGAATAGAATCTAATCTATCAATTCCTCCACCAACACCAGTGTTGATAGTTCCTCCTCCATAAGAGCTTCCATTTACTACCACATATTCAGTCAGTCTAGGATCTCTATTACTGTAAGGGTCTTGTGGATCGTAACCATTAGCTGTAGTTGCAGGGAATCCGCTTTGCATTGGGAAAGCATCTACGAAATTCTGTGTAGGATTAACATCACCATCACCATTTACAGAGGGAGGGAATTGACGTCTCTCTACAGCTGAACTTGGGCTACCTTGTATGTTACCTCTCCAAATCATTTCTGCATCATCATCTTCATTATAGGTTTTGTAATATTCTGCACCATTAGCAACTAAACCAGAAACACCTCCTATAGTATTTAATAATTCACTGGCATCAGTTGCCGCCATATTGTAATACCCTTGATCATTTAAAAATGATGGGCTGGCTGCGAAAAGCGCTACACGCGCTTTTAATGCTCTTACTATTCTACCAGAAATTCTTAGGTTGTAAAAAGAACCGTTAACTACCTGATAGTTATCAAAATCATACTGTTGGTATACTGGATCAACAGCTCCTGGGTCATCAGAATAATCGGTTGGTAATAACGCTAACGCTGCATCAAAATCAGCCATGATTGCTTGAACAGTGGCCTCAAAAGATAAACGTGGTGTGTTAAAATTACCGGAAGACTCAATAAACTCAGTTAAATAAGGAACTCCCAATAATTGTCCTGAAGTACCAATACCTGCATGAGCCTGTAATATGTAATAGTGATGCAACGCTCTTAACGCTAGGGCTTCACCTTCCATACGCATGTAAAACATTTCGTTTATTTCTTCGTTAGGAGACCATGCAATCTCACCAGCGTTGATAATTTCTAAAAATTTATTTATCCACAATATACTTTCAAAATTATTCCAACGTGAAGTAGCAGCAGGATTAGACTGAGCGTTTAAACCTCCTTGAGCTATATTTTTTAAGTCATTATTTAATTGGTTGTGAACAGCATCATCTGTTGCTACTTCAGTAAAACCAAACTGGTCTACTAAACGGGAGTACCCATTTAATAATATACCTTCTGCAGATGCTGGATCGGTACTAACAAACTCAAAGTCCAATCTATTTTCATCAATAGGCTCGAAGATGGTATCACAACTAACTATAGCTGTAAAGACAGATATAATTATTATATATTTTGTTAAATTTTTCATTTTATATATCTAATTTTTATTTTATTAAAATGACACTCTTACACCAAGCGTATATGTACTAGACTGAGGTCCACTACCTATATTAAGCTGTCTAATATCTTTATTTTCAGCTACTTCGAATATATTGGTTCCTTGGAAATTTAAACTGAAATCTTCAACACCAATTTTATCACACAAGGTATCAGTAAACTCATAAGTTAACTGAGCTCTATTAATTCTAAAGAATGCATTATCATATAACCAGAACGTTGATGTTCTGAAGTTATTTTGATTTTCCTGAGCTGATAACCTAGGAAAAGTAGCCGTATTCGCTGTTTGTGGAGTCCAACGACCTAACACTTCCTCAGAGTATTTATCCGTACCATCAGGAGCATAATAATTATTAAACCTGTTGTTTAATCTACTATCTTGACCTCCTGTTTGACCGGTACCTAAAACAAATAAATTAAATCTCTTGTATTTTAAGTTAAGGTTAACACCATAAGTCCATGGACTAGCCGTCTGACCAATTGCAACCCGGTCGTCTTGATCGATAATACCATCACCATTTTGATCGGCATATCTTAAATCTCCTGGTTGTACTGCTCCGAAGTCAGGCACAGGTAAATTACCATTTAAAACTAAGTTACCTTCGTTATCTGTAGTAAAGTCTGCTGGTGTATAGAATCCTAAATCTTCAAAACCAAAAACTTCTGACAACTCTAGGCCTTGTCTGTTCTGATATTCAAACTCATTCGTTTCAGATCTTTTTGAAGCTTCAGTTTGGCTGTATAAAACATTCGCTCCTAACCCTATTGAAAAGTCATTAAATGTTTTATTAAAATTAATTCCTAAGTCAAAACCTGTATATAAATTGGCGTTGAAATTATCTCTTGGTCTAAAGGTTCCATAATAAGAAGGATATTGATCGGCTAAGAATACTAATTGTTTATCTAACTCTGTTCTGAAATAATTACCTTCAATCCAAAGTGAGTTCATTAAATACGCTTCAAAACCAACGTTTAAATCTATACGCTCTTCATATCCTAAATTGGGATTAGCCCCTTGAGTAATGTTCTGTCTTCTATTAGAAAATAAACCATCTGCCCATCCAAAAGAAGCTCCATCTGTATAATTCTCATCGTACAAGTAGTACCCATTAATTCCAGTATCTGAACTAATGATTCCTCCAGAAGCTTTTAATTTCAAGTAATTCACAAAATCACTATCCTTTAAAAATGATTCCTCACTTACGATATAGCCTAAACCAACTGTTGGTGAAAACCCACCTCTGTTACCTTCAGGTAATTTAATTGAGTGCGCATAAGCTCCAGAAAAATCAACAAATAATTTTTTCTTGAAATCGTAAGTTAACTGGAACCCTAAATGAGAATCTCTATCAGTTTGTCTGGCTCCGTCTCTCCTTTGCGAATTGTAATACCCCAATATCGTTGTGTTTATTGAGTGGTCTGTAGCAAAAGTTTTGTCATAATTAACTAATGCATACATACCTATTCTAGTAACAAATCCATTAGAAGCTACATTCTCAGATAAATCTCTTCTATCTTGACCAAAATCTTGTAAACCTGTTATTTTTCCATCTTCCCAGCCAGTAATAGCATACGTTCTATACTGATTCGCTATAGAAGTGGTATAAGTATCAAAGAAATCGAAACTTATATAGGTTTTAGCTGATAGTCCATCTGTAACCTTAGACAAATCAAAATTAATAGCATTATTCAACTGCGTTACACGAAACACCCTATTTTGATAACCACCAGCAATAGCTCGTGCAACAGGAGCATTAACTCCGATTTGCTGAGCCGTACCAAGTAAATTACCCTCAAAAATATTAGCTCCAGATAATAGCGTAGCTAAATCTGGGTTATTTTCTGTATCTAAGGCACTTACAGGAATTAAAGGTGCATAATCAAATGGTATGAATGTAGTAGAGGCATTAAGTAAGTTTGATCTAGAACTTTTATCGCTACTTATAATTGCCACACCATCAATACTACTTGTAATCCAGTCGTTTACCTTAAAATCAATATTCCCTCTAACATTAAAGCGGTTAGTACCAGCGTTAACATCTTCATTTATATTGATCCAATCTTCATTATAAAGCCAACCAGTATTTACGTAATACTGCGATTTATCATTACCTCCTGAAAATTCAGCAATAACATTATGAGTAGAAATAAATGGCTGCATGAAATCCAATAAATTAGCATCTGGATACTCAATTGGGTTTAAACCACTTCGTGTGTTTTGAATTTGTTCTTGCGGAAATCCAACAACTGAAACATCTTGACCATCATTTGCAAAAGCCTCGTTACGCATTTCCATAAAAGTAGCAGCATCTAAATAATTAGGCAAAGCTAAAGGTGATCTAATACCTGAACGTACGTTAACATTGACTTCTTTTTTATTTATTTTACCGCGCTTTGTGTTTATTATTATAACACCATTTCTACCTTGGCTACCATATAAGGCCACAGCATTGGCATCTTTTAATACCGTTATTTGCTCTACCTCTTCCATGTTCAATACATTGGGGTCACGACCAAAAACTCCATCAATTACAAAAAGTGCATTTCCAATACCTCTAATGTTGGATGATACACCAAGACCTGTATTATTAGTAGCTCTAACACCTACCACTAAACCAGCTATGTAATCTCTAACAAACTGGGTATTATCGTATGTTAAACGATCCTTAGTATTAATTGACGTTACAGAACCAACTATCTCGCGTCTGTCTTTTTTAACAACTCCCATATTAACCTCATCGTCTTCTGAAGCAAGGAAATCAGATTTTTCTAGAGTTACCTTACCAGCTATAGTAGTTAAGCTAACAAGCTCTGATTCATAACCTTTTTTCTGTATAACAACAGTTTCGTCATTAGGTAATGCTATACTGAATACCCCGTTGGCATCGGTAGACGTTTTAATACCGTTGGGACCGTAAACGTTGACATCACCTAAAGGATTCCCTTGTTCATCAACCACGGTTGCCGATATTTCTACGCCCGCCGATTGAGCAGTGGCAATACCACCAAAGCTCAACATGGTGAAGCATACGAGGGCAAACAACCTATATATTTTATTTATCTTCATTTTATTTTCTTTAGTATTTTAGTATTTAGTTTGTACAAATTTATTACCAACCCGGATTTTGAGGGAAACCTTCATAAAACTGTGTTTGGTTAGCTTCGAACGGTAACCAGTAATGTTTTGGATACTCACAAACTCTCTCTACAAGCAGGAATTCTTCAAAGAATGTCCAGTCCTTATCAAAGTTTAATCCCGTCTTCATTTTGTACTTGTCCTCATGGGCAACTCCCCAACGACGGATATCCATCCATCTGTGTGCCTCATAAGACAGCTCTACTGCTCTCTCTCGTCTCAGCTCGTCCATGAACTTGATGTTGTCTGCAACAATTGCAGGGTGTACATTGGGTATCCCCGCTCTGTCCCTTAGCGTGTTTATCGCCTGTTCCGCAGTCAATGCAAAACCATTGGACGGTGTAGTTGCTCCCTTGGCTACATGAAGGGCCTCTGCATACATTAGGTAAACATCGGTCAACCTCATGTGGATGCGCATTCCCGTAAACCTTCTAATGATATTGTTCCCGCGCTGTACATGGTACTGGCCATTGATCTCCGGATAGAACTTCTTGAACATATACCCTGTTCGTGATACATTACCAGCACCACGGTGTGAACCGGAATTACCGCTTCCGTCGTCCCATAACTGGGCAACTCTATTCTGTGGTTGTACGCCCCCTCTGGTAGAGATAACGTCCCTATCGGAAAAAATCCATGCATCGAAACGTGGGTCACGGTTATCGAACGGCTTGGTCGGGTCGTATAGCGTAGGGCCATAGGCACCGCTCAAATCGTCCTCTATGGATAGCCCATTGGCCATTCCAAAATTGTTGTATATAAAATTATGCGTGGCCGCATCGTTCCCTGATGCAGATTGACCGATAGGTCTTGGGATACCGGCTGCCATGAAGGCTATCGTCTGCCCAACGGATGAACCTCCCGAACCTGCAAAGATAAGCTCCCTAGCTTCTGGAGCAAGACCGGGCCACCTGTTTCTCGGTACTTCCCATAATACTTTCTTGTAATCTTCCATGTTCTGTGCCAGTGAATATTCGCCGGCCTGTGCCAACTTGAGCACTTCTGCAAAAGCCTCGGCGGCCATTGAGGCCAGTTCCGTATCATAGGTATAGGTGTCGATTCCCGGCTGGTTGTTAAAGAACATCAGCGGGCTGGCAGCCCATAACAGGTTCTTCCCCTGAAATGCGTAAGCAGCTCCTTTTGTCACCCTACCGGCATTGTTGCCCAATGTTGCCTGTCCGTAAGTCTCGTTGTCCCAGTTTACGGGCAATAGCTCGATGGCCTTTTTGTAATCCTCGTTAACGGATAATGCAACCTCTTTATAGGTCTCCGGACGTTGTATGGTGATCGCACCCTCGAATACTTCTGTGATGTGTGGGAAACGCCCCCAGAACTTCATGATCTCGTTGTGGAAGAAAGCCCTGAAAAAGTAGGCCTGTCCTAATATTACGTTCTTTTCCTCGGTGCTAAGGCCTTCCATTAAATCTTGGTTGGCAAGCACGATATTGGCCTTACGGATACCTGTCATACTACCTCTCCATATCCTTGGTCTACGTCTGGCCTGGTTGTTATTGGAATCTCCAGGTCTGTTTTGGTGCGTATTCTTACCAAAATAAGCAAATCGCTGGGTTACCCAATTGTTGAGCTGTCCACGGTCCACGGCACCACTGAACTGGCCAGTCCTGAAGGTGTCATCACCAAAGGTATAGTCCTGGAATGAATGTCCGGAAGTACCGTACTCCACTACCAAGTTGTACATCTCCTCTACAAAACCTTGAGAGGTACGGAAAGTCGCAAATACATCTGTTATATCTATCTCTGCTTCCGGTGCGATATCTAAATATTCTTCACAGGAAAATGCAAAAAGCAAACCTAGAAGCAATACTATTTTTATCTTAAAATTTTTCATATCTCTTTTTTTAAAAATCTAAATTAAAACCGACATTAAATTGTGCCATAGTAGGATAATCTCCTCTAAATCTCGAATCTTGAGTTTGACTACTGTTAAACTCCCTATCGTCTGGTAAATCTGTCCATAAGAACAAGTTATTACCATTAGCAAAGATACTTAGTGCTTTAACTCCTAATTTTTCACAAGTCTTTTTTGGAACTCTGTAGTTTAATGCTATAGCTCTTAATCTTGTTAAAGAACCGTCAAACCACTGCTCTCTTGGATCGTTTGCTCCTTGACCAAAAGCAAACTGCGGTTGTGTTCTTGTTGCCGTAGGATTATCTTTTGTCCAATAATTTCTTTCGTGCTCAAAAAATGTATCTATTCGATTTGAGAACGTTCTACTAGTATATTGTCTACTAGCATTTTGTGTACCATAGAATTGTAACGTAAGACTCAATCCTTTGTATTTCGCCCCAACAGTAGCAGCCCAAGTTCTTTGTGGACGCGTTGGAAAACCAAATGGCACATTATCGAAAGCCCCATTGTATACACCATCTCCATCATAATCAACTACGTTATAATACCCTGTACGAAGAAATTCTTGCCCATTTACTAAAGGCGTTGAACTATATAAATCATCTAAACTTCCCAAAATCTCTCCAGGAATAGCGCCTCTTTGCTGACCAATAGGATAGCCTGCCGCTTTTTGGTAAAACGGACGTAATTCTGGATCTTCTCTGTCGATTACTACATCTTTGGCTTGTGTGAAGTTAAAATTACTAAAAATGTTAAGTCCATTAGCAAAGGTATGGTTAGCTCTTAACACAATTTCATAACCACGCACTTCAACTTTACCTCTATTAAATGCAGGTGGGTTAGCTCCAAACCATTCTGGAACAGCTCTTTGACTACTTGGTATTAAGATATCACTACGATCTTCACCAAAAAAGTCTACTTCTGCTTTTATTGCGTTATTAAATAACCCTAGCTCTGCAGCAATGTTATATTTTACAGCTGTTTCCCATTGTAGGTTAGGGTTACCAACATTAGCTTCTCTATAAAACTCATAATCTGAACGTGTGTTGGAAGCATTTGGATTTATAAAAGCTCCACCACCAATGTTCCAAGTTTTTTGGTATTCAAATCTACCTCCACCACTATCATCACCAATTAAACCATAAGACCCTCTAAATTTTAATAGATTTATCCAATCTACGTCTTCCATGAATGCCTCATTAGATACTGTCCAACCAGCAGCTACGGCAGGGAAGAGCTCAAAACGGAAGCCTGGACCATATTTTTCAGACCCGTTGTAAGCACCACTAATATCTAAGAAATATCTTTTATCGTAATCGTAAGTTACCCTACTAACCCAGTCTTCACGAAAAACAGGGAAACCATTACCAGTAGCACGTTGTTGACGTCTTAATAAAACCAATCCTGTTACAGCATGTTTATCTGCAAAGGTTTTGTTATAGTTAAATGAAAAATCGTATAGTAAGTTACGTCTAATAGTACCATCTTGAATGTTTGTAGCGCCCAATGTCCATGGAAATGGTACAAAACCAAAATCATTCACACCATTTGGCGATTCAATACGCTCTTCAAAATCTTCGTTATATACACGATACCTAACATTTTCTTGACCATCTCCTCCTGGATCACTCAAAACCTGTCTACTTTGAGATTGGTTATCTAAAGAAAGACGTCCTTGAAACGATAAGCCCTTAGTTATAAAGTCTAATTTCTGTTTTAAAACAAAGTCTGTATTTATACTAAAGGTATTGGTAGTAGTGTATCCTGTATTTGTTAAAACAACTAAAGGGTTAGAATTTGCAAAAATATCTCTGTCGTCTCTACCAAATGCACCATCAGGAAAAAGCGGTGTGTAAGCATTTGGAGCCAACTCGTAAATCGAATTGGTTACCAAGTTTATATTTCCAGGCGTTTTTTGAATACCATAAAACCCACCAAGTCTTACAGAAAACTGAGTCGTTTTAGTGATATCAAAGTCAATATTACTTCGGTAGTTAAATCTATCATAAGCAAAACCACTCTCATAGCTTTTACCTGTATCATAACTATTACCATCAAAAATATCGGACACCTTTTGGTAAGCTAAACTTCCAAAATACCTAGCGTTGTTTCCACCACCACGTACAGATAAATTAACACGATAGTCTTGAGCAAAATCTTTTACAAGTACATCACGCCAATCTACATTAGGAAAAACCAAAGCTTCTTCTGGACTTGCCGGATTACGAAATCTATCTGCAATGGCTATAGGTCGGTAATTATTCCAAGAATCTTCACTATGAGGAAGCTCACGCAGGATAGATGAATTCGCTTCCATAATAGCATCGAAAACATCTAGTTTTTCTGGTAACTTAGAAACAAATTTTGTAGTAAGGTTGGTCTGTAAGGACAGTTGTGCCTTTCCTTTTTGTCCTCTTTTAGTAGTAATTAAAATAACACCATTAGCACCCTGAACACCATAAACCGCTGTAGCAGAGGCATCTTTAAGTACAGATAGGTTTTCAATATCGTTAAAATCGATATTATCAATATCCCTTGGCGCACCATCAACAAGTATTAAAGGCTGCCCTGAACCATTCCATGATGCTTGACCACGAATAAAGATCTGCATATCATTTCTACCAGGAACACCACTACCTTGTATAGCAACCACACCTGGTAAATTACCTTGTAAGGCTTGCTCTACGTTAGTAATACCTGAGTTTAACTCTTGTAATTCATCACCCTTAATTTGGGAAATCGCCCCAACTACACTTTCTTTCTTCTGAGTACCATAACCAACAATAACCACTTCATCGAGACTCTCAACGTCTTCTTCTAAAGTTACATTGATGGTTGTTCTACCATTTACTTTGATTTCCACATTTTGAAATCCAAGGTAAGAAAACACTAAAGTTTTTTCGCCCGAGGTTAATTCAAGCGAATAGTTCCCGTCAAAATCTGTAGAAGCTCCTCGAGTGGTTCCTTTTTGCAGAACACTTACACCCGGCAATGGGACCCCACTAACATCTTTTACAACACCAGAGACTTTTTCTTGAGCCTGTAGGCTACCCGTAGAGAAACCGCAAAGTATCAATACCAATAGCAACGTCAAGAAAGAAACAGGAAATTTTCTTGTTAAATTTTGTTTCATTTTGAGTTTTAGTTTTAACATAAATTATAGTTTTACTTAGTTTAGAATGCATTAAGTAAGCCCAATTTAACGTAAGTTTAACTTAATGACATAATAATTAAGTAACAATTTTACTAATAACTGTTAAAGTTCGTATCCTGCTCTATCCTGTCGACTGTCCTGTTTTAACAAAAAAGCTATTTCTTTTTTTATAATACCTTGAAATCCATTACTATTATAAACTCAATGATAATTAAATCAGTTTTTTTAGAAGTATAAAATCTTTTTTAAGCTAGTTAATGTCGTTGAAAAATTGATTTTTCAACCAATTAGACTTATGATAAGTATATTATGGAAGAGGACAATTATGAAGAAATTGTTTACTCAGTTGAATATGGACAGAAAATAATGTTAGGACAAAATATTTAATTGGCAATAATAGATATTGCAAAATAGAAAGGCAAACAGAGCTTATTTCTCAGAATACAAGTGTAACCTCGGAGATAAACTTTGAGTTTTGAACTAACCCTTTTTATCACAACTAAAAAACTAATCTAATTATATTTTAATCTCCTGGGCAAACTATTATTCAGTTCACTCTGTAAAACCTTGTAGATTTATTATTTATGATTTTCTACTCTAGGTGGTTTTTGGTAAGAGTAATGAGTTCTTTTGTAATTACTCTATAGTTAAATAAGTCCCTTTAAAACTTTGATTAAGTACCATAACCTCTAGAGGTGAGTTTTCTGAGTGTTTAATGACTTCTATGGATGCGCTTCCGTTGGCCATCTCAATGATTTCACTACCAGTAGGTGTACCTTGACTTACAAGTGCCTTTCCTCCATTTAAACATTGAAAATAGACACACTCCTCGTAATCCAAACAGCGAAGCCCTTTTTTATCTAGTGCAGTTGCAGTAACCAGATAATTTCCATTATCGAGTTTTGTGTAGTTTAATTTTAAAGACCTTGCCTTTTTATTCTTTTCAAATCTATAGTTTACAGTTAGTTCGTCCTGAACTTCTTTTCCTAACTTAGACTTTCCTTTAGAAACCAATTTATTTTCACCTTCAGAAAAATTCAACTCCCAATTTAAACCAGACGCCGGAAATTCTAGGGTATTCCTTTTCTTTACCCCAAGACTTTTACCATTTAGGAACAGTTCTACCTCAGGACAATTACTATAGACACTTACTGTTCTTGATTTTCCTTTAGGTCCCTGTCTTTCGGTCCAGGTATGAGACTCTATATATGTAAAAGGTTTATCGCCCCAATAACTCTTAAATACATAAAACGCATCTTTAGGGTTACCGGTTCGGTCAACTAATCCTTTTTGATTCATATAAGGTATGGCATTTTCTGGTCTCAGAGGCGTAGCAAAATCTTTGAACGCCCACTGAATGTTCCCTACAAAAGTGGAATCGTTTTCTGAAATCCTTAAATGCCAATCGAATAAATCAACTATATAATTTTCACTCCAATCTCCTATTTGGGCTATATTGGCAACATCTGTTTGCACAATAGCCTCTTCCCATCCGTCTGATTGTATTTTGCCTTCTCCAGTTATAGGGTTCTCGGTGTGTCTTCCCACATGACTAGAACCACCATACTCTGCATGAAGGAAATGCGGATATTGTGCCTTGTACTGATCTATTGCTTTTTGATAGCTTTTATAGCTCCCCGAATACCATCCAGACCATATTGACGGGGAGAACACATCTACAATATCTGCGCCTTCGTAATATTTTCTAATGGCTGTCTTTCTTGAAGGATCTAATTCATGTGCGTAAACATGTAGCTCTTTTAAGAACTGATTAATTTTTGAAGTATCATCACCATTTTCAAAATCTGGTAACCAATATATCTCATTACCTAACGACCATAATATAATACTTGGGTGGTTGTAATTTTGTTCGATAATTTCCTTTAGCATGGTTTTGGTATTCTTTTGCCATGCATCGTTTCCTAAACCACCTCTACACCAGGGCAACTCGTCCCAAACCAGTAAGCCTAGTTCATTACAAGTTTTATAGATTTCAGGGTCTTGAGGATAATGAGCTAATCTCACGAAGTTGGCTCCCATATCTTTAATAAGCTCCATATCGGCTCGATGTTGGGCATTACTCATTGCAGCTCCAACACCTGCGTGTTCTTCGTGACGGTGCGTACCTCTTAATAACAAGCGTTTACCATTTAAATAGAAGGCCCCGTGATCTTTAAATTCGAACCATCTAAAACCTATCTGTTCTGATATTTCATCCTGAATTTCCCCGTTTTCTAAAAGCTGTAAATTAAATGTATATAGGTTTGGATTTTCGGTATCCCACAACTTTATATCCTTTAGCGCATTGAAACTGAAAGCAAGTTCTGAATCTGACGCATTTATAGTTTGGGTTTTTATCTCTTCACCCTCCTTACTTAATAGTGTAGCCTTAACTTTGCTATTGGCACCAACGTTGTTTATGTTAAAAGTAGCTATTAGATTAGCTTGGTCTTCTGAAAGATTGGGTGTTGTGATTTTTAAATCATATAAGTGCTTTTTTGGAACCGTTTCCAACCATACATCTCTAGTAATGCCTCCAAAAATAACAAAGTCACTTTTTTGTGAAGGTATAACCTCGGGATTGAAACTATTATCTACCCTAACTAATATTTCATTTTTTCCTGAAGAAATCGCATCAGTTATATCAACATGGAAACCGATATATCCTCCGGTGTGTCCTCCTACTTTTGTGCCGTTTACATAAACCTCACTTTCAATATTTACACCTTCAAAATACAATTCATACAACTGCCCTGAAACTATGCTTGATAGCTCTAATTCTTTTTTGTACCAACTTGCACTTCTTCTGTAACCAGGTGTTACATCAGTGGCATCTAATGCATTCCAGCTATGAGGCAAATTAATAGTTTCCCAATTTTCATACTTAAGCGCATCGTTTATAGACTCCGTATTATTCTCTAAATAAAACCAATTATCATTGATGTTAGTTTTACTTCGTACCGCCTGCTCATTAGAATTTGAGACACACGACGTTACCAAAACAATAGCAATAGCAGTAATAAACTGATAAACTGATTTTATTAACCTCATTTTAAAGTGTTCTATTATTGAAACAACCAAAGGGTTCCAAAACTGATTTTCTGGAAACCTTTAATTGTTAATCTTAGTTGTAAATGTATTAAAGTGCGCAAGGCTAAATGTCCTGCTCCGTCCTGTTAAAAACCCAACGCTTTCAACCTAATAAGGAGCTCTAGAAAATAATAGTCTCCATAAACTATAGGTTCATCCATCTCTACCTTATGTGACCAATCTCCAAAGCTGTGATCCAAAATAAAAGGTACATCCAAATCTTCAGGCAATATATAGCCTGTTGATTTTAGACTTTCAGCTACTTTTTTACTGTAATTTATAAAAGTATCATCTTTAGTATATTGATAGAGCTCAGTTAATCCTGAAGCAACTATGGCAGCAGCCGAAACATCTCTTGAGGTGTTTGGAATATCTGGATGATCAAAATCCCAATATGGAATACCATCTTCTGGTAAATTCTTATGATTTATAAAGTAATTTGCCGTAGCTACTGCACGATTTAAAAATCTCTTATCCTTTGTATATCTGTACGTTGTTGTAAAGCCGTTTATGGCCCAAGCCTGTCCTCTAGCCCAAGCAGAATCATCATGAATGCCCTGATGGGTTACTCGTGCTCTAACATTTCCTGAGATAGTATCATAATCCAATACGTGCCACGTGCTTCCATCCTCTCTAAAATGATTTTTTAATGTTGTAACGGCATGTCGTTCTGCTATTTTATGAAAGGTACTGTCTCCTGATATTTTAGTAGCTTCAAACAACAACTCTAAGTTCATCATATTGTCGATAATGACAGGAAATTGCCAAACATCTTCATTCCAATCCCAAGATCGAATACTACCTATATTCTCATCGAATCGAGTTGCTAAAGTTTTAGCGCTTTTAACTATGATATCTTCGTACGCTTTGTTAGCTTCAACTTTTAAACCATTACCATAACTACAGAATATCTTGAATCCCATATCATGTGTTCTGTCATTGTACTTCTCTCTTTCAACAAAGGCAGTCCATGCTTTGGCGCTTTCCTTGAAAGAGTCATCACCAGTAAGCCTATAAATCTGCCAAAAATTACCCGCAAAAAAACCACTGGTCCAATTACTTGAGGGTACTTTTTTAATGGTATTGGTCTTTGGATTGTAACTTCTAGCAAATGCTGTGGAATCAAGTTCATAATCCAAAAATTTAGAATACCTCTTTTTAATTAGATTGTTTATCTCATCTTCATTTGAAACACTATCTTTCTTCTTTTCATCACCGGGCTTACACGCTATAAAAAGCAATGTAAACCCCATAATGAAAAAACTAACTCTAATCATATAAAAACTATAATATTAGTATCCTGGATTCTGTGGTTCTAAGTTTGGATTTCTCTGTAACTCATCGTTAGGTAGCGGATACAGATAATCTCTTGCAGCTGAGAAGTTTGGTCTTTCTTCAAAGCCACCAGTACCAAATGCTGTAGCTCCTAAATCACGTCTCTTAATATCGTACCAACGCTTAAATTCGAAAGCTAACTCCCATCTACGTTCTTCCATAACCATGTTTCTAAAATCTGCTTGAGACATTCCTGGTGTAACATCTGCAGGAAAACTAGAACCATTTCCATTTCTAGCACGAGCTCTTACTCTATTTACATAACCATCAGCTTCGGTACTTCCAGGAGATACTTCATTAAGCGCCTCAGCAGCGATTAGCAATACTTCTGCATAACGCAACTGTGCATAGTTGTGTTCAGAACCACGACCGTTACCATTTGATGTTTGCCCTGTAAACCTCGCATACTTAGCGATGTAAGCACTTTGAATGTTTCTGGCATCATACGTTGGGAAATTCATAAAATTATCGACAGAGCCGTTAAAAACACCTGTAGTATCTAAACTCACTGCTTTACGGTAATCTCTACCATCCCAACGGTTATATACTTCTATACTTGGTACGGCAACAGACCATCCGCCACCAATATCTCCAAACTGGTTTCCGCGAATCCCTGTAAGTGCTGGCATATAATCTTGCCCATAGTTACCGTTTCTGAATCCGTTATGATCTATGCTAAATAAAGCTTCTTTTAAACCACCTTGCTTAGTTCCATCGAAAAGATCTTGAAAATCTGCAGCCAGTTCTAAACCAAATGTAGCTTCGTTATCAATTACAAATTTGGCTTCGTTATAAGCATTTTGAAAATCCTGAAGCGTTAAGTGCACTAAGGCCAAATATCCTGCCGCTGTAGCTTTAGTGGGTAATGCCGAAGAAGACTGTGTTTCTGGCAACCATTGCTTAGCAAACTCTAAATCTGCTATGATATTGGCGTATACCTGAGCTTCAGATGTCTTAGATATCTCAGAAGCCGATGCAATATCCTGTACAGGACTATCAAAATAAGGTATATCCCCAAAAAGCCTCACCATATGAAAGTAGGTATATGCTCTAACAAAATGTGCTTGTGCAACAACTGGGTTTAATGTTTCCTCTGGAAGACCCAGTCCGTTTCCACCAGCAATAGCTTCATTAGCTCCTGCAATGATTTGATAAACTCTTGGCCAAAACGCGGTAATCATGCCGTTATCATCTGCCACAGCAAAGTTGTCATGATCTTTACGTCTTCCAGCAGTACCTTGATCACCTATACCTACCATATCACTTCTTAACAATAATGGCAGGGAGAACTTTCTGCCCCAAAACGCCTCGGTAGCCATGTTACCATAACTACCATTTATTGCAGTTTGTACATCGTTTATGGACTTGAAAAATCCATCAGGAGATAAAACCGAAACCGGTTCTTCTTCTAGGTCAGAACAGCCTATAATTGGTAATACCAACAATAGAAATAAATATTTTAAATTTTTCATCATTTTATTTTTTTAGAACTTAAGGTTTAAACTAAAGGTTACCGATTCTATATTAGGGTAGTTACCATAATCGAACCCTTGATTAACATTCCCGTTTTGAGATCCCGATGCACGGTAGCTCACCTCTGGGTCTGTTCCAGGATAATCTGTAATTGTTAACAGGTTTTGTCCACTTAAGGATAGTCTAACATTATCCATTCCTAATTTTTCTGCTACATCACTTGGTAATGTATATCCTAACACTATGTTTTTTAGACGCACATAACTACCATCGTAAATAAATCTTGAATTCATACGTTTCTCACGAGTTGCCGGAGAAGGCACATTTGTATCGGTGTTACTAGGTGTCCATGCATTAACTGCTTCTGTAGTTGCATTAGAACCTCCCGAGGCTAATTCAGATAACGTAAAACTATAAATATCTCCACCCATAGCACCTTGGAAGAATATCCCTAAATCGAAATCTTTGTATTCGAATCTGTTATTGAAACCAAAGGTCCAATCCTGTGTCGGATCTCCAATAATTTGTCTATCTGCAGAGTTTATTTCTCCACTGCCATCAACATCGGTAAACAATTCATCTCCAGCTACAGCACCACTAAATGTGGCAGTACCGGCAGGTAAAGCTCCACCTTGATACACTCCTCGGTATTCATAACCGAAAAACTGTCCTAAAGGCTCACCTTCTCTTAAAATATGAGTTTCATCTTGTAAAAAATGTCCTGGTGCTGCGGATGGTAAGAAGAAATCAACATCACTACCAAATAGTTTTTCTACAGTGTTTCTATTTCTAGACCAGTTAATATCTGTAGACCAAGAAAAGTTATCTGTTCTCACGTTACGTGTTGCTAAAGTAATCTCAACACCTCTGTTATTTATCTCCCCAATGTTATCCAAGAAATTAGGTCTTAAGAAACCTGTATACTCTGGTGTGTTACTGTTACCAACAATTAGATCTTTAGTGTCAATATTGTAAATGTCTAAACTAAGAGAAACCCTGTTCTGCCATAAGCCTAAATCGATACCAAAGTTTGTTTGATAAGAAGATTCCCATTTTAAATTTGGGTTAGCAGGTCTTCCGGAAACTACAGCATTTACGGTTTGGTCTCCAGTTACTGCATAAATTGACTCTAAAGTAGCTAACGACTGGTATGGTGCTATAGAAGGATTACCAGTAACACCATAACTTACTCTTAATTTTAAATTTGAGATAGTATTATTATCCTGTAAAAAATCTTCGTTTGAGATTTTCCATCCAAAAGCTCCCGATGGGAAAAAAGCATACTTGTTGTTTTTTGCAAAGTTTGAAGCTCCATCTCGCCTTGCTGTTAATGTTAACAGGTATTTATCGTCATAATCGTAATTAATACGTCCATATTGAGACTGGATTTCAAACTCATTTAAAAATGATGATGGGAACAGTGGTGTTGAAGCTGTACCCAAGTTGAAATAGGACACACTGTTTGTTACAAACCCTTCAGCTCCTGAAGCATTGCTTACAGTTCTGTCTTTCTGATAAGAATAACCCGCTAACACTGTTAAATTTCCTTTACCTAATTCTTTAGTATAGGTCAAGTAATTCTCACTTAAAATATTTGTATTTTTTAAGTTAGATATTCCTGCAATTCCTCCTTGGTCACCTGCTGATGTAATGAGTGTAGATGGTGTAAAACGACCTCTTGTTCGATTTCTAGAGCTAAATCCAAATGTAGATTTAAAACTCAAACCTTCAATGATTTCATATTGACCATAAAAATTCGCTCTGTAGATATCCTCTGTTGTTTCATCAACATTCTCTGTGGCAACCGCAAATGGGTTATCAATATCATCTCCAACTGAATTAAATGTATTATTCCCATTAGCATCTAAAATACCTAAGTCTGGTGCAAAACGATAAGCAATAGAAATAACATCTCCACTACCTCTACCTCCACTGTTAGCTTGCGTAGAAACTCCTTCTTTGTTACTTCTGCTACCAAATGCATTAAAGCCTAACTTTAATTTATCGTTAATTTGTGCATCAATATTACTCAGGAAAGAAAAACGTTCGAACCCTGAGTTAATAACCACACCCTTCTGATCAAAATAGTTTCCAGAAACGTAATAATTCATATTATCAGACCCACCAGAAAAAGATAATTGGTGATTTGTTGTATGTCCTGATGTATAAATTAAATCCTGCCAATCTGTATTAGCATCTGCTTGTGTATAAGAAGGATTAATTGCTCTTGTATATGTGGCAAATTGATCTGCATTTAAAAGATCTAAACGATTAGAAGTACTTTGTACAGCATAGTTGCTGTTAAGTTCTATGGTCATTTTCCCTTTTTTACCTTTTTTTGTGGTTACCAATATAACACCATTGGCACCTCTTGAACCATAAATAGCGGTTGCAGAAGCATCTTTTAACACTTCTACAGACTCAATATCTCCTGGTTGCGGGTATGTAGCTCCTACAAAACCATCGACTACTACTAGAGCAGCACTACTTGCATTGATTGAAGTATTACCACGAATGGTTACATTAATTGGTGTTCCAGGTTCACCACCATTATTTGACTGTACAGCCACACCTGCTGCACGCCCCTGTAAAGCTTGTTGTGCATCTAAAACAGGAAAGGCGGTTACTTCTTCAGATTTAACTGAAGATACCGAACCGGTGATATCACTCTTTTTCCTAGCACCGTAACCCACCACTACTACTTCATCAAGACTAGCAGCATCCTCAACAAGAGCCACATCGATTTCCGATTTAGAACCTACCGGAATTTCTTGAGTTACGTACCCTACGTAACTAAATACAAGGGTAGCATTTGCATCGGGTACATTAATGGAATAATTACCATCAAAATCTGTTGCAGCTCCAGTAGTGGTACCTTTTACTACAACATTAACACCCGGTAGTGTCATGCCATCCGAACTGGATGTTACTTTTCCTGAAATTGTTTTTTCCTGGGCGCTTGCGCCAAGAATAAAACAAAAGCAAAAAACCAGAAAAAGTGTTCCTTTTAATTGTTTCATTTTTTTCATTGTTAAATTAGTTTTAGCAAATATTTAAGTTTAGATGAGATAAATAATCATTAAACTACAGCCTAGTATTATCAAGACAAGGATAATTTCCACATAGCCGTATTTTGGTTTATTTTTTTTCATCGCTTAAAACTAAATGAAATCATAAAAACCAAAATACAGAATAGGGTATAAAATAATACAATCAACTAGTAAACAGATGTTTACATTACAAAAAAATGCTAATCTGAAAATTTAGAAGCGTACTGAGATGGTGTCTCTCCAAACTTCTTTTGAAAAGTTTTACTGAAGTATTTAGGGTTTTTATACCCTACTTTATAACAAATTTGTGAAATATTAAGTTTTCCTTGTTCTAAATACTGTGCGGCACGTTTCATCCTAAAATGCAAAATGAACTCGTTTGGTGTAAAATTAGACCAAGCTTTTATTTTTGTGAATAGCATTGTTCTACTTACCCCCAGCTCTGAACAAAACATAGCTATATCAAAGTCTTCATTGCCCACATTTTCTTTTACAATGTTGAGCGCCTTTTGATACAGTTTCTCGTCAAATGATGATACCAAAACCTCATCTGGCAATACACCTTCGCTGTTAGCAAACTTCTGCTTTAACTTTTCCCTATTATGAAGTATATTTTTAATTCTTAACTTAAATTCTTTTACATCGAACGGTTTATTAATGTAGTCATCAGCTCCACTTTCTAGACCATTTAACTTATAGATTAAAGACGTTCTGGAAGTTAACAGTATTATTGGAATATGACTTGTTTTTAAATCGCCTTTTACAGCGGCACAAAGCTCTGTACCGGTCATTTCGGGCATGATAACATCACTAACTATAAGATCGGGAGATTCTTTTTTAGCTACCTTGAACGCAACTTTTCCATTTTCTGCCTCCAAAACTTTATAGTAAGGCAACAGTGTACTTTTAATGAACTTTCTAAGGGGCTTGTTGTCCTCTACTAACAGAATTGTACTTTTATCGGTCTCATCAACCGAGTCTAAATCATCGTTTAGAACGACTTCGGGAGATTCCTCTAGTTGCTTAACGTATTGAGAAAGATCATCGCTAAACTTATAGTCCTGTAAAATTTCGTCTTCAGTTAAATGGCTCTTCCCTAATTTAAGCATAACCGAAAAAACAGAGCCAATATTATTTTCATTTTTATTTAATGCTATTTCCCCTTTATGTAACTCCACAATATTCTTAGCAATAGACAGACCAATACCCGTACCCTTATTGTAACTTTGGTCTGGCTTGTTATTAACAGCTACCTCAAAAAATCTTTCGAAGATTTTATCTTGAAATTCTTCGGCAATACCAACCCCGCTATCCTCTACGTTTATTATAATTTGATGTTCTTTACGAAGAATCCGAATATTAATATCCCCACCTTTTGGAGTATATCTAAATGCATTAGAAATAAGATTATAAAATACACGTTCTAATTTATTCCTGTCGTAATACACTAAAATTTCATCTTCATCGGTGATGAAATTGAAATTATAGCCACCGGTTTTAGCATGCTCGGTAAAAGAAAGATAAATTTCCCTTAAAAACTTGACAATATTACCTTCTGCGGCCTCAAGAGTGAAAAGCTTCTTTTCAAACTTTCTAAAATCCATTAACCTATTTATGAGCTGTAAGAGGTGATTTGCACTATTTTCAATGACCAAGAGCTTTTTGTACATTTTGCTACTACCTCGGTAATCTTCTATTATTTGTCCTAAAGGTCCCAAAATCAAGGCCAATGGTGTTCGAAATTCATGAGAAATATTGGTGAAAAACTCCAATTTGGTTTGGTTAACTTCTTTAGTTCTTTCTGTCTCCAAGTGCTCTAATTCCAATTCATGCAGTAATCGTGTTCTCGATTTAAGAATTCGAAATAGAAAAAATAGTGATACCAGTATTAATAGGCCATAAATAGTGAATGCCCACCATGTTCTCCAAGGTGCTGGTGCTACACATATCCTTAAACTTGTAGTGGTACCGTTCCATACTTTATCATTATTAGCACCCATAACTTCAAAAACGTAATCGCCAGGATTTTGAATAGTGTATGATGCCGAATTATTACTTGTAGAATTCCATTCCTTCTCTAAACCTCTTAATCTATACCTGTAACTATTGTTACTAGAGTTTACAAAACTTGGAATAGAAAACGATATACTAAAGTTTCCTTGATCATAATCGAGCTCTACACTCTCTGTAAAAGGTAATGTGTATTTTAGCACATCAATAGAGCTGTTTTTTTTAGAATCACTTTCCCTTATGAGAAAATCGGTTAGAATAACTTGTGGCGCATGTTCGTTTATAGTAATTCTTTCCGTATTAAGGCGTGTTACTCCATTGGGACCACCAAAATAAAACTCGGTATCATTCAACTTTAAAATAGCATTGTCGTTAAACTCGTTACTAATAACGCCGTCTGTCTCATTATAAATCTTAACATCTCCTATCTTAGGGTTGTATTTAAGAATACCTTGATTGGTCCCAATCCAAAGCTGCTTCTGGTTATCTTCTTGTATACTTCGAATTGCAGATATTTTAGTGTCTTCTAAATTGAATGAAACAGCATCGAATCCTTCTCCATTGTATTTAAATAAGCCTTTCGACTTTGTTCCAACCCAAATAGTCTCGTTTAAATCCTGGTGAATTGACAGGATATCATCACCATATTGCAAGGTCTTATCGTAAAAGAAATTTGTAATTTGACTTGATTCAGTAATTTTATTCAATCCATTTTCTGTTCCTACCCAAACGTTACTTTTTTTGTCGATTAGAATTGTTCTTATTAGGTTGTTCGACAGGTCATTTACTCCTTCATTTGAGGACTGAAAATGACTAAATTCCTGTAAACCATGATTATATTTTATCAAACCCTTACCAAAAGTTCCTATCCATAGATTGTTTTCTGTATCTTTTTTTATGGTATATACTCCAGCATTTTTTAATAAATCAGCTAGTTCTTTTGGCAGTGTTATAGACTCAAATCTTCTTTTATCAGCATCATAAATTTGCAAGCCTGTTTTAAAGGTACCTATCCACAGTTTGGTAGAATCTAATATTTCTAATGCTTTTATATTGTTATCTATTAAACGAGAATTAGTCTCTGTGAGATATTTATAGGAATTATTTGTTTTATTCCAAATATTTAAACCACCACCTTCTGTTCCAAAAAACACATAATCACCGTAAGACTCTATAGAACTTACCACAGTGTAATTCAGCCCTTTGCCCTTTTGATTTTGTATGATGTTTTCAAAGTTACTATTTGAAGTATCCCAAATATTAACACCTCCGTAATAAGTACCTATCCATACAGAACCTTTGTTATCCTTAAATAGGGATTTAATCGAATTTTTACTTAATCCCTTTTTGTTATCTAAATCGGCTTGTAACAACTCGATTGCCCCATTCTTATTAACTGTTATGAGCCCTTCATAAGTCCCAATCCAAAGTACGCCTTGATTATCAAAAAGAAGCTTTCTAATACTTTTTATACTCTTTAACGTTGTCTCTTTTTTAAAAAAAGGACTGTAGGCTTTACTCTTGAGACTGTACCTTATAAGCCCGTCATCTTTGGTACCTAACAATAAATTAGCACTTTCATCTTCAGCTAAATCTTGAACATGATAACTTTCACTTCCGGGAAGAATCTCTAACCCAAGTAGCTTACCCTCTTCATAATTTGCCTCGAAAACACCGGCGCCTGTACCTATAAAAATTCGACCAGATTTAGTTTCTAAAATGGCCATTACTTTCATCTTTGCAGGCCTGCCTTGGTTATCTAAATAATTATGAAAACTATTCGTTTTTTCATCATATACAGACAACCCCCTCCATGTACCAACCCAAATAGCACCATTAGAAAGTTTTCTTATGGACCATACCGTGTTGTTTGATAGGGAACTGTTAAATTCATCGTGAAAATAGCTTTCAAACTGATCTGTTTTAGGGTTGTATCTATTTAAACCATTATATGTACCAACCCACAGGTTTCCGCTATCATCTTCTTGAATAGATAAAATATCGTTATTGCTTATGGAGTATGGATTATTTTCTTGATTTCTGTAAATAGAAAACTTAGTACCGTCGTATTTATTAAGACCGTCACGAGTTCCAATCCACATTTGTCCTAATCTGTCTTGATGAATGGCAATTGCTGAGCTTTGCGAAAGCCCATCAGCTGTAGATAAATGATTAAATTGATAGGAAACGCCATTTTGTCCACTTCCAACAAAACCTGAGCAAAAAATTAAAAGGAATATAAAAATCTTCCGCATTCTGAAATATAAGGACTTTAAGATTAAAAAAAGCAATAATTAAATATCAAGATGAATATTTTAATGCTCAAAAGTAACTGAATACAGTTGATAAATTTAATGCATTGAGAAATGAAAAACTAGCAACATTAAAAACTGAAGTAAAAGCAAGTTTAAATAGAAAAAGCCGCAGTTCTAAACAACTGCAGCTTTTAATTATTATTTTAAAATTAAGATTTACTCTTTAATCAGGTTTAGGTTTTCATCCATAGGTGTCATTTTAGGCATCAATAAATGAACCAAACCTAGTATTATGATGTATAGTGACCCTGCCACCAAGAAAGCCCAGAAAAAACCTGTTTTACTGGCTTCATCAAGAACAGAACCTAAAATTAGGTTACTGACTAAACCTGCTAAAGCTCCAACCATTCCTCCAATACCCACAACCGATGCTGTTGCTTTTTTAGGAAATACATCTGAAACCAAGGTGAAAATATTAGCCGACCATGCTTGATGTCCTGCTGCTCCAAGTGAAATTAGTACTATCGCTACCCATTTACTCTCTGTAAACGCAACAAAACAAACTGGTAATATGATGATAGCACAGATTAATAAGGTTAGTTTCCTTGCTTTATTAACAGGCCAACCCTTTCTCATAAAGCTACCCGACAACCAACCTCCAAAAATACTTCCCGCATCCGCTATAAGGTAAATAACCAAAAATGGTAATCCCATTTCTTTAATTTTTACACCGAAATTCTCTGAAAGGAATATAGCTCCCCAGAATAGGTAAAACCACCAAACCGCATCTGTTATCTTAGCAAGAGAAAAGGCCCAAGTTTGTCTTTTTGGAAATACTTTAGCCCAAGAAAGCTTAGCGTCAGATTCTTCTGTAGAATCGCTATTGATATACTCTAACTCCTCTTTGGATAGTTTGGGATGTTTTTCCGGTTTTTTGTAAGTTCTCAACCAAAGGAAAACCCATAAAGCACTTAATCCACCAGTGATAAGAAAAGGAATTTGCCAGTTTTTAAGTTCTCCCATACCTTTGTCTCCTCCAGTCCAAAACACAATGCCCCCTATTACGAAAGGCGCAGCAATGGCACCAAGACTTGTGGCAGCATTAAACAGCCCAGTAGCAAATGCCCTATCCTTTTTAGGAAACCATTCTGCTGTAGTTTTAATCGCAGCAGGAAAGTTTCCTGCTTCACCAAAACCTAGACCAGCTCTAGCTATTGCAAAACCAATAAAACTGAATCCTCTTCCAACTGCGGCATGAAGCATACCGAAAACACTCCAAGTACCAATGGCAAGAATATATCCTTTTTTGGTTCCCAATTTGTCAATTATACCTCCCATAGAAATTAATCCAATGGCATAAAAGGCCTGGAATATCATAACTATGTAAGCGTAGTCTTTTTTGGTCCAACCAAACCACTCGATGAGATCCGGAGACATAATCCCCATCAAACTCCTATCAAAATAGTTGATGGTGGTTGCAAACATCAGCAAGGCTAATATCCTGTAGCGATAATTCCCGATTTTTTTTGTTTCAGTCATACTTATTTTAGTTTAAGTGTTTATTAATTTTTTTTGATTCGAGGCTATTCAAAATTGAAATAGTTCTTGGCGTTGTAATAACAAATATCCTGTACCATCTTACCTAAAAATTCAATGTCGTTAGGAATTAAACCCTGCTTAACATCCTCTCCAATGATATTACATAAAACACGCCTGAAGTACTCGTGTCTTGGGAATGACAAAAAGCTTCTACTGTCGGTCAACATACCTACAAATCGGCTAAGTAATCCCATATTGGACAGACAATTTATTTGCTTTTCCATACCATCTTTTTGGTCTAAGAACCACCAAGCAGAACCCCACTGCATCTTCCCAGGACAGTCTGAACTTTGAAAGTTCCCCATCATTGTTGCAAAGGTTTCATTTTGTGCAGGATTTAAATTGTAAGCAATAGTTTTGGCCAATTGGTTAGTTCTACTTAGTTCATTAAAGAATTTGGAAAGACCTTCAATAATCGGATAATCTGCAATAGAATCACAACCTGCATCTGCTCCTACCATTTCATTGAGTCTGCTGTTATTGTTTCTAATAACCCCTAGATGATATTGCTGGGCCCAACCCTTTTCATGGTATTTTTTACCTAAATGCAGAAGCAAGCTAGAACGGTATTTTTTTATATCATCTTCAGAAAGGCTGTTACCTTTAAGGTAATTGTTAAAGATACCCGCTACTTCGTCTTGGGTATGTTCTACATATGTAAATGCGCCACTTATACCGTAATCTGACAAACGACAGCCTGTATCATGAAAATATTCTATGCGTTCGTCTATGGCCTTTATTAAGTGCTCATAGTTATTAACTTCATAACCTACACTAGAACCTAATTTTTTTAGATATTTAGAGAATTTATCTTCTCCAATAAAGAACAGTTCATCTGGCCTGAAGGTTGGAAATACCTTTGTGTAAAAGTCTTGCTGTGCAATTTCTTTATGATAAGCTAAGTTATCGGTAGGATCATCTGTGGTACAAACAACCTCTACCTTCATGTGCTCCAACAACTGAGCAGGGGTTTTATCGAAGAGTATTGCATTGGCTTTTTTATATATTTCCTCAGCTGTATCCGGCTGTAAAATAACATCAATGTCAAAATACCTTTTAAGCTCCAACTGTGTCCAGTGAAATAAAGGGTTCCTTAACGTGTACGGAACCGTTTCAGCCCATTTTAAAAATTTCTCTTTGTGTGATATGGCCGAACCAGTGATATAAAGCTCATCGATACCGTTAGCTCTCATAGCCCTCCACTTATAATGATCCCCTTTTAACCAAGCCTCAGTGATATTTTTCATGGGTTGGTTTTCGGCAATCTCTTTAGGTGATAAGTGGTTGTGATAATCTATTATTGGTAAATCTTTTGCGTAATCATGATATAAAGTTTGGGCAACTTCAGTCTGTAACACAAAATTATCTGTAATAAAATTACTAATTTTCATATTCGAAATCAATTAACTGAAACAATAAGTGGATTGTTTACTTTTAATGAAAATGTTTTAAGATAGTTCTCCCATTCCTCCTGCGAAGAAAACTGATTGGATTTCTTCCAACCAAATCCTGCATAATACAGCGCCTTACCTTCATCCAATTTAATTTGAGCATATAAATTACTCCAGTCCTTTACGGGTGTATCGAATAATTCGCTAGACAACATATTACCATTTGGCACAACTATACCCGTACCCAATTCGGAATCACCATGAGGCTCCCAGTAAGAAACATAACCAAACTCCTTATTCTGGCTATCTTTCCCATCTTTTTCATGAAGCGTTAACCCTGAATAAATATTATCGGTACCAGTTATTTCTACTTCATATCTAGATAAATTACTTCCATAATCTAAGGAAACATGTTTTACTTCTGAAATTGAATTTTCTCCAGCATTCCAATTGGCATACTCTAGGACAAAACTTGTTCTAATAGGTCCGGTAGTAATGGTTTTCCATTTAGTAAAGTTTCGAGACACATAGAACGCAGTATCTATCTTAACCGCTACACCTCCAACGCCTCTACTAATACCAACGTGAAAATTATCTAAACCTTCACCGTGGTCTTTATGGTAAGCACCTTTCTTAGCGTCATTTCTTTTGTACCATAGGTCTATTATGGGAAATTCTACTCGTTTTAACCAAGCATCTATTCCACTAGATAATGTACCTCCCTTAACGCCATCTTCTACCATTTTTTGAGCAACAGGCCCAAACGTTCTAAAGGCTACTCTATTATTTTCCCAAGCGTAATCATCGGTTCTCTCAGGAACAAATCGAGAAAAACAATAATCTATAGATGTTTTCTTTTCATCAGAATTAACTACAGTTAATTTGTATTGCTTTTCAGAATTTGCATTAACCTCTGCTTGAAATAATAAAATATCGTATTTACCATCTTGGTTTTCATCGACAAGTTGTGTAATTAAAACTTTGCCCGTTTCGGCATCAATAACACCTACATCGTTAATATTCTTATCTTTCTCCAAGAGAATATCAGCTACATTTATTTCAATTGTCTCATGACTTCTCGAAATATCCAAGGGGTTTTTAACGGTAATAATTTGTGATGCCTTACCTCCGCAACCTAAGAATATAGATACACTTGATATCAAGATAAATATTGAAGTGGTCTTCATACCTAATCTTCGTTTGAAGGTTTTCCAATTGTTGCTAAAATACCACCATCGACATAAACCACTTGACCGTTTACAAAGTCACTGGCTTTAGAGGATAAGAATATAGCAGCACCCGCTAAATCGTCTGGGTCTCCCCATTTGGCTGCAGGTGTTCTATTTACAATAAAATCGTTAAAAGGATGTCCATCTACACGAATAGGCGCTGTTTGAGATGTTGCAAAATACCCTGGTCCTATACCATTTACTTGGATATTGTGTTTTGCCCACTCTGTAGCCATATTTTGCGTAAGCATTTTTAAGCCGCCTTTTGCTGCTGCATATGCACCCACACTATTGCGCCCCAATTCACTCATCATAGAGCATATATTTATAACCTTGCCTTCTTTTCGTTCTATCATTGCCGGTACCACGTGTTTTGACACAATAAAAGGGCTTACCAAATCTACATCTATAACTTGTTTGAAGTCGGCCACTTCCATTTCAATAAGAGGTGTTCGTTTGATGATACCAGCATTATTGATTAATATATCAATATGCCCTACTTCTTCTTGAATTTTTGCAATTGCCGAAATTACTTCAGCTTCATCTGTAACATTAAACTTATAACCAACAGCATTAATGCCTTCGCTTTTGTATTCTGCTACTGCTTTATCTATCTTTTCTTGAGAAGAGTTCCCATTAACAACTATAGTTGCTCCTGCTAAACCTAAACCTCTGGCCATAGCCATACCAAGACCATGGGTACTACCCGTAACCAAGGCAATTTTTCCTTTTATATCGAATAACGTAGTACTCATAACCTATCTCAATTCTGTAATTTTAGCAACATCCATATCGCCGTAATCTAAATTCTCACCTGCCATTCCCCAGATAAAGGTATAATTTGAAGTTCCCGAACCAGAGTGAATAGACCATGGTGGTGAAATCACAGCTTGGTGGTTTTGCATCCATATATGTCTGGTCTCTTGTGGCTGCCCCATAAAGTGACAAACTGCTTGATCTTCAGGAAGGTCTAAGTAATAATAGATTTCCATTCTACGATCGTGAACATGAGCAGGCATGGTATTCCAAACACTTCCTGTTTTAAGCTCTGTCATTCCCATTTGCAATTGGCATGTCTCAACTATCCCACCAATAATCTGCTGATTTACCGTGCGGTGATTTGCTGTTTCTAAAGACCCTAACTCAATTTTATTAGCTTCTGCCTTACTTACCTTCTTTGTTGGGAAGCTTTGGTGAGCTGGTGCAGAGTTTAAGTAAAATTTAGCTGGGTTACTGGCATCATTGCTTTTAAACACAACACTTTCATTTCCACTACCAACATAAAGCGCATCCTTTAAGGTTAGTTCATAAACATCTCCATCTACCTCAACAGTTCCATCTCCCCCTACATTTATTATTCCCAACTCTCTTCTTTCTAGGAAATAACTGGATTTTAATGGATCTATGGTTTCAAGAACAACAGGTCCAGCAACAGGCACTGCAGAACCAGCCATATATCTATCATAGTGTGTGTACACCAAAATTAATTGATCTTCTTGCATTAGATTATCAATTAAAAACTCGTCTCTTAATTGCTTAGTGTCGTAAGCCTTCACTGCTTGTGGACTTGACGCATATCTTGTTTCGTAATGTGTGCTCATGGCAAAAAGTTATGTTTGTTTTATATTGTTTGTTTTAAACCGTATTCTAGTCCGCGTAATTCCGCAAGACCTCGTAATCTACCAATCCCCGAATACCCTGGATTTGTTTTTTTATTTAAATCATCTAGCATTTGATGTCCGTGATCTGGTCGAACTGGTATTGCAGCATCTGCTCTACCCTCTGCTTTACGTCTTTTTTCTTCAACTAAAATTTCTTTTACCACAGCATACATATCAACATCGCCATCTAAATGATTAGCCTCATAAAAATTACCAGCTTCATCTCGCTTTGTACTACGTAAGTGTAAAAAATGAGCGCGATCCGCAAATCGTCTAAATATATTCACTAGATCGTTGTCCTCCCTAACTCCCAGTGAACCTGTACAAAATGTTATACCATTGGCTCTATCTGGAACATTATCGAACAGGTATGCATAATCGGACTCTGTACTAACGACCCTAGGCAAGCCTAAAATTGGATACGGTGGATCATCTGGATGTATACACATTAGCACATTATTTTGAGAGGCCACTGGTATGATCTCTTTTAAAAATTCAACCAAATTATCCCGCAAAGTTTGGGCATCAATATCTTTATAAGTATCTAAAATACCTTGAAATTGCTCAAGGGTGTATCCTTCTTCTGCACCTGGTAAACCAGCAATTATATTATTTACGAGTTTACTCTTTTCATCTTCAGAAAGTCCTTCAAGATAAGTCTTTGCAGACTCTTTTTGAGCTTTGGTATATGCGCTCTCTGCACCCGGTCGTTTAAGGAGATATAATTCGAAAGCTGCAAATGCAGTAACATCAAAACGTAGTGCTTCAGACCCATCTTCTACCTTAAACGCTAAATCGGTCCTTGTCCAATCCAGTACAGGCATAAAGTTGTAACACACAATATGTATTCCGCATTTGGCCAAGTTTTCTATGCTTTGCTTATAGGTTTCTATATAAGCTTTAAAATTCCCTGAGCGCGTTTTTATGTTTTCATGAACAGGTATACTTTCTACAACACTCCAAGTCAATCCTGCATTTTCTATAATATCTTTTCGCTTTTGTATTTCTTCTACGGTCCACACTTCTCCATTAGGAATGTGATGTAATGCCGAAACTACTCCTGTAGCTCCTGCTTGTTTAACATCTGATAAAGATACTGGATCGTTTGGTCCGTACCATCTCCATGTTTGCTCCATTTATATAATTATTATTTTAATTTTTTGTTTTCTACAGTTAATATTAGCATGATCAGAGTATTTATTGAAATCAATACATCAGGCCATTCGGTTAACTATTTTATTTTAAACACCGCTATAAGCACTAAACCCACCATCGATAGGCACTACAACACCAGTTACAAATGAGGATCCTTCTCCACATAACCATAAGGTGGTACCCACCAAATGCTCTGGCTCTCCAAATTTCCCCATAGGTGTTTGTTCAATAATTTGGTTTCCTCTTGGTGTTAAACTTCCATCAGGATTAGTTAACAAGGTTCTGTTTTGTTCTGTTAAGAAGAATCCAGGCGCAAGCGCATTTACCCTTATTCCAACTTTAGAAAAATGAACTGCTAACCATTGAGTGAAATTGGAAACAGCTGCCTTAGCTCCACTATAAGCCGGAATCTTGGTCAATGGCGTAAATGCATTCATTGAAGAAATGTTTAAGATACTACATCCTTCTCTTCCAACCATATCCTCAGCAAAAATTTGAGTTGGTAATAAGGTCCCAATAAAATTTAGGTTGAATACAAATTGGATACCTTTTGGGTCTAAATCAAAAAACGTTTTAAAACCTTCTGTGGTATTTTTTAAATCCTCCATTTCTAAAAAAGGATTACTTGTTGTCCCTAGAGGATGGTTCCCTCCAGCACCGTTAATTAAAATATCACATTCACCATAAGCATCATTAACCTCTTTTTTTGCGGATATTAATGAGTCTTTTTCTAAAACATTAGCTTCGACACCAATTGCCGAACCTCCTTCTTTGTTAATTTTTTCAGCTGCTGCTGTAGCGGCTTCTTTATTTAAATCCAATAAGGCTATATTATGACCTTGTTTGGCCAAAGCCTCTGCCAAAGTACTACATAGCACGCCTCCTGCTCCTGTTATTACAATAGTTTTACTCATTCTCTTATAATTGTTTAATTTTTAGTTTTTACTTAAAACCTGTTTTTACGAAGTTTTCTCAAATCAGTCTTCCTAAAGAAGACTCTTCGACTTTACAAAACAATGCATTTAGCTTAGGCGGTGCAAAGAAAAACAGATGCTTTGTACTATAAACACACCTAAATTGTACTTCAAAAGGTCGATTTACTGATCTCTCAACTTCACTATTTTAAAAAACCAACACTGTGATTGAAGTCCTAACAAAGCTAAATAACACACTCCTCTAAAGTGTCCTGCTCTGTCCTGATAAGATGTGTAGGGGCAACTTTTAAAAAAACAACTTACAGCAACCCAGTTACTACAAAGAATCTCTGAGAATAAGTCTTGTTGTTAAGTATCTTTGTAGTGGCTGTGTAGAAGAAATAAACTCGGCAACTTCTGCTCCAAATTCCTTAAAATCAATTGAAATTACCGATATCCCCTTATATGTAAATTTCTTTAACGGGGTGTCGTTATATGACAATATACCAACTTCCTTTCCAACTTCTAAACCAGCAGTGCTTGATTGACTTAACAACTCGTAAAGGATACGATCGTTCACACTAATATATGCTGTTCCTTTCTCAACCTTCAGCTTAGAGGATTTCTTGCAAATACTATATTCAAAATTGTTTGATTCACAAAACTTCTCGAAATACCTAACACTTTCATAAGGATGATATGTGAATTCTGGGTAAATAAAAACAAGTTTAGTATACTTACTAAAGGCTTCTTTGGCGTCTTTTAAACAGGAATAAAATGACTCACCAAAGTCCTGAAACACATAGTTTCCTGAAACTCCCAGGTTAGCTTTCCAATCTATAAGAAGCAGTTTATTATTGTCTATTTTAGATAATGATGATTTAACTTCGGGATGATCAAATCCCATAACAATATACTTAAAGTACTTACCATTATCCGCATTTAACATCGACTTGAAGTTCTTGATGTTGTAGTGATGAAACTGTAAATCCACAATAACATTGTTTGGCAAACAACTCATAAAGGAATGGTAAAAAACCTCTTTGTAAGCCTTAAATG
The DNA here is from genome assembly GCF_023273855.1 of Seonamhaeicola sp. ML3. NCBI lineage: Bacteria > Pseudomonadati > Bacteroidota > Flavobacteriia > Flavobacteriales > Flavobacteriaceae > Seonamhaeicola > Seonamhaeicola sp. ML3. Next base: position 2,138,390 of record NZ_CP096884.1, on the reverse strand, counting down.
TACTTATTAACAACAGTACTTTTTTTCTGCTCTCCGTAATATAATACCCCTTATTTGGTGTAGAATTAACATAGCCTTCCTCCTTCAATAAAACATAAGCCTTGTATACGGTGTCTCTAGAAACCTTGTAGTCTTTGCTAAATTCGTTTATAGAGGGAATACGGTCCCCTATCCTTAATTCATTAACATCTATAGCTTCCTTAATGGCGTTAACTATTTTAATGTATTTAGGTGAATCGTTATTGTTTAAATTCTTAATTTTTATTCGAGTCTCGACCATGTTAAATATAATGCAAAAACAACTTTAAGAGTAAAACTCACGACATTAAAAAAACACCTCTCAAAGAATGTATCGTGAATTTACCAAATAAAAGGAAATATTGAAAATAACCTATCCTGCACTATCCTTGTTCTAAAACAAACAAGTTCATGAAAAAAAAATGACTGTTTTAATTAAAAAAGAAACTTATAATAAGAAAAAAAAGCAAGCTCTCATATTTAGAACTTGCTTTTTGTGACCGCGGCAGGATTCAAACCTGCAACCTCTTGAGCCGTAATCAAGTGCGCTATTCAGTTGCGCCACGCGGCCGATTTTGTGCGTGCAAATATACTATTTATTAAAACTATACCAAACAATTTATTTCAATTTTATAAATCCGTATTTTTGAGTCATGACAGAGGAAATAGTAAAGCAAAAATTTGGTTATACACTAGACAATAAAATCATTAATGAGATTTTATCTGTAGGCGTTTTTAAGTCTTTTATTAAAGATGATATTATCATTGATATAAATCAGCCCATAAGATTTATCCCATTACTCTTAAGCGGAAATATCAAAATCTTAAGAGAAGACAACGAAGGTAATGACTTGCTTATATATTTCCTTGAAGCTGGTGAAACCTGCACAATGTCTTTAACGTGTTGCATGGGCACTTCAAAAAGTAAAATTAGGGCTGTTGCAGAGCAGGACTCCTCCTTAATCATGATTCCTGCCCAAAAAATGCATGAATGGTTTCACAGCAATGAAACTTGGCGGAATTTTATTTTGGAGAGCTATCAAACCAGATTTGACGAAATGCTCGAGGCAATAGATAGTTTAGCCTTCTTGAAGATGGATGAACGCTTGATTAAATATTTAGCTAATAAAACCATCTTGAACAATTCTAACACAATCTCTATTAAACATCAAGAAATAGCAGAAGATTTGCACACGAGTAGAGTCGTTATATCTAGACTGCTCAAACAATTAGAAAAAGAAAACAGAATTATTCTGGGAAGAAATAAAATTGAAGTTTTAAACTTTAAGTAACCTAGGTTACACCTTTCTTACACTTTACTAATTAATTTTACACTCTAAACGTATTAAAAATGGAAACAATTTTAAATCCATGGCCTTGGTATGTGTCAGGCCCATTGATAGCCTTGATTATGGCTTTACTACTTTTCTTTGGAAAGACATTTGGTATGTCATCAAACTTGAGAACTATGTGTTCTGCATTTGGTGCCGATAGATTTGCTGATTTCTTTAGGTTTGACTGGAAAGCTCAAATTTGGAATCTTACCGTGGTAGCAGGTGCTATATTTGGTGGTTTTATTGCCATTAATTATTTATCCAATGATTCTATTACAGCTTTGAATCCAATAACGGTTGCAGAACTTCAATCCATGGGGTTTGAAAATGCTGGCAAGACATTGGTTCCAAACGAACTTTACAACTTAGAAGCCGTTATGTCTATTAAAGGTTTATTGTTGTTAATTATTGGCGGATTACTGGTTGGATTTGGCACTAGGTACGCCGGAGGCTGTACTTCAGGTCACGCTATTACAGGTTTAAGCAGTTTACAAAGACCTTCTTTAATAGCTGTAATTGGCTTTTTTATCGGAGGCCTAATTATGACCAATATCCTTTTACCCTTAATTTTTTAGTTATGTTGAAATTTTTAAAGTTTTTATTAGTTGGCGTCATCTTCGGAATCATTTTAGTAAAGTCTGAAGCCGTTTCATGGTATAGGATTTACGAAATGTTCAGATTTCAATCCTTTCACATGTATGGTATTATAGGTACAGCAATAGCTGCAGGCATTCTTTTCCTGAGCTTATCCAAAAAGGGTTATATAAAAACGATACAAGGCAAAGAAATCGTTGTACCTAAAAAAGACAAAGGGTTTTTAAGATATATTATTGGAGGTACCATTTTTGGATTTGGATGGGCTTTAATAGGTGCATGTCCAGGTCCTATGTATATTTTATTGGGCACTGGTGTTTACAGCATGCTAATTGTCATCGCTGCAGCATTAATTGGCACTTTTATATATGGTATTTTAAAAAACAAGCTACCTCACTAAATGGACAACACCCAAATCTTAGGCTATTTAGGAGCACTGGTTGTTGGCTTAGTTCTGGGGCTTATTGGTGGTGGTGGTTCTATTTTAACTGTACCGCTTTTAGTTTACCTTTTAGGTTATAACCCTATTATCGCAACAGCATATTCGTTGTTTGTTGTCGGCATCACTTCGTTAATAGGTACATTCCAGAAATACAAAAAAGGACTGTTAGACATAACAACAGGGCTAGCCTTTTCGTTCCCCTCGTTTGTTGCGGTCTATCTTTCAAGACGCTATTTAGTTCCTAATATACCAGACACATTACTTACTTTAGGAAGCTTATCATTCACCAAAGAAATGGGAATCATGATTTTCTTTTCAATCATCATGCTTATTTCTTCCATCTCCATGATTAAAAACAAGAAAAATGGCAATGCTCCCGATTATAAGCAAGCTTATTACAAAACATTCATTCAGGGTTTAATCATAGGAACTATAACAGGAATAATAGGTGCTGGCGGTGGATTCCTTTACGTTCCAGCCTTAGTACTTTGGGCTAAAATTCCTATGAAAAAAGCGGTAGGCACATCATTAATCATAGTCACCATCAATTCATTAATTGGATTTACAGGCGACATGCAAACCATAGATATTGATTGGGTATTCCTCCTTTCTTTCTCTTTCATATCTATCTTAGGAATACTAGTTGGTGTTTACCTTTCTAAATTTATAGACGGCAATAAATTAAAAAAGAGCTTCGGAGTTTTTACTTTAATCATGGCGATTTATATTGTTTATAGGGAAATAAACCTATGATTGGTTATGTTACCTAGGTCACAAAGAAACACGCTTTGGTTTGGTAAATTTGAAAAAACAAAACAATTATGAAAATAGAACAAATATATACAGGATGTCTTGCTCACGGCGCTTATTATATAGAATCTAAAGGCGAAGTTGCCATTATCGACCCTCTTCGGGAAACGCAACAATATGTTGATAAAGCTAAAAATGAAAATGCTAAAATCAAGTATATTTTTGAAACGCATTTTCATGCCGATTTTGTTTCAGGCCATGTAGATTTAGCAAAGAAAACCGGGGCGTCTATTATTTTTGGACCAGGAGCGCAAACCAGTTATGAAGCTCATATTGCAACTGATGGTGAAGAATTTAACCTTGGAGACATTGTTATCAAAGTTCTTCACACTCCAGGCCACACTTTAGAGTCTTCTACATACCTTTTAATTGACGAAAACGGCAAAGACCATGCTATTTTTTCTGGAGACACATTATTTCTGGGCGACGTAGGCAGACCAGATTTAGCTATCAAATCTGATTTAACCAAAGAAGATTTAGCTGGTAAGCTCTATGACTCCTTAAGAAATAAGATTATGCCTTTAGCAGATGATGTTATAGTATACCCTGCTCATGGAGCTGGTTCTGCTTGTGGAAAAAATTTAAGTAAAGAAACTGTTGGTGTTTTAGGGGATCAAAAGCGAACTAATTATGCGCTTAGAGCAGATATGACCAAAGCTGAATTCATTAAGGAAGTACTTGATGGTATTGCTCCCCCACCTCAATATTTTGCAAAGAATGCCCAAATGAACAAATTTGGATATACAGAGTTCGACACCGTTCTTAAAAAAGGTAATATCGCTTTAACCCCTGAAGATTTTGAGCGTATTGCTAATCAAGAAGGCGCTTTAGTATTGGATGTTAGAACCGAACAAGAATTCGTAAAGGGTCATATTCCTAATTCTATATTTATAGGTATCCATGGTGGTTTTGCTCCTTGGGTTGGGGCTCTAATCACCGATTTACAACAACCCATACTTTTGGTTGTTCCTGAAGGGAAAGCTCAAGAAACCGTTACCAGACTGTCAAGGGTTGGTTACGATAATACCTTAGGTTATTTAGAAGGCGGTATCGAATCTTGGAAAAGTGTAGGTAAAGATATTGAATCTATCGAATCCATATCTGCGGAAGAATTAGCAAACCGATTTAAAAACGATACTATTACAGTACTTGATGTTAGAAAAGATGGCGAATATAGATCGGAACACCTAGAAGGCGATAATGTAGTTCATTTTGCTTTAGATTATCTAAATGACAATATGAACACCATAGACCAGAAGCAAAGCTACCACATTCATTGTGCTGGAGGTTACAGGTCGGTTATAGCTGCATCTATTTTAAAAGCCCGAGGTTATGATGTGATTGATATTGCTGGAGGATATGCCGCACTAAAAAACACAGACCTACCAAAAACGGACTACGTATGTCCTTCAAAATTATAGTCAACTCAATTTAAATAAATATGAAAAAAAACTTAGGAAATCTAGACAAAGGCGTAAGAGTATTAATAGCTGTAGCCGTAGCCATACTCTATTATTATAATATAATTGAAGGGACTCTTGCTTACATTTTAATGACGGTAGGTATAATTTTATTAGTAACCAGCCTAATTAATTTCTGCCCATTATACAGAATAATAGGCATTAACTCCTGTAGAATAAAAAAATGAAAACGACCCTAGAAATTCAAAACTTAAAATGTGGTGGTTGTGCAAATACAATTACCGCAAAATTATCTGAAATAGGATTAGTTAACGACATCATGGTCAATAACGAGGACAACACCATCTCATTTTCTCACGACAATGAAAAAACAATAGATATTGTAAAAAGCTTGCTTAATAAATTGGGCTATCCAGAAGTTGGAGATAAAAACGCGCTCACAACAAAAGCAAAATCTTTTGTGAGTTGCGCCATAGGCAGAATGAACAAATAGTTTAAACTACCTCTGTACATTCTAACTCAAAAATACTCTCATCTAAAAATATGAGCACACAAATTCAGGTGAGCATTTTCAATTTACAAATAAATGTTTTATGGATATTTTGGATTACATATCCCTCAAAGCTCCGCTTTGAAAATAGAAAAACTCGGCTTACAAATTCAAGCGAGTCTATTTGATACTATTCCTCTTATCTGATTAGTTGGGGATTAGATATCCCTCAAAGCTCCGCTTTGAAAATAAAAAAACTCGGCTTACAAATTCAAGCTAGCTTGATTTGACGCCGAGTTTTTCTATTAATTCGTGACCACGGAGGGATTCAAACCCCCGACCGCTGGAGCCGAAATCCAGTGCTCTATTCAGCTGAGCTACGTGGCCATTATTTTAAACTAATTTAGCTTTTACAATTCCCGAAATGGTTTTACCATCAGCCTGTCCAGCCAATTGCTTACTAACAATCCCCATGACCTTACCCATATCTTTCATACCCTCTGCACCTACTTGCTCAATTACAGCTACAACAGTCTTTTCTATTTCGGCTTCAGATAAAGCCTCTGGTAAAAACTGACTTATTATTTCAGCCTCAGCTAATTCTGGAGCAGCTAGATCCTCTCTACCCTGCTCTAAAAATACAGCTGCGCTATCTTTACGTTGCTTTACCTGTTTTTGCAATATCTTAAGCTCTTGATCTTCAGTTAAATCATCGCCAGCACCACTTTCTGTCTTGGCCAATAATATAGCCGATTTAACCGCACGTAAAGCAGTTAAAGCCGTTTGATCTTTGGCTTTCATAGCTGTTTTTAAAGCCGTCATGATATTTTGTTGTAAACTCATCGTTCTAAAAAAATTAATGGAATGCGAAGATAAGAAAGAACCTTATCTTTTGAAATTAAAAAACCCGAAAAGCTTAGCAAAGCCTTTCGGGTTTAATAACTATTTGAATTAGTCTTAATCTACATTATCATGTAGAAATGAATTATTACTTCTTAATTGAATATCATCATTATCGTCTAATCCCACACTAGTTCTGGAAATATCATTCTCAGAAGGTTTGTCATTACTAATATCTACACCTTGACGCTTATAAGCAGGAACCTTCTCTATATCATCAATTTTTGCATTATTGAACTTATAGTTAAAATCTTTCATCTTACGTCTGCGCTCTTCTGCTCTTTCCTTTAATAATTCTGAAATTGGACTATTCATTGGGTCAATTTCTTCGGCAACTTCTTCTTCAACAACATTTTCATGAACCACTTTCCTTTCGAAAACAATATCATTTTCAACTTCTTCCATCACCTCAGAAGACTGCTTTTTATTCATAGAAGATTCCACCTCAGTATAGTCATCCAACACATACCTTACATCACCTTCTTCATTAGTTTCAGTAACAGTAATTAGCTCTGTGTAATCATTAACTGGGATATCTTTTATGTCTTCGTTTAAGTCATAAGAAATAACATCCTCTTGGGCATTGTCTTCCTTAACCTCTTCAACACTATTAGAAAGCGGTAAATCGAATGTCAATGTGATTTGCTGCTCCTCTTCAATAGTATCTGCAATAACTTCAATATCTTTTATATCATCAACATCAGTAGCCATTTTGGTTACCGGTTTTATTATGAAGTCTTCATCTTCTTCTACATTGGCTTTAACCTCCTCATAAACCACATTCATATTCTTTATGATTTCTGAGGTTGGTATTAAATCTAAATTATCTGCAGCTTTAGATGGCTCTTCTGTGATTACTTCATTTTTAACAGCAGAAACCTCCTCCTCTTCTACATCAAAATCTAGAGTATGACGCACAACGGGAGGTTCTTCTTTCTTTTCCAGTTCAATAACTGGTGCAATTATTACTGGTTCTTTTTCTTCCGTGTTTAAATCCTGGTCTTCAGATTTCAACTCATGGATAACCTTTTTGGTCTCCGTGTTAGAGATCTCATCTTGTTGTTCTATATTGAAACCTGTGGCTATAATAGTTACTGCGATAGATTCCTCTAAAGACTCATCTTCACCAACACCCATAATGATATTAGCACCGTGACCTGCTTCATCCTGGATATGCTCATTGATTTCACCAATCTCATCGATAGTGATTTCCTGCATACCAGAAACGATAAGCAACAATACATTTTTAGCCCCAGTAATTTTATTATCGTTTAATAACGGAGAATCCAACGCCTTTCTAATGGCATCTTGAGCTCTGTTTTGACCTGAGGCTACAGAAGACCCCATTATGGCCGTTCCACTATTGCTCAATACCGTTTTGGCATCTCTTAAATCAATATTTTGCGTATAGTGATGTGTAATTACCTCGGCAATTCCGCGAGCAGCTGTAGATAAAACTTCATCGGCTTTTGAGAAACCAGCTTTAAAACCAAGGTTTCCATAAACCTCACGAAGTTTGTTATTATTTATTACAATTAGAGAATCGACAACCTCTCTTAATTTTTCTATCCCCTTTTGAGATTGCTCTAAACGCATTCTACCTTCAAATTGAAAAGGCATGGTTACAATACCTACCGTTAAAATATCAAGGTCTTTAGCCATTTTGGCTATTATTGGCGCAGCTCCAGTACCAGTTCCCCCTCCCATTCCGGCTGTAATAAATACCATTTTTGTATTAGAATCTAACATTCTAGAAATCTCTTCAAAGCTTTCTACAGCAGATTGCTCCCCAATGTCTGGGTTTGCTCCTGCACCTAATCCTTCAGTTAAATTAAGGCCTAACTGAATTTTATTAGGCACACCGCTGTTTTGTAATGCTTGGGCATCGGTATTACAGATATAGAAGTCTACGCCTTTTATACCTTGTTGGAACATGTGGTTAATGGCATTACTACCACCACCACCAACGCCGATAACCTTGATTACATTTGACTGATTCTTAGGGAGATCAAATGTTATACTTTCGAATTCTTTGTTGCTGCTCATAAATTCTATTTTTCTGGGGTTTTGTACTTAGTTTTTATTCAATGAAATATTTTATCACTCTGCGTTATCTAGAAAATCCTTAACTCTTTCCGTTAATTTATCTAGAAACGACTTACGTTCTCTTCTTGGTTCTTCAACAACATCCTCTTGTTGGTTTTCAGCATCGGATCTTTCTTGCTCAATAACTTTCGCTTCTACTTTCTTTCTGTCCTGGCGTTGCAAACCATCTAACACTAATCCTACTGCTGTAGCAAATAACGGGCTTGTGATATCCTCATCACTATCCCCTGCTAAATGCTCGTTTGGATATCCTATTCTGGTATCCATTCCAGTGATGTATTCTACCAACTGCTTTAAGTGCTTTAATTGGCTACCACCACCTGTTAACACTATTCCAGCAATAAGCTTTTTCTTTTGCTCTTCGTGGCCATAGTTTTTAATCTCTACATATACCTGCTCAATAATTTCAACCACACGGGCATGAATTATTTTAGACAAGTTCTTAAGAGTAATCTCTTTTGGTTCTCTTCCTCTTAAACCAGGGATGGAAACAATCTCGTTATCCTTGTTTTCTCCTGGCCAAGCTGATCCAAATTTTATTTTTAAAAGTTCGGCTTGCTTTTCAATAATAGAGCAGCCTTCTTTAATATCTTCTGTAATGACATTTCCGCCGAAAGGTATTACGGCAGTATGACGAATGATACCATCTCTAAAAATGGCTAAATCTGTGGTTCCACCACCGATATCAATCAATGCCACTCCGGCTTCTTTTTCTTCTTGGCTTAAAACAGCATTGGCAGATGCCAACGGTTCCAGTGTAATGCCTTCAAGATTTAATCCAGCACTTTGAACACACCTTCCTATATTTCTAATAGAAGACACTTGACCTACAACCACATGGAAGTTAGCTTCCAACCTTCCTCCATACATGCCAATCGGTTCTTTTATTTCGGCCTGTCCGTCAACTTTATATTCTTGCGGTAACACATGAATAATCTCTTCACCTGGCAACATCACCAATTTATGAACTTGATTAATCAGCCTATCTATGTCATCTTCATCAATTACAGTTTCAGAGTTTGGCCTTGTGATATAATCGCTATGTTGTAAACTACGAATGTGCTGACCAGCAATACCAACAGTAACATCTTCAATTTTAATATCTGCGGCAACTTCCGCCTCTTGAACTGCCTGCTGAATGGACTGAATAGTTTGTGTAATATTGTTAACCACCCCACGATGCACCCCTAAACTTTTAGATTTTCCTATACCTAAAATTTCAAGTTTGCCATAATCGTTTTTACGACCTATCATGGCCACAATCTTGGTGGTTCCTATGTCTAATCCTACTGCTAAATTATGTTCCATAGTTTACTTCCAAAGTTTACTTTTTACTACACACTACTTGGTTGTCAAATTGTAAATTGACTTTTTTATAATCGTTTAGCGTATTCTCCTTTAAGCTCTTCTTATAAAACGCTTTGAGATTATTTATTTTTTTATCTAATAATTTTACATCTCCCAATTGCACCACAAACTTGCATTGCCTGAGTTTTAGATAAATGACTTTATTGATGTTTTGATGTATCTCAATCACATGCTTTTTTAAAAAGTCATCTCTCTGGATTTTGTGAGCCACCGTAAAGATGTTTGTCAAATTATTTTTCTCAACATAACCAGTAACAAGTGGCACTCTAGCCGAATAATTACTTGACAGCGGCATATACAAACCTTCATCATCAATGTAATATGACGCATTTGTACTCACTCTTGCAATTGGTGTTTTCTGTTCAACCTTGGCGTTAAGTTCACCATTTACAGCCACATATACCTCTGCAGATTTCACTAATGGATTAGATTTCAGGGCATTCTCTAATTCATTCAAAGCTAAAGTTTCTTTCGGCACATTTTTAGCACCCCTATAATTTTGTATTAACAATTTACTAACATTTTCATTGGTGATATAAAGGTTGTTTTCACCAACAAATTCAACGTTTGGTTGAGATATTTCTCTATGGGCATTTTTGTGGGATGCGAAGGCATACAGGAAGACTATAAGCCCCAACAAAACAATCATTTTTATGTAGTTCCAATTAACTCGCAACGCTTAATCCTTTTTTAATTTTTTGAACTTCTTCACCTATGTCACCAGCCCCTATAGTTAATATTATTTGAGCCTTGCTTTTCAGTACTTTATCAAGCAAACTTTCCTTGCTTACCAACTGCTTATTTTTATTATCTACTTTACCCATTAACCAATCTGATGTCACCCCTTCAATGGGCAATTCTCTTGCTGGATAAATATCCAATAAAATCACTTCATCAAATTGCGACAAACTTTTAGCAAATTCATCTGCAAAGTCTAGTGTTCTACTGAACAAATGTGGTTGAAAAATGGCTAAAACCTGTTTATCAGGATACATTTCCCTAACCGCTTGATGTACCGCATTTATTTCCTCGGGATGATGAGCGTAATCATCAATAAACACCAAATCATTCGTTTTAATGTGATATGTAAATCTGCGTTTAACCCCTTTAAAAGATGCTAAAGCATTGGCGAGCTGTTGGTAAGGGCAACCATATTCCACAGCCATCGCCAAGGCTATTAATGCATTCGACAAATTATGTCTACCGGGCAGGTTAAATTGTATATTTTCAAGTACTGTTTTTGGTGTTTTAACATCAAAAACATAAGTACCGTTTTCTATTTTTATATTCTGAACCGAATAATCGGAATCATCTTCAATGCCATAGGTAATTCCCTTAACAGGCAAACCGTTTTTTACAAATAATTTCCCTTTGGGTTTAATTCGCTTTGTGAATTCTACAAAGGATTCTTTGAGAGCTTCGGCTTCCCCATAAATATCTAGGTGATCCGCATCCATAGAGGTTATGCAGGCTAAATTAGGTGACAAGGTTAAAAAGGACCTATCAAATTCATCTGCCTCGACAACGGACACCTTGCTGCCGTTTAGAATTAAGTTGGAATTATAATTCTCTGTCACACCACCCAAAAATGCTGTTACCTCAACATCACATTCATAAAGCAGATGTCCCAAAATACTTGACGTTGTAGTTTTTCCATGTGTTCCAGCAACAGCTAGACAAAATGTGTTTTCGGTAATTAACCCTAAAACCTGTGAGCGTTTCAACACTCTAAACTGATTATTTTTAAAATAGTTCAACTCATAATGACTTTTTGGTATGGCAGGGGTATAGACCACCAAGGTGTCTTCGGGTTTTAAAAAGGCAACCGGAATATTTTCGACAGCATCATCAAAATGAACATCTATTCCTAAACCCATCAAAGCATCAGTAATTTCAGTAGGCGTTTTGTCATAACCCACCACCAGCTTTTTATTGGCTTTAAAATATCTTGCAAGGGCACTCATCCCTATACCTCCAATTCCGATAAAATAGATGTTATTTATATTTTTTAAATTCATTTAATTCCTCAACAGTTTTTCAACTTCGTCTACAATCTCTTTTGTTGCATTAACCAAAGCCAATTTTTTAATGTTTTCACCTAGCTCCTTTTGCTTTTCAGAAGACGCCAATAATTGGGAAAACTTATTTTCAAAATCAACTTCTAAATCCTCTTCCTTGATAATCATCGCAGCATCTTTATCCACGATAGCCATAGCATTTTTAGTTTGATGGTCCTCAGCAACATTGGGCGAAGGGATAAAAATCACCGGCTTCCCCACAATACACAACTCTGAAACTGAGCTAGCACCAGCTCTAGATATCACAACGTCGGCAGCTGCATAGGCACTTGCCATATCATTCAAGAACTCATAAACCTGCACATTTTTCGTATTGTTGTAAATCTTGTATTGCTGATAATATAACTTACCGCACTGCCATATAATCTGAATATTCTGCGTATCGAAAAAGTCCAATTCTTTTTCAATTAGTTCGTTTATTCTTCTAGCCCCCAAACTACCCCCTAAAACCAATAGGGTATATTTCCCATGTTTTAAATTGAAATGGTTTTTTGCATCTACAGTTTTACTATCCACATCCAGCAAATCCTGGCGCACCGGATTACCAGTTTTTATAGTCTTATTACTTGGAAAAAAACGCTCCAAATTATCATAAGCAACACATATCTTTTTAGCCTTTTTAGCTAATAATTTATTGGTTATCCCTGGATACGAATTCTGCTCTTGAATGAGACTTGGTATATTTTTAGAAGCAGCGACATATAACAATGGCCCACTCGCAAAACCACCCGTTCCAATTGCAACATCTGGCTTAAAAGATTTTATGATTTTACGAGCTTTCCAAAGGCTACTAATTACTTTAAACGGAAAGGACAAATTCTTTAGTGTTAACTTGCGCTGAATCCCGGAAATCCAAAGCCCTTTAATCTCATATCCTGCCTGAGGCACCTTCTCCATCTCCATTCTGTCATTTGCCCCTACAAACAAAAACTCAGCATCAGGATAACGAGATTTTAACTCATTAGCAATGGCAATGGCAGGATAGATATGACCTCCTGTTCCACCTCCTGATAATATGATTCTATGTCCTGATTTACGATTCAATAATACCTCTTATTTCATTTTTTGGATTCCTGCCTCCGCAGGAATGACAGTTAATTTTTAAATAGTTTCACTTAAAATTTCTAACGGATTCTCCTCTATATTTTCTTTTTGTTTTATTTCTTCTCTTTTAGCACTCACACTTAATATAATTCCAATGGCTAGACAAGTCATCCAAATGGATGTTCCACCACTACTGATTAATGGTAAAGTTTGACCTGTCACCGGAAATAACTCCACCGCAACAGCCATATTAATCAACGCCTGAAAAACGATAGGTATACCAACTCCCAACACCAACAACTTACCAAAAACGGTTTCCGATTTTTGTGCAGCGATTACAATCCTAAACAATAACCACATGTATAAAACCATAATAATGATTCCACCTAATAAACCGTACTCTTCTATAATGATAGCGAATATGAAATCTGACGATGATTGCGGCAAAAAGTTCTTTTGAATACTCTTTCCAGGTCCTACGCCATTAATTCCTCCTGAAGCAATAGCTATTTTAGCTTTTTCAATTTGGTAATCGGCTTCAGTGTCTTCACCGTTGGAAAAATTTTCTAACCTGCTCATCCAAGTATCCACCCTATTGGGCATAGCTTCCGGAAAAGCCCTTGCCACCAAAACAAACATGGTTAACATGATCAACCCTGAACCAATAATTAAGGCCAAATATCTTAATGGGTAACCTCCTAGAAAAGTCAAGACAATCACCATTAGGAAAATAATAGCCGCCGTAGAAAAGTTAGATGGCAATATTAGCCCCAGAACTAAAAACACTGGTAACCAAAGCGGTAGTATAGATTCTTTAAAAGTGATTGCCTTGTCCTTCACTTTAGACATATACCTTGCCACATAAACCATCAAAACAACTGAAGCTAGAGTTGATGTTTGGAAAGACATCCCAACAAACGGAATTCGTATCCATCTACTTGCATTTGCTCCTTCAATTACTGTTCCTTGCATCATAGTTACCCCCAATAGCACCAAGACCACCGGAATCATAACCAAAGAAAGCCCTCTAAAATACCTATACGGAATTTTGTGTACACCGTACATAATAGCAAACCCTAAAAACAAGTGCATAAAGTGCTTCACAAAGAAAGCAAAGGTATTGCTCTCGCCGCCTTTATATGCCAAATTACTGGCAGCACTATACACGGGCAAAAATGATAATATAGCCAACAACGCCACAATTGCCCAAATTAAACGGTCCCCTTTTATGTTTTTAAACAGTGTTTGCACTTACTTATAAATTACGTACGGCGTTTTTAAATTGACGTCCTCGGTCTTCATAATTTTCAAACAAATCGAAACTTGCACATGCTGGAGACAATAATACGTTATCTCCTGAATCAGCCACCTTGTAAGCTATCTTCACAGCTTCGCTCATATACTGCGTTTCAATGATTACGTCCACCATATTTCCAAACGTACTCATCAGCTTTTCATTATCAACACCCAAGCAGATTATGGCTTTTACTTTTTCGTTTACAAACGGAAATAACTCTTCATAATTATTTCCTTTATCAACGCCACCAACAATCCAAACCGTTGGCGCATCCATGCTCTCTAAAGCAAAATATGTAGCATTCACATTGGTTGCCTTAGAATCATTTATGTACTGTACCTTATTTATTTTCAACACGTGCTCTAAACGATGTTCTACACCTTGAAAGTTTTCTAAACTCTCTCTAATAGTTTGCTTTCTTATTTTAAGCAAATGCGCTACAGTTGACGCAGCCATTGCATTTTTTACGTTGTGCTTTCCCTCTAATGTTAAATTTGCTGTTGGCATAATAAATTGTTTCTTATCTATTGTTAGTTTTATATTATCCTTATCTAAATAGGCTCCGTTTTCAATCACTTTTTCTAATGAAAATGGCAATAATGTAGATTGAACCGGGTGATTTTTTAAGTGATTAACAACAACCTCATCATCGGCATCATAAATCAAATAATCATCCTTGGTTTGATTTTCTGCAATTCTGAATTTGGACTTGATATAATTTTCAAACTGATAATCATATCGATCCAAATGATCTGGAGTGATGTTAGTAATAACAGCGATATGCGGTTTAAAATCGATGATATCATCTAACTGAAAACTACTTATCTCTAGGACATAGTTTGGATGATTCTCTTCCAAAACCTGTTTTGCAAAACTGTCACCAATATTACCTGCAAGACCTACTTCTATTTCCTGTTTTAAAATGTGATGCGTTAAACTTGCCGTTGTGGTTTTACCGTTACTACCAGTAATCCCAACTACAGTTGCACTGGTAAACATAGAAGCAAATTCAATTTCTGAAACCACGGTAATTCCCTTAGCCCTAATTTTCTTTATCAAAGCAACTTTATCAGGGATTCCAGGGCTTTTCATCACAACATCAGCATCTAGAATTTTATCTTCAGAATGCGTTTGATCTTCCCATTCAATCTCATTATGTATAAGAACCTCTTTATATTTTTCTTTAATTGGCCCCTTATCGGAAACAAATACTTTATATCCTTTTTCCTTTGCTAAAAGTGCCGTACCTACACCACTTTCTCCTCCGCCTAGCACTACTAGCTTTTTCATTATCTAATCTTCAATGTTACTATCGAGAGTATGGCTAGCAATATTCCTATAATCCAAAAGCGTGTTGAAATCTTACTTTCATGATACCCTAACTTCTGATAATGGTGATGCAATGGCGACATTTTGAAAATTCTTCGTCCTTCGCCATATTTCTTTTTGGTGTATTTAAACCAGCTCACTTGCATGACAACCGATAAATTTTCTGCTAAAAAGATGCCGCATAACACCGGAATTAACCACTCCTTTCTAACTGCTATAGCAATAACAGCTATAATTCCCCCAATAGTTAAACTTCCCGTATCTCCCATAAACACTTGCGCTGGAAAAGTGTTGTACCACAAAAACCCAATTAAGGCTCCTACAAAAGCCGCTATATAAATTGTTATTTCTTCAACTTTCGGTATATACATAATGTTTAGGTAATCTGAGAAAATGATATTACCAGAAACCCAAGCGAAAATTCCTAAAGTAAGCACAATGATTGCGGACGTTCCTGCTGCCAAACCATCAATTCCATCGGTGAGATTGGCGCCATTTGAAACGGCGGTAATAATAAAAATGGCTGCTATAATAAATATTATCCAAGTATACTTGGATAAATCTGGATGAATCCAGGTAATTAAATCAGCATAATCAAACTCATTTTTCTTTACAAAAGGAATGGTCGTTTTTGTTGATTTGGCTTCTGGCATAAAGAACGCCGATTCTTTAGCATCCGGATTAGCTTCTCTTATTTGTTGCTGCTCAGCAATTGGCAACTTCTCTTTGATAACAACATCTTGATGGAAGTACATAGTTAAACCCACAATCAACCCTAAGCCAACCTGCCCAATAACCTTAAACCTTCCTTTTAGCCCTTCCTTATTGTTTTTAAACTTTTTAATATAATCATCCAAGAATCCTATAACCCCCATCCACAATGTCGTAACAATCAAAAGAATGATGTAAATATTCTCTAATTTAGACAGCAACAAGACCGGAATAAGCGTAGCTAGAATGATGATGATTCCCCCCATAGTAGGTGTACCAGCCTTTTCAGCTTGACCAGCCAAACCTAAATCACGAATGGTCTCACCCATTTGCTTTCTTTGAAGAAAACGTATGATTCTTTTACCATATATGGTTGAAATAAGCAAAGACAATATCATGGCTAAAGCCGCTCTAAAGGTTATAAACCCAAATAGCGTAGCTCCCGGAAACTGAAATTGTTTTTCTAAATATTCAAATAGGTAGTATAACATATTGTTTTGCCCTTCGACTGCGCTCAGGGTGACTGTTTTATTTTTGCAATTGTTTTAAATATTCCTGTACTGTTTTAAAATCGTCAAAATCAAAACGTTCCCCTTTAATTTCTTGATAGGTTTCGTGTCCTTTACCTGCTATCAAAATGATATCATTAGGTTGCGCCAACTGACAGGCCGTTTTAATAGCCTGCGCTCTATCTGAAATGGTCAATGATTTTTTAAAATTTTGTGGCTCAACCCCTTTTTCTATATCTCTTAAGATTTCTTCAGGGTCTTCGCTTCGCGGATTATCACTAGTAAAAATTACTTTAGTACTTAGTTCTGTGGCGATATGTCCCATTTTAGGACGCTTGGTTTTATCACGGTCGCCACCACAACCAACAACCGTAATCAACTCTTCATTTTTAGTCCTAATACTATTGATGGTTTGTAACACATTTTTAAGCGCATCTGGCGTATGGGCATAATCGACTATAGCCGTGATTTTTTCATCTGAAATCAAATACTGAAAACGCCCACTTACACTCTCCAATTCAGATACCAACCTTAATATTTCAAATTTCTCAAGGCCTAATAATTCCGCAGTAGCATAAATTGCCAATACATTATAAGCGTTGAAATTCCCAATTAGCCTTGTCCAAACCTCATTATCATCAACCTTTAAAAGCAAGCCACCCAATTGGTTCTCTAAAATTTGAACCTTATAATCCGCATAACTCTTTAAAGCATATGTATATTTTTTGGCCTTGGTGTTTTGCAACATGATAGCACCATTCTTGTCATCGGCATTTGTTAAAGCAAACGCCCCTTTTGGAAGCCCATCAAAAAAAGCCTTTTTCACATCCCTGTATTCCGCAAACGTTTTATGATAATCTAAGTGGTCGTGAGATAGATTTGTAAAAATGCCACCTTCAAAAACCAAGCCCTCAGTTCTACATTGGTGAATACCATGAGAACTCACTTCCATAAAACAGAACTCCACACCTTCGGCGTTCATGTCCTTCAAATATTTATTGATAGTCAAAGAATCTGGTGTTGTATGTGTAGCCTTATATTCCTTATTATCAACCAAGATTTTAACCGTAGACAATAAACCAACCTTGTAGCCCGCATTTTTGAATAACTGATACAACAGGCTTGCCACAGTGGTTTTCCCATTAGTCCCTGTAACACCCACCAACCTTAAATTTTCAGAAGGAGACCCATAATAATTAGAAGCTAAAACTGCCAATGCTTTATTGGAATTATCAACCTCAACATAAGTCACACCTTCCTCCAAAACCCTAGGCATGGTCTCGCAAAGAATAACAGAAGCGCCTTGCTCAATCGCCTTTCCTATATAGTCATGACCATCTACAACGGTTCCGCTAATTGCAACAAACAAGTCATTCTCAGCAATCTGCCTAGAATCAAAATGAACAGCGTTTATGGACACACTTGTATCGCCAACAACTGCATTTATAGAAACCTTGTACAATATGTCTTTTAGTACTTTCACGATGCTATTAACACGATAGTTTGATTATCACTTAGCTTGATATTTTTGTTGATTGATTGCTTTTTTACCGTACCGCTACCCTGAAGCCTCACATTTAAATTCACATCCATATTCTCTAACAGGGCAAGTGCATCCATAGCAGGAAGCCCCACCACATTTGGCATAATGGTTTTGTGTTTTTGAGCTAAATCGTAGTAACCTTCATACTCCTTTTCTACAGAAGCTTTTTTGATTTCCAAAGTTTCGACAGCATCTATCATAGGGGTATCGGTATAAATCTTCTGTGCGATTCTTTTGAAAACAGGCCCAGACACATCTGCCCCGTAATACCCAACACTGGTATCGGGTTTATGAATAACAACTACACAAGAATATTTTGGGTTTTCAGCAGGAAAATATCCTGTAAAGGAAGACACGTAGCGCTTGTTTTCAGCCCAATCCTGCATCCAATATTCAGTTTGAGCGGTTCCGGTTTTCCCAGCCATTGAGAAATTTTCTGAATATAACCTATGACCTGTACCATGCTTTTTATCCACTACATTTTTAAGTAGCTTCTGCAATTTGCTAACCGTTTCTTTTGAACAAACCTGCTTATTAATAACCTCCTTATCGAAAGACTCTATAGTTTTGCCAAACTCTTTAACCTCTTTTAAAAACCTTGGCCTTACCATTTCGCCACCATTAGCTATGGCATTGTAAAATGTTAGCGATTGTAAGGGTGTTAACCTCACATTATACCCGTAAGACATCCACTGCAAAGCAATTCCGCTCCACTTTCCATTTTTAATTCTCGGATCAGGAATTACTGGTTTCCCCTCACCTATAATTGGAATTTGAAGCGTATCGTTCAAATTCATAGCATATAACCTATCCACAAACTTCTCGGGCTTATTCTTGTAAGCATTATAAACAGCCTTCACTACGCCAGTATTGGAAGACACTTCAAAAGCTTCAGAAATTGAAATTTTACCGTAACCACCCCATTTAGAATCCCTAACCTTTTTACCATAAAAAGTCAAAACACCTTTCTCGGTATCTACGACGTCACTGGTATCGATCACCTTATCCTCAAGCGCAGCAGCAATCGCCATCAATTTGAATGTTGAACCTGGCTCATGCGATTCCCCAACCGCATAATTCAGCTTTTCGTAATAGGTTCCTTTACTGGTTCTTCCTAAATTTGAAATCGCTCTTATCTCACCGGTCTCAACCTCCATAACAACCACGCACCCGTGCTCAGCTTTATAAGTTTCTAACTGTTTTAAAAGTGCATGATGCGCTATATCTTGTATATTAACATCTATGGTTGTATAAATATCATAGCCATCTTTAGGCTCAATTTCATTAGCATCACTTAACGGTTTCCATTGTCCTTTGCCAATACGCTGCATCTTCCTTTTACCATTTAGCCCTCGCAAATACTTCACTCCAAAGGCACCATCAATTCCAGGACGCGTAACATTTCCTTTATCATCAAAACGCTCATACCCTATGGTTCTTTGCGCAATTCCTCCCATGGGGCGCTCTCGCTGTTCATTTTGCTCAACAATCAACCCACCCTTAAAAGCTCCAAGCCTCAACAACGGAAACTGTCGCATTCTCACATAATCCAAATAGCCAATGTCTCTTGCCAGTAAGTAGTACCTATTTTTATTAGCACGTGCTTTTCTCAATTCTTTTTGATAATACCCTGAAGATTTTCCAGTGAATTTTGACAACGAATCAGCCAACGGTTTTAAGTTTTCCTTAAAATTCTTTTCTGAAGATGTTAAGGCGTCAATTCTAATATCATACTTAGGAATAGAGGTTGCTAACAAATTACCGTTAACCGAATACACATTACCTCTGTTAGCCGGAATCACAACGTCTTTCACAACACGTTTTTCAGCTAGCGCTTTATATTTATCACCCTCTAAAAACTGGATACTCAGAAGCTTGAAGACTACGGCAAGCCCGAAGACAAACATACAGCCAGATATAAAGTAGAGTCGGTTTAATATGCTTTTCTCGTTAACTGCCAATGCCCCTGTTTAGTTTTGTGATTTTACTTTTATTTTTTTTGGTGGAATCACCGATGGCGATATTCCTTTTTCTTTCATTATGTTAATGACATTCGATTCCATTTTGCGCCGCATCAATCTGGTGCGCCCCTCTAAAAATATGGACCGAATTTCTTTCACTTCATTTTTTAATCTTGCGATTTCATATACTTTTTTATCTGCGCTATGCGAACTTGCTATCATGATTATTGACAAAGCCGAAATAAAAAGGATGAACCTCCAATTCTTAAACGAATCATCACTTACCAAAAACGTACCTTTTAATATGCTATATATCCGCTTTTTCATCTATAACTTCTCCGCTATTCTGAGCTTTGCACTTCTCGCCCTATTGTTGACACTTATCTCTTCTTCCGAAGGCACTATAAGTCCGTTTACTTTTTTCAGTGGCACCTCAAAATTCCCGAACATATCACGCTCTGGCTCCCCTTCAAACATGCCGTTTCTTATAAAACGTTTTACCAATCGATCCTCTAAGGAGTGATAAGAGATAAAACTCAACCTACCTCCTTGCACCAAGAGCTCTGGCATTTGCAACAAAAACTCTTTAAGCACTTCTATTTCTTGATTCACCTCAATTCTAATAGCCTGATAAATTTTTGCTAAGACTTTATTCTCGTGCCTTGGCGGTAAAAACTTTCGAAGCACGACTTTCAATTGCTCGCTGGTTTCAATTGGTTCATTTTGCCTATGAGCAACAATCAACCTTGCCATAGCAGGTGCTGGTCGTAATTCACCATATTGAGCAAAAACCTGTCCCAACTGCTCTTCCTCATACTCATTCATCACGTGATAAGCAGACAAATCGCTCTGTTGATTCATACGCATATCCAGCTTAGCCTCAAAACGCGTAGAAAAACCACGTTCCGGAACATCAAACTGATGAGAGGACACACCAAAATCGGCCAACACCCCATCCACTTGCCTGACGCCATGCAAGCGTAAAAAGCGTTTTACATACCTAAAATTTTCATTTATCAATGCAAACCTTGAGTCATCAATCGTATTTTTAAGAGCGTCTTCATCTTGATCAAAAGCGAACAACTTTCCGTTTTCACCAAGCCTGTTTAATATTTCTTTACTATGACCACCCCCTCCAAAAGTCACATCCACATAAACACCATCCGGCTTAATATTTAAACCGTCAACCGTTTCTTTTAGCAGTACCGGATTATGATATTCCATCGTCATCGTCTTGCCCCATAACCTCTTCTGCCAAGTCGGCAAAGTCGAGCGCAGCATCATCAATCGCTTGCTCGTACAGGTCTTTGTCCCAAATCTCAATAATATTGATAGCCGAAGCCACCACGATGTTTTTCGAGATATTGGCAAATACCGTTAAGTCTTTAGGAATTAATAAGCGACCGTTCACATCGACCTCTACCATCTTCACCCCCGCTGTAAACCTTCTTATAAAATCATTATTCTTTTTCTTGAATCTATTGAGCTTATTCATCTTCTGCATCAACACCTGCCACTCTGCAACGGGATACAACTCCAAACATTTTTGAAACACCGAACGACGCAACACAAAACCATCAGCTAGTAATGCAGCCATTTGTTTTTTAAGTGGCGCCGGCATCATTAACCTGCCTTTGGCATCCACTTTACATTCATATGTTCCTGTTAAAAAGCTCAAACGTTGGTTGTTAGGTTTCCCTCTTATGAAATCCAAATATATTGAAAAATTTACCACATTTTACCACTTTATACCACTTTGTTAATAATTTTTCGATTAAATGCATTCACAGACACATATCGAGACCTTAAAACATCAGTAAACACTAATAATCAAAACATTACCATGAGACAGAGTCGTCCCAAATTGTTATCAACATTTCCGTTTTTAAGAAATCTTTCAGCTAAGAGAATATGATTGTAGAAATATGAATGAAATAACTATATTTGTTTTTTAGCAAACGACTAACTATTTAATGACGCACAGGTTAAGAAAAGAAGGCGATTACAGTTATATTGAAGCAGGAGAAGGCACGCCAATCATTGTTCTACATGGACTTATGGGCGGTTTAAGTAATTTCGATGCTGTTATAAATCATTTTAGCCAAAAAGGGTATCAAGTAATTATACCCGAACTTCCTATTTACACCATGTCTCTACTCAAGACCAACGTAAAAAGCTTTGCCAAATACCTCTATGATTTCATTAATTTTAAAGGTTTCAACAAGGTAATCTTATTGGGTAATTCACTCGGCGGACACATAGGCTTATATCATACTAAACTATATTCTGAAAAAGTAAAAGCACTTATAATAACCGGAAGTTCAGGGCTTTACGAAAGTGCCATGGGTGGCGGATATACTAAACGCAGTGATTACGAAGTCATCAAAAAGAAGGCTCAAGAGGTATTTTACGACCCAGAAGTGGCTACCAAAGAAATTGTCGACGATGTTTACGAAACTGTAAACGACCGTAACAAATTGGTAAAAACATTAGCCATTGCCAAAAGTGCCATTAGACACAACATGGCCAAAGATTTACCCAAAATGCATACACCAACTTGCATTATTTGGGGAAAAAATGATAATGTAACACCGCCAGAGGTCGCCGAAGAATTCCATGAACTGTTACCAGACTCTAATTTATTTTGGATTGACAAATGCGGACATGCCGCTATGATGGAACACCCCGATGAGTTCAATGTTATCATGGAAAAGTGGCTTACCGAGAGAGGGTTATAAAACAGAAGTCCGAAAAACAAAACTGTAAACCCATAAAAAAGAGATTCCCGCCGCAGTTTATCTTGAGCGTAGTCGAAAGGCAGGAATGACAAAGCAATGAAAATTAAGTCCGCCGAATTTGTAGTAAGTAATTCTGATGTTGCTAAATGCCCTAAAAGCATGTTACCCGAATACGCTTTTATTGGCAGAAGTAATGTTGGTAAGTCCTCACTTATAAATATGCTCACAGGCAGAAAGAGTTTGGCAAAAACTTCGGGGAAACCAGGAAAAACCCAACTCATTAACCATTTTCTAATCAACAAGAATTGGCACTTGGTTGATTTGCCCGGTTATGGTTATGCCAGGGTCTCAAAATCCTCAAAAAAGGTATTTCAAAAGTTTATTACGCAATATTTTAACAAGCGCCAGCAATTGGTTTGCGGCTTTGTTCTAGTTGATATTAGACATAAACCCCAACCCATAGATTTAGAGTTTATGACTTGGCTGGGCGAAAACGGTATTCCGTTTTGCATTATTTTTACAAAAGCCGACAAATTAAAACCCAAAGCTATAGAAAACCATGTGGAAGCTTACAAATCCATTCTATTGGAAACGTGGGAGGACATGCCCACCTATTTTATCACCTCATCTTCTAAGAGCATAGGTAAGGACGAGCTGTTAGAGTTTATAGATGGTTTAAACAACGACATGAACCAAGAAAACAATCCTACCAATTAAGCAACACAAAAAAGTATGCAAGGCAAAATTAAATTCGTAATCATAGGTTCGGGCAACATTGCCAACACCTATGTTTCTGCTATTCAAAACATCGCTAATGCCGAAATTGTAGCTGCTGTTTCCAAACGTTTAAAAGCTCCTACAAAACAACCAAACCTACCTGCCTTTGCATCCTTAAACGAGGTTACCACAGACTTTGATGCCGTTATAATTTGCACACCTCCAGGACTGCATCACGAAACTGCTATTGAAGCGGCCAAATTAGGAAAGCACATCTTTTGTGAAAAACCCCTAGATGTCACTATTGCGGCTATGGATAACATGATTAACATCTGTAAAGAAAACCAAGTGCTTTTAGGTGTAGCTTATCAACGTCGTTATAGTTCAGACAATCCCGTAGTGAAAGCACTTATAGAAAACAACACATTAGGTAGAATTTTCTCTGTGGATTTATCGGTTAAAAACTACCGAGACGATAGCTACTACAATGCTGCACCTTATCGAGGCACTAAAGCCATTGATGGCGGCGGCCCTTTTGTGCAGCAGGCCTCCCACTACATAGATTTATACTATTGGTATTTTGGCAAACCTTTTAAAATTGTAAGCAAGCTTGGCACATTTGTCCACGATATTGAAGTCGAAGACCACGGTGTTGCTATTTGCACCCATGACAATGGCATGATCAGTACCATTACCGCCTCTACCGCCACCAAACCTGGCTTCCCTGCCAAAATGGAAATCTACACCAGTAAAGGCTACTTAATTCTTGAAAACGATGTGATTACCCATTGGGATATGGAAGGATTAGAAAATCCAACAACACAATCTCAAGACGGCAACACCCACACCGGCGCCGCTACTGCTACGGTTGAAGACACCACCAACCACGAGTTTTTAATTAACGATTTTGTCGATGCTATCCTTACCGGAAAAGCCCCCATCATTTCTGGAGAAAGCGCTAAAAATGCTTCTGAGATTATCTTGGAGATTTATAATAGTTCGTTTTAGGGTTTTACTACGCGAAAAGTAAGAAATAATTGATACATTTGAAGAAGCTGACTATATCCAAACGTCATCATGATTATTAGGTATATCCGACCAATATGGAGATCTAAAGAGGTAATTGGTTTACGTATAAACATGTCGGTAAACATTTGATGAAAGAGAGAATACCATATTTATTAGAAATTTATCGAGCTTTTAAAACAGATAATATCAAATCTCGTTTGAAGCATTTTGATATTCTAACAAATTCTCTTTTTACCCTGACACAAGGCCTTTTCGATAATAAAGTACAAATTGAATATCACCATGCAGAAATTGAAAACAAATTTTTTCGTTATAGCATAGCAAATCAAAGTATTAAAAAACTGTTAGAGGGCAATCGGTTTTTTTTAATTAATAAACAAATAGAGATTACAGACTTGTTTTCGGTATTTGCTTTGACCAGAATGCAAATAGAGTCATTTTCTATCATGTACTACCTCTTCTTTGATAAATTAGAAAAAACAGAAAAGGATTTCAGATATGACATTTACAAATTACATGGTCTTCAAAAACAAAATAAATTCCCGGTTGTTTTCAAAAAAAACGAGGTTAAAAAGAAAAAAATTCAAAGTGACATTTCAGTTCTTGGTGATAAGATAAAAAGCTATCAAGTATTCCAAAATGCAACTGAAAAACAACAAAAAGAATACTTAAATCCAAGACATGCTAAACTCAATTCTACTAAAGATATATTAATAAAAAGTGGAATCGACTCAAACCGAATCAATGACATGTGGAATTTATATTCAAACCATGCTCATGGAGAACATATTAGTGATAGACAGTACAATTATATTTATAAAAACA
Organism: Seonamhaeicola sp. ML3; assembly: GCF_023273855.1. Classification (NCBI taxonomy): domain Bacteria; kingdom Pseudomonadati; phylum Bacteroidota; class Flavobacteriia; order Flavobacteriales; family Flavobacteriaceae; genus Seonamhaeicola; species Seonamhaeicola sp. ML3. The sequence continues at coordinate 2,113,126 of NZ_CP096884.1, read as the reverse complement.
AAAAGTCAACACTAGAGGAATCAATGACTGTTTTGTCAATTAATACAATCTTGACTTCTAACCTTTGTAAATTAATTTCTGACGAATTCGATGGAGTAAAAAAGAAATATGAGGAACTGTACTTAGGAAATAAAGTACAAATTGAAATATGGAGTAAATTAAAGAAATAAAAAACGTTTGCCAACAAACTTGAAAAAACAAAAATGAAACCCAAAACACTACTACTTACACTACTTATATTTAATAGCTTTGCTTTCGCGCAAACCACCGAAGCACCTATTACCCTTGAAACAAAAACAGGCAATATTGAAGGTTCTCTCATGGCGCCACATAGCACCACCAAAGTTCCCGTGGCATTAATTATTGCTGGTTCTGGCCCTACCGATAGAAATGGCAACAACCCCATGATGAGCAATAATTCCTTAAAAATGCTAGCCGAAGGCTTGTTTGATAATGGCATTGCTTCCCTTAGGTTTGACAAACGAGGTATAGCTAAAAGCAAAAACGCAGGATTAAAAGAAAGTGATTTACGCTTTGAGCATTATGTAGACGATGTTAAGGCATGGATTGACCTACTAAAAAAAGACGCTCGGTTTTCTAGCATCACTGTTATAGGCCATAGTGAAGGCTCCTTGATTGGTATGATTGCTTCCCAAAAAGAAGCTGTAGATAAATTTATTTCTGTTGCTGGAGTTAGTGTTTCAGCGGGCACGGTTATTCAAGACCAAATAAAAGCGCAAGCACCTATGCTATTAGAACAAACCATAGCTATTATTAAAAAAATAGAAAACGGTGAAAACGTAACTGAGGTCCCGCCCATGTTACATGCCATTTTTAGACCTAGCGTTCAACCTTATTTAATCTCGTGGTTTAAATACAATCCGCAGGATGAAATTTCTAAACTAGATAAAGATATTCTAATTATTCAAGGCACTACCGATATTCAAGTAGACACATCGCATGCCCACGCCTTAGCAAACGCCAATAAAAAGGCGAGAAAACATATTTTTGAAGACATGAACCATATTTTAAAACCTGCCAAAATAGATAGAATCCAAAATTTACAAACCTATAGCAATCCAAAACTGCCTTTGGTGGAGGGACTAATTGAAACTATCACTGAGTTCATAAACAACTAACCTCTTATTTTTTTAATGAAATATTTTATACCTCTCCTGCTTTTAATCTTTACCAACTTTAGCCAAGCTCAAGACGAATCACCTAACAAACAAAATAATTTCAGTATCAACATCGGGTATGCATTTAGCCAACCCTATGAAGGCGAGGAATATAACCATGGTGGAAATATTCAATTAGAATACAAGCACATATTAAATAAGTTTATAGACATTAGGCCGTACTTTTCTCTTATGGCTATTAAATCTAATTCTGATGACCTTATACAAGATGGCCCTATTGAAACAGCCACAATGACAACCTTATTAATTGGTGGCAAAACAAGAATAAAAGCCCCTCTCAAATGGTTTGCTCCTTATTTCGAAATTGGTATAGGAGCTTCTTATGGGAGCTTTAAAACAATTTCCGCAAAGCTATCCATTAAAAAAACAGGACTCTTTTATCACATTCCCGCCTCTGTAGGTGTGGAACTCGGCCCAAAGAACAATATAAATTTAGCACTTAATTACTACTACCACCCTAATGTGGAACAAAAAACAGGCATAGCTACAATAGGGTTTTCCCTAAAACTAAAATAGCACTTTAGTTTATTATAAAACGCTGTAAACCCAAAGACGTGACTTCGGAAATTATTGAATCGCAAACCTTGAACCATCTGCTTAAGTTCGTTCATCCTCCCCGCTAGGAGAAAAAAAGTCACCTTACAATAGAATTTGAGTTTCCCCTCTAAAAAGACGAGAGCAAAAGGCGTGTCCTAAAATCAGGAAAATCATAAGCCAAAACCTCCATTAAGTTTAACACATTCCTGCTTTCGCAGGAATGGTGTTAGCTTTTAACATCCAGCGCATCCCGAAGGGCATTACCAATAAGCATAAAAGCCATAACTAAACTCATAATACAAAGCCCAGGAATAATGGCTAAATACGGTTTCCCAAGAATGATATAATTGTAGTGATCTTTAATCATGGCGCCCCAACTGGCCATGGGTGGTTGGGCACCAATACCCAAAAAACTGAGTCCGCTTTCTATCAAAATAGCTGCAGCAAAATTCGCTGCCGATATTACAATTACCGGCGCCATAATGTTGGGGAGAATATGCTTAGTAATGATTCTAAAATCTCCAAACCCTAATGCTCTTGCAGCGGTAACGTATTGCATTTCTTTAGTGCTTATTATTTGTCCGCGGACTACCCTAGCAACCTCAACCCACATGGTTAAGCCAACAGCAATAAATACTTGCCAAAATCCTTTGCCTAGGGCTAATGTTATGGCTATAACCAATAACAATGTTGGGATGGACCAAGTTACGTTTATAAGCCACATGATTATGGCGTCTACCTTACCACCAAAATAACCAGCAAGACTCCCCATTAAAATACCTATTAACAAGGAAATAAACACAGCTACAAATCCAATAAAGAATGAAATCCTAGCACCAACCAACACCCTACTTAACAAATCCCGACCATATTTATCGGTTCCAAAAAGGAAGGTTTTCTCCTCTACAAAGTCGTTTACGTTTTCACCGGGAAACCTATAGAGCGCTACTACCTTATCTAGACCTTTAAGGCCATCGGCCGCGTATTCGGTGTATAATAACGTGTTATTTTTAACTGTATAATTGGAAATAGGTACTTCGGTGTCGGCATTCTTCCTTCCAAAGAAAAACTTATTAAATGAACTTTGCGATTCCTCCAACCCCGAAGGTATGGTTAACATAGTTACCGTAAACCCTGGCTTTTTAGAATGAATGGACAAATGCATTTGGTTAGCGTGCCTGGAACTATCTGGCGCAATCACATAGGCAAATACAGAAATAAAACCTACCAAAATCAGAAAGTAAAAACTGAAAACGCCCCAAAAGTTTTTTTTAAACTTTTGGAGCGCTAAATATCTCAATGAGTTTGGCTTAGACATAAACCAACTATTTTTTCATTTTTTCTTTTGTGGATGCAACTTTATCTATTGGGTAAGAAGTTTTTAAATCTTCTAATACATTTACGGCTTCTTCGACATAAACATCCTTTGCTAAACTTTCATGCCAACGCTCACGCTTTTCTTGTAAATCGGTTGTGTCTTGAGTAAACAGATTTTTTTCGTAGGCATGAGACCTAAAACTTAAATTGGTGGTATATTTAGAAATGGCATCAAAACGCTTACCTTCTTCTTTTTCCAATTCCTGCTCCTTTTTAAAAGTATTATAATTCAAGGAAACCGTTTTAGCTTCATCAATCTTACTTTTTACCCATTTTGCATTTTCCTCGATAAGTTTTAACTGTTCGTTTTGGCTCATACGTGCCTTACTTTTCTTGATAGTTGCATCGTAATCGAAATAATACTCCCATGGTGTGTACTCTGCAGCAGTAATCTCATCGTAAGGTAGCGGATTGTCTTTTTCCTTCTCTCCCACTTCAATAAAACTGAAACGACCAGGCACTTTCACGTCGCTTTTCACACCTTCTAACTGTACAGAGCCACCATTAATTCTGTAATACTTTTGAATGGTGAAGGCTAAGGCTCCTAAATCTCCGTTAGTACTGCTTCTCACCAACTCGTTTAAGTTATAAACACTTTGAACGGTCCCTTTTCCGTAAGTCTGTTCACCGCCTATAACAATAGCTCTTTTATAATCTTGCATGGCTGCGGCCATAATTTCGGATGCTGATGCCGAGATTTCGTTAACCAAAATCACCAAAGGTCCATCCCATGTTATGGACTGGTCTCTATCTTTTAAAACTTCCTTATTGGCACCCGTAGAACGCACCTGAACAATAGGTCCATCTTTGATGAATAAACCAGCCATATCAACTACGGTTGGCAGAGAACCTCCTCCGTTGTTTCTTAAATCGAGGATAAGACCTTCCATGCCCTCTTCTTTTAAACGCTCAATTTCTCTTTTTACATCTTGCGCTGCGTTTATGTTCTTGTAGTCATTAAAATCGACATAAAATTTCGGTAGATTAATAATCCCAAATGTCTTCCCATCTTTTTCTACCACCGATGATTTAGCGTAGGTTTCACCCAACTCCACAACATCCCTAACAATGGTAACGTCTTTGATAGTACCGTCTACTTTTTTTATGGTCAAGGTTACTTTTGTGCCTTTAGGCCCTTTTATGTATTTGATAGCATCATTAATGCGCATACCAACAATATCGATTGGGAATTCTTCATCCTCCTGCTTCACCTTAAGAATAACATCTTCTACTTCAAGCTCCTTACTTCTCCATGCTGGCCCTCCAGAAATCAATTCCACAATTTTAATGTAATCCATTCGTTTCTGAAGTCTGGCACCAATACCTTCTAACTTCCCAGACATATCCATATCGAAAGCCTCTTTGTTTCTTGGAGCTAAATAGTAGGTGTGAGGATCAAACTCTTCAACTATGGTGTTTATGTAGATTCCAAATCTATCCTCTCTTTTTAAATCATCAATAACATCACTGTAGATACTTTCTATAGACTCAAAAGCCGCTTCCCTTGCTTGTTTTTCAATTTCCTCATCACTTTTCATCACATAAGAAGGGTCCTTTTCTTTCTTTTGCTTTTCCTCTATTTTGATGTCATCGTAATTAGACAAGGTACCGAATTTCATATGCTTTCTCCAACGGTCTTTGAGCTCTTTTTTGTTCTTGGCAAAACTGTGCTTATCGTAATCTGTATCTACAGTTTCATCGATAGTATAATCGAATGGTTTAGAAAATACTTCTCTGTAAATTTCTTTAGCTTCTTCAATGCGTTTTTCAAGTCTATCGTATGTGATATTGAAAAAAGTAACATCGGTTGCCTTTAGTTGATCATCTAACGTGTACTTGTATTTTTCAAAATCCTTAATATCCGATTCGTAGAAATAGCGCTTTAACGGATCCATTACATCTATATAATTCTGAAACAGATTTTCAGAAAAAGAATCATCCATAGCTATAGGATCAAAATGACCACGCTCCAAAACAAAAGTTATTATTTGAACGAGTAATTTATCCTTATCTGGGTTATCGAATGTTTTTGTGGTAAAACTGCACGAGGCAAAGGCTAAGAGCAGCAGTAATGATAGAACTTTATAATTCCTTTTCATAATTTTTCTCATCAATAGTTTTTTTGGCGTCCTATTAAAAATAGTAATAATTCACTAAAATAAAGAAAAAACTATGCCAACATCGGCAAATACCCCCTAATTTTTTGTTAAAGGAGAGAAAACAAGGGTTTCCTTGTGAAATTATGTATTTTAGCGGTGTTTTTATCACTCAGGTCATGACAGAAAAACCCCTTATTCTAGTGACTAACGACGACGGCATCAACGCCCCGGGCATTAGAACTTTAATAAACATAATGAATACTATTGGTAATGTTGTCGTAGTTGCACCAGACAGTCCGCAAAGTGGTATGGGGCACGCCATTACTGTAGATGCTACTCTTTATGTTAATAAGGTTACCATCGATAATGGCCCACAAACGGAATACCGATGTTCTGGAACCCCAGCAGACTGCGTAAAACTGGCCATTAGGGAACTATTGGACAGAAAACCAGACCTGTGTGTATCTGGTATTAACCACGGCTCTAATGCCTCAATCAATGTTATTTATTCGGGCACAATGAGCGCAGCTGTAGAGGCCGGTATAGAAGGGATTCCTGCTATTGGTTTTTCTCTGCTAGATTATTCTTGGGATGCTGATTTTCAGGCTTCGGAAGCCTTTGTTAAGAGGATCACTAAAGAGGTCTTAAATAACAAACTACCCAAAGACACCGTACTTAATGTTAACATTCCGAATATCCCTGAAAAGGATATCAAAGGCATAAAGGTTTGCAGACAAGCACGAGGAAACTGGGTGGAAGCTTTTGATAAACGTGTAAACCCTACGGGTAAGGATTACTATTGGCTCAGTGGTAAATTCGTAAATCTCGATGGCGGTAAAGACACCGATGAATACGCCCTAGAAAACGGATATATTTCTGTGGTTCCCACCCAATTCGATTTAACAGCGTATTCAGCAATAAAAACAATTAACAATTGGAACTTTAACGATCCTAATTAATATATGAAAAAGGACATTTTTATTGGTATTTTTGTTGGTTTGGTAGCCAATGCTATTGGCTTGATAGCAACAGCTTCCTTACTGGGAAACGGCGATGATTTTACAACCGTAATTAAAGCTGCAGCCGATGAGGGTTTTTTAGGAAAACTAATTAGTTTGGGTGCTGTTTTAAATTTAATAGCCTTTTTTATTTTTATAAAGAAAAAGCAAGATTATAGAGCTAGAGGCGTACTATTAATCACTGTTTTTATTGCAGTTTTTACTTTTGTTTTTAAATTGTTCTAAATACTATCGATTTGATTAATGCCTTATCAAATTCAATTTTTAATAGCCAATTCATTTCTTAAACGAGAAGTAAACCCTAAAACCAAAAACACTTAGCATTACGTGAAATATTATATACTTGCAGGAGAAGCTTCCGGAGACCTACATGGCTCTAACCTTATGAAGGCTTTATATCGCCAAGACGTTCATGCCGACATTCGTTTTTGGGGAGGCGACCTCATGGAATCCACTGGCGGCACCCTTGTTAAACATTACAAAGAACGTGCGTTTATGGGATTTTCTGAAGTGATTATGAACCTCAGAAAAATATTTAAACTCATTTCTTTTTGCAAGGATGACATCAAGGCATTCGAGCCAGATGTTGTTATTTTTATCGATAATTCTGGTTTTAATTTACGTATTGCAAAATGGGCAAAAGCCGAGGGCTTTAGAACCAATTACTATATTTCACCTCAAGTTTGGGCATCTAGAGCCAGCAGGGTCAAAGCTATTAAGCGCGATATAGATGCTATGTTCGTTATCCTTCCCTTTGTTAAACCATTTTATAAAAAATACGGTTATCATACCGAATTTGTTGGCCATCCTTTAATTGATGCCATTTCTGATAGAGTACAAGTTGATGATTACGAATTCCGAAAAACACACAACTTAAGCGATAAACCCATTATAGCATTGTTACCAGGAAGCCGAAAACAGGAAATAACGAAAATGCTTTCGGTCATGTTAAGTTTAGTGGATGATTTCCCAACGTATCAGTTTGTTATTGGTGGCGCTCCAAGCCAAGACTACAGTTTTTATGAGCAGTTCATTACAACAGACCATGTTAAGTTTATACCAAACAAAACCTATGATTTATTGAGTGTATCGCATGCAGCCTTGGTAACATCGGGGACAGCAACTCTAGAAACCGCTTTGTTTAAAGTACCTCAAGTGGTTTGTTACAAAGGCAGTGCCATCTCCTATCATATTGCTAAACGCATTATTACACTTAAGTTTATTTCACTTGTAAACCTCATAATGGACAGGGAAGTTGTCACTGAACTCATTCAAAATAATTTCAACAAGAAAAACTTAAAGTTAGAATTAGAAAAGATTCTGGACACCCAAAATCGAAAAAAGCTTTTTGAAGATTATTACGAACTCGAAAAAGCGCTTGGAGGTAAAGGTGCTAGTGAAAAAACAGCGACATTGATTTACGAGGGGCTTTCTTAACTTATTCCAACCAAGATTTAAAATCTTTTACACGTTCTCTCGCCACAATAACATCTTGCTCTTTGTAAGAGTTCAATTTAATTTGCAACCTTGAATTGGTGTAACTTACCATATCCCTAATGGCATTGATATTCACATAGAATTTTCGGTTTATCCTAAAGAATGAGCGAGGTTCCAGCTCGTCCTCGAGTTGGTCTAAAGTTTTATCCAAAAGATAATTTCTACCTTCAGCAGTATGTAAATAAGTGCCTTTGTTTTCACTGTAAAAACACTCAATATCGTCAACATTTATGAGTTTTAAATGCTGCCCGACTTTTACAGAAAATCGCTTCTTATATTCCCTATCTATAGGATTGACCAATAGCTTCTTAATATCCGAAAAATCTAAAGTCACAGCCTGTTTTTCTGGAGAACGCTCCTTATACTTATCGACTGCGGTTTTTAAATCTTCAGAATCAATAGGCTTAAGTAAATAGTCGATACTATTGAGCTTAAAGGCCTGAAGTGCGTATTCATCGTAGGCAGTGGTAAAAATTATAGCCGATTTAATGGTTATGGCCTCAAAAATTTCGAAGGACAATCCATCACTTAACTGAATATCTAAAAAAATTAAATCGGGATGTTCGTTCTCCTGAAACCAAGACAAAGATTCCTCTACAGAATGTAGCATCGTCTCGGCTTGAATATTTAACTTTTCGAGCATACGTTGCAAACGTCTTGCCGATGGTTTTTCATCTTCTATAATTATGACTCTCATGTTATTCCCAAATTTTTGTATTATCGTCTTTATCTTTTTGTTTTTCCAAAAATTCACGAGCTTTCTTGTCTTCCCATGATTTAGAGAAAAATGTTTTGCCTTTAAACACCCACCTACCATGCAATATGATAAAAACCGTCCAAGCTATAATTATGATGGAATTAAACCATAGAAAGAAATCTTTGTATGGGTTGTTTTCTCCTAAAATATAAACATTGTACAACAAAAGTACTACAACTATAAAATACCCCACCAAATGCAAATAAAACATTTTAACATGTTTAACCCGCTCTTTAGCTTTGGAATACTTGTTTATATCCTCTTTGGATGCCATGGTCAATTCAATCTCCTTTCATCTTCTTCGAGAAACTTCTTGATTTGTCTCTCTTCCCAAGATTTACTGAAAAATAAATTCTTTCCAAAAACACCAAGGGCATGAAAAGCTAAGCCAATACCCCAAAATATAGGTGTCGCAAAGGTACCAAAGTGCCAAACGTTCCAGTTTGAATTCGCACCGATAGTCACGAAAATAAAAATATTAACGGCCACGTACCAAAAAGCATGGGCATAAAAACCTTTAAGCTCCTTTATTCTTTTTTGAGCTCTTAAATAAGCATCTTCCTTTCTAAATCTATCCTCTGTATTTGTTTCTTCTAATCGTCTCATAAGTTGTTTTTTTTAATTCCATCGAGATGATGATTCCTCATCTCGCATGAACTGTTCAATTTTTCGTTTTTCCCAGTTTCTTCCAAAGGCACCATCGTTTACAAAAACTCTGAAGGCCTGAAACACCAACCCTATTCCCCAACCTAACATGGGAAACCAAAACCATTGGAAGTTCCAATAGGTCTTATAATTGATAAAAGCTAAAAAAGGAATTACAAAAATGTATGATACTAGGCTATAATAAAAGCCTTTAAGCTCTTCTACGTGATTTCGAGCACGCAAATAACTGTCGTCTATTTCATTTGATGATTTTGGTCTCATAACCGATATTTGTTTTGTAAGTATCGGTATAGCTACCGAAAACTTAGTTGATTCTTTATTGATATCTATTTTTCTTGTGGTTAATAAGTCGTAGCGCTGCATAATATTACTTAGGCCGACACCGCTACTCTTTTTCACTATTTGCTTGGGCTGTAGGTTATTCTGAACTATTAAATACCCATCTTCTTCTAAAATCTTTATGTGCAATGGTTTACTAGAGGTAACCATATTATGCTTAACTGCATTCTCTAACAATAACTGAAGCGACAAAGGCACCACCTTGCTTTCTGGATTGATAGCCTTTTCTGGCATGTTAAAAACAATACTGTCTTCAAATCGCATTTTTAACAAAGACATGTAAGTTTTGGCAAACTGCAGTTCTTCATCTACAGAAACTAATTCCTTATTTTTTTGCTCCAAAACATAACGATATACTTTAGACAACGAAGTTGTAAAATCTTGTGCTTTATCTGGATTCTCATCAATTAAGCTAGTTAAAACATTTAGACTGTTAAACAGAAAATGTGGGTCTAGCTGATTCTTTAAAGCATCGAATTTAGCACTAGCGGTACCAGCAATTACCTTTTGCTCTTTTATTCTGTTTTGTTGATATCTATTATAAAAATAAATAGCATGGAATATTAATAAAGCAATGAGCGTAACCCATAGACCAAATTCATAATTACCAAATGATTGATTTGATAAAAACTGCTGAACAGACCAACCTCTTAAACTTACAGCGACCAGCAAATTCATAACAAACAAACACGCTAGAGTAATTAAAGTTGCACCAAAAACTCCTATTAAAATACGCTTTACGGTTTCATTTTTCTTCCAAAAGCGATTATTCATATAATCGAAAAAATACATGTTGGAAAACCCGATAACGAACGAGTAAAGTTGATAAAGCACAAAGCTTAGCAATAATTCTTCGGTACTTTTATTATCAAACCCATCAGAAAGGAAGCTCCCAGCTAAAAACACGGTTATTCCAATTATAAAACAGATTATTATATTTTTAACTAGGTGTTTCATTTCGTTATTTTAAGTATTAAAATTTGTTTCCGTTATTGTCCGCAAGAATTCAATAACGATTCAACGCGATCTTTTCCCCAACTAGGATGAAATTGAGTTTCAGCTTTAAAATTAGCAAAAAGTTCTAAGGCTTTTTCTAAATCTTTACAAAACGGTGCTGTGTCCTGTCCAAAAAATTTGGCCGCCCCCATATTCCACTCTGTTTCACAATACACCACTCTTGGGTTATTAGGATTAATGGCTTTTGCCTTAGCATAAATCTCGGTTACTTTTGGCGACATAGTCATGCCATAAGTTGCACCATCGTGCGCTACCCAAGCCGTATACAACAAGGCCTGTAACACCATGATTTCAGGATTGTTTTTAGAAATAGCAGTGGCGTCGTTAATGAAATCCTGAGCTTTTTTCAACTTCGACGTTAACTTATCTTTATCCTTTTCTCCAAAACTATAAATTACATTAATTTGGGCCACGTAATAGGATGGCAACCAATTATCCTGCTCTACATTGGCTATTCTCTCGAATAAATTTGCAGCTTCTGTTGGGTTACCTTGCCCCCAAAGCTCGAAAGCCTTGTTCATTCCTTTTTCATAATTACTTTGAGATTGTCCGAGCCCTGTAATAAGCAACACGGCCATAATGATTACATTTTTCATTTTTGATTGATTTTTAAAGTTTTATATGTTGATTTATTGATTTTCCTTTTACCTCGAATTTAGCATCCTTCCATTTTGGTGGCCCCATAAAGCCCTTAGCGTTATTAGAACAACCATAATCTTCTTTAGGTATTCCCCAAGAGCCTTTGTCTAGTATTTTATTGTCATTTTCATCGTGGAACATGGATATAGCGTAAACACCATCGGGAATGTTTTCAAATACCACTTTACAACTATGGTTTGTTATGTTTGTGTGTATGCTCTTATAACTTTTTACCAGAAAATCACCCTCTGAATTGTATAAACCAATTACTGCGTTTCCTTGATTGGTATCGAAATTTGTGATCGTAACAGTAATTGTATTCTGTTCTTCACTTTGAGAATACATTGCCTGAAACACACTAAGAACTATCAAAGAAAAAATTGTTGCTAGATTTTGCATATTATTTTGTTTTTAATTGTGAAACAAATATCTCCCAAAAGTCAACATATTTAAAAATTGAATTACCGAATTGTTGTTTTTGTGAGATGAACCGTAAATCATCAAAAAAAGCCAAGAGATTTGTAATCTCTTGGCTTCCCCACATTGATATAAAGTACGATTTACACCCCTAACCTTCCTGATACTTGAAGAAGATAGGCACTGCATAAGATACTTTAACAGGTTTACCTCTTTGTTTGCCAGGTTTCATCTTTGGTAAAAGACCAATAATGCGTTCTGCCTCTTTTTCTAAGACCCTATCAGGCCCTCTGGATCTAATTCCTGAAACATAGCCTTTGGAGTTTATTACAAACAAAACTGAAACTCGACCTTGAATACCCATATCTAAAGCAGATTGCGGGTAAGTAAAGTGGTTTATAACATGTTCTTGTATTTTCTTTTGAAAACAAGCCTTAGTTTTAACTTTAGACAACCCTTCACAGCCTGGATAAACAGGAACATCCTCAATAACAGCGAATGCTACCTCTACCTCCTCTTCAATTTCAACAACCTCAACATCGCTAACTTCTACCACAACATCGGCTATGGCATCGTCCTGACTTGTTTCAGTACTTTCGATTATGGTTTCTTCAACATCTTCTACATCCTCTACAATCTGTAAATTCTCCTGAATTACAGCTGGAGGCGGTGGTGGTGGCGGAGGTGTTGCTATTTGATCAACAATTGGAATTTCTTCTTCCAATTCATTCTCCATTTCTAAAACGTCAATAGATACTACATCTTTTTCGTAAGTCTTGAATTCTAACATCTGCCACGAAAAAAGTAACATCAAGTTTAACCCAATAGCAAAATACAAGCTGCTATTGCGGCCAATTTCTAAGTTTGGATTCTTTTTTGGTTTCATGACTCTAAAATTTATATCTTAAAGTTATGATTAAACATAGTATTAAACTATGACCAAAATCATGAATAACCGACCTTAAACACTGTAAAGCAACACCTTAAGCAAAGTGTTTTCCATTAAAAAGGTAGTATTTTAATGAATAGAAAAAGTTTTTTTTAATACTAGTGGATTATTTTAACCGAACTAAAACATGAATAATAAGTGAATTTCACCTCTTTTATAGTTGCGAACAAGAATGATAAAAAAAGTTTGCTGAAACTTCGGGAACTAAAATAAAACGAAGACAAAAGTTTAATAATTTACCTATTAAATCTTCCTGAAGTATTTCCGTCTAAAATACCCATAACCTCGTTTACCGTGGTTAAGTTAACATCTCCCTCGTAAGTATGTTTTAAAGCACAAGCAGCACTTGCGAATTTCATCGCTTTAAAATCGTCAAAACGTCTAAGCCCATAAATCAACCCTGCAGCAAAAGCATCACCTGTACCAATACGATCCACTATATGAGTAATATCTAAATCTTCTGTTTCCTGAAAATGTTCCCCATTCCACATTCTGGCTCTTATTTTATGCCATGAGGAGTTTAAAGAAGTGCGTATCTTATCGAACACCTTCTCTATAGATGGAAACTTTTGCATTAATTGCTTGGAGGCTTCAATAAAATCTTCGTTAGAGTATGAATAATTAGTACCTAGAACCTCGTTCATTTCATTTATACCCCCAATAAAGACCGTAGAAAGCTCTAACAATTCAATTAATGCCTGTTTGGGGTCTTTACCATATTTCCATAAACCACTTCTGTAAGTTGGATCTGCAGAAACGGTCATGCCTTTTTCCCTTGCTAAAGTTAAACCCGCCTTTAGTATATCGAATGCATTTTTAGATAATGCCGGCGTAATACCCGTCCAATGCATCCACTCTCCCTTTGCCAATGCTTTTTGCCAGTTCACCATTTCTGGTTTTATTTCTGAAAACGATGAATGAGACCGGTTATAAGATATCGTACTGGGTCTCATAACTGCTCCAACTTCAAAAAAATAAACACCTAAAGGTCTTTTCGTTCTGCCAATAGAAGATGTACTAACCCCAAACTTGTTGATATAGGAAATAGCCGTATCACCAATAAAATCATCAGAAACCACACTAATATGCTTAACCTTTCCGCCAAAGTTTGCAATAGAAATACCAACATTTAATTCTGTTCCACCAAAAAAAAACTCAACCACGTTAGATTGAATGAACTTCTTTTTGCCACGAGGTGAAATACGCATTAAAACCTCTCCGAATGTTATGACCTGTCCCACAAATATGATTTATTAAAATTATTAATCAACAGCAATATAATTAATTATTTGCAGATAAAAACATGTGTTTTTTCTCTACAAATAATTACAAATTATCCAATTGATTACTCTTCTTGTCTTCACTAATTGTCCAAAAGAAACCTATGAAAAAGAATTGATCTGCCGCTGGTCTTAATGCTCGCCTGTTAAAATCTCCATTTAAATCTGGAGTATTCGAATACTGATACCCGTTAATGTTCTTAAAACCCAGTACATTATTAACCGAGGCATACAGTATTTTTTGCGGAGATACAAGATAAGCCCAATTCAAGCTCAAACTGTTAAACGACTTTGTTTTTTCATTTAAAAATCCTGGTATATTAGGATTTGTAAATGTTCTCCCCGATGCAAATCCATAGCTAAAACCAACTTGACTTTTCCAATCGGTTATGAAATACTTACCTACTAAAGACAAATTGTGTGTATTGGCAAAATTAGGTTGAGCCTCGACAGGATAATTGTTATAATTTCGCTTCGTATCCAGAAAAGAGTAACTTGCCCAGTAATCAAAATTCTTTATTGTTCTACTATCTCTCCAAAAGAAATCAATGCCGCTAGCGTGCCCATTTCCAGAATTATTAAAACTACTATCGAAAGATGCAAACTGTGTATCGAACTTAACTAGGTTATTGTACTTTTTGAGATATGCTTCCGCTCGAAAAATGCGTCCATCATCATTGTATTGATAGTTCACTATATAATGTGATGTGTTTTGAGGTTTTAAATCTTGTTCAAACTTTAGAATATTGCTGGAAGGGTTCTGATAAAAGTTTCCATAAGCCAAAGACAACTGGCTTTTATTGGACGTTTTATATCCTAATGATAATCGGGGCGCTACAGTAAAATCATTAAAAATATCGCTATACTCTGCTCTTAAGCCAGTTTTAAAAGCAAGTTCTTTCGACGTAAAAATATCAGCCTCTATAAAAGCAGCCGCTATATTATTTTCAAAACCATAACTAGGTGTGTTAATTGTCTCATTTTGGAACTTTTCCTTAAAATTGGTTGCAAAATACTCTGCTCCAAAATAGAGCTTAAACCTGTTATTGATTCTATTTTTAAACTTAACTTTAGCATGTAAGGAGTTTTCTGTATCATCAACATTATTGGCATCAAACTGAATGCGGTTATTAGCATGCGTAAAACTCAAACCCCCAAACACATTCCAAGTACTATTTAATTTTCCAGAATAAGAACCATTAACGTATACATTATCATTATTTAATTTGAAGCCTACCCCGTTTGGGTGATTAATATCTTCTTGAGTTAATTGAAAATTTGTAGCATCGAAAGCACCATATAATTTGAATAATCCATTATTTGCTTTTTGCCTAAACACAGCCTCCCCAGAAACTGTTTCAAAAGGTTTTTCCCATGCGTTTCTATCGGGATACAACTCTAAATAAGGTGTTAGATTAATGTAAGATGCATTAACACTTAATGAACTTTTTTTCCATTTTTGGGTATTTCCCAATGTTGCCCCAACACTCATAATTCCAATATCTGTTTTTTCTTGATCTGGTTCATCAATGGTATTCAACAACAAAACACTAGATAGGGCCTGTCCATATTCGGCTGAGTAACCACCCGTAGAAAACGTAATACCATCGAATAAAAAAGGCGAATACCGTCCTCGTGTTGGCGTATTATTGGTTGTGGGCGTATATGGTGTAAAAACTCTAATCCCGTCGATAAATATTTGAGTTTCGTTGGCATCACCACCTCTAACAAATAATCTTCCATCTTCCGATACGGTTGATGTTCCTGGTAGCGTTTGTAAAGCACCAACAAAGTCTCCCAATGCACTTGCTGTTGTAACAACATCTAGGGGTTTTAGCACATTTACCTTACTGTTGTCTCCTGCCGCAAAAGTTCCAACTGAAAGCACAACAGCATCAAGCGTATTAACATCATCCTTTAGTATGATGGTCAAATCTTTCATATATGATAAGTCCCCAACCATTGTGTAGGTTTCATAAGAAAGGTATGAAACCACCAAAGTATGAGTACCTGTCTCGGTAGTTTCGAATGTAAAGGCTCCTGTATCATTAGAGGTACAACCATCATAAGTACCTTCTAAATAAACATTGGCCCCTATAATAGGTTCGTTTTTTGTATTTAAAACACTTCCTGTAATTGAGGTCTGCGCACTTAAATGTATACTTAACAAAGTGATTAAGATAACTATTAACTGTTTCATGATTTATCTTTTCTGTTCGTTATTATTGATTGACAAGGCAAAAATGCATACTCATTTAAAATCCTTAAATTTTTAGATACCGAACTGTAAAATCTTAGGGATGAATTGGGTTTTATTTGAGTGTGCCTAGTACTCAGCAGTCTTAGTTTTATCTTTGTGGATTATCGACTTTTCGTTGAGCCCCTTTATAACCCGAAGGCCTAAAACTTCGAATTTGAAGTAGACAAATTGAGTTTTAAAATATTATTTTTAAGATTTGTTGTAACATTTTAAAATATTTGGCTACTTATCATTGTAACCAAACCATCACATTGAAAAACGAATCAGAACAGAATTTTGTTGAACTTCTTGAGAAGCATCAGAACATTATACACAAGGTTTGTCGCTTGTATACTAATAATTATGATGCGCATAACGATTTGTTCCAGGAGATAACTATTCAGTTATGGAAAGCGTACCCTAAATTTAGAGGCGACTCCAAATTTAGCACCTGGATGTATAGAGTTGGTTTAAATACAGCTATTACTTTATACAGAAAATCGAAGAGAACCATTAGTACGCAAGATTATGATGGTGTAGCTTTTAAAATGAAATCTGAGGATTATGATGATACCGAAGAACAGCAGCTTAAAGTACTTTATAAAGCCGTACACCAATTAAACGACATTGAAAAAGCTCTTGTTTTCTTGTATTTAGAAGACAAAGACTACAGAGAGATTAGTGAAACTATGGGTATTAGCGAAGTAAATGCACGAGTGAAGATGAACAGAATTAAGAACAAGTTAAGAACCATTTTAAATCCGTAGAACTATGGATGGATTAGATTTATTAAAGAAAGATTGGAATAAGGAGAAACAACATGATAAACTATCTGCTAAAGATATTTTGCCCATGTTACACAAGAAATCTTCCTCTATTGTTAAGCTGCTTTTCTACATTAGTATCGCAGAACTTTTCTTCTGGATTTTGGTCAACTCAATCCCTTATTTCACATCAGACAGTTATAGAGAACGTCTGGACTCTGTCTACTCCGACAGCACCATGATGATACTTACTATTTTCAGCTATGGCATCATTCTTCTTTTTATATACCTACTATATAAATCTTATAAATCGATTTCAGTAACCGACAGCGCGAGAAGGCTCATGGAAAATATAATAAGAACACGAAAAGTAATTAAATACTACGTGCTTTATAACCTTATTATGGTTGGTGCCTCAATGATAATAGGTATTTATTATACGTTTCAAAACGATCCTAACGCCATAAAACTCATTGAAAAAGCTGATAATACCGGATTGATTTTACTAGTTGTAATCATTACACTAGTCACAGCAATATTTACTCTTGTAATCTGGCTCTTCTACAAGCTTATTTACGGTCTTCTGTTGAAACGATTGAACAGAAACTATAACGAATTAAAAAAATTAGAAGTTTAAATAATAAAAGGATACTAATCTAGACCTATTTTAATGAGCCTATTTGTAGTTAAACATCTATTTCTGGAACTTCTATAACAGCTCCTACTTCCATTTTACCAAGTTGAATTTTACCAACTCTAACGCGTATCAATCTTAGAGTAGGAAAGCCAACAGCAGAAGTCATTTTACGTACCTGCCTAAACTTACCTTCATTCAAAGTAACAGAAATCCAACTCGTTGGTCCGTGCCTATCATCCCTTATTTTTTTAGAACGCTTAGGTAAATCGGGAACTTCCTCTAGCTTAAAAACTTTACAGGGCTTAGTTTTATACTTTTTACCGTTCAAACCAATTTGAACACCTGTTACTAATTTAGAAATAGCTTCAAAAGTTATATCACCATCTAACTGAGCGTAATATTCCTTTTCTATTTTTTTACTATTTATAAAATCACTTAATTTCCCATCGGTAGTTAGCAATAATAAACCCTCAGACTTTTCATCTAACCTCCCAATAGCCATAGTTTCTTTTGGAAAATCTCCTAAACTCCCTAAAAATTGCTTTGATTGTTGTTTTGAATCGTTACTTCTGAACTGGCTTAGAACACCATAGGGCTTGTAGATGATAAAGTTTTTAACCACCCCTCTTTTGTTTTTCATTATTTTTATGTACTATGCACGGATTTCCATAAGCAATCGAATTGCTTGGTATATCTTTAACGACTACACTTCCTACACCAATTATACAGTTATCACCAATCTTAACATTATCTTTAATGGATACACCCGAGCCAATCATTGTATTTCGACCAATTTGCACATAACTACTAATGGTGGCACCAGGATTTATAGTCACAAAATCACCTATTTCACAGTGATGCCCAATACTAGAATTTCGTTTAACATTTACTCCAAAACCTACAGATGAGCATGCAGCTATAGTACTTTGAGGTTCTACTTGTAAACCGTAATTCAAATTTACAGACTTAGACACAAACGCTTTGGGATGTATTAGATTGATAAACTTGCTATCGCACACATTAGTACTCGCCTTGAACCATTTATAAACATGCTCTTTGGACTTTACACCTACAACTGAAATAACAAATAATTCATCCTTGTCAAAATTGGGCTTAAGAGAATCGTAAAAATTTATATTCCAGTTAGAATGAGGAGAAAAAGCATTTTCTTTATCATCTACAGCTATATTTTTATAAATATTGAAAGAGCTTATTCCTATTGACTCCTCTACAATTTCCAATAATATATTCAAACTCATAGGCAAGTAGCCTAAAACATTTAATACTTTATCTTCTTCCAAAATGAATGTTTTATGAATTTATTCTGCCGTAAAGACCATTTCCTGGAGCTAAGTTCAAGTGTTCTCGGAATTCTTTAGCAGTCATTAAATCTCTTCCATTAGCTTCCGCAATAAAATGAACTCTCTCTAATAACTCAGAGTTTGTTGCTAATCTTGTTCTATTAGTATCAAACCAAATATTATCCTCTAAACCAACTCTAACACCTCCACCAAATGCCAAGGATAAAGAATTCATTTTAAGTTGCTCGTTACCGATACCTGCTAAACTCCAATATGATTCTTTAGGTAAATCATTAATCATAACTCCTGCGTGCAATAAATTTGCTTGAGAACATGCTATGTTACCAAATAGTAGATTAAAATAGTATGGAGGTTCCAGAAGCCCCTTTCTTTCTAGGTATTTAGCATAATTTATCATACCAATATCAAAAGCTTCAAGCTCAGGAACGACACCTTTCTCTTTCATAATTCGGGCAAGGCTTTGAACCATATCAGGACTATTCACACTTGCTGTTCTATTGAAATTCAAAGAACTTAACGTAAGACTTCCCATATCCGGTTTTAAAACGCCTTCCATCATCAATGGTTCGCTACGTTTTTCTAGTTCTCCAAAATTCCTTCCACTGAGAGATATGCACAATACTAATTCTGGGGCATATTTTCTTATACCCTCTACTATTTTAGAATAAATGTCTTGTTTATAAGTAGGTACGCCAACTTCATCACGAGCATGAAGATGAACCATAGTTATACCTATCTCATTTGCCCTATGCACATCCTCAACAATTTCTTCTACAGATAGAGGTACATGCTCAGTCATTTCCTTAGTAGGAATCATACCCGTTGGAGTAAAATTTAATATAAAATTATTGTTCATTGTATAATTAGATTTTTTGGGCTAAAAAAAGTAAGTTATCAATATAAAGATGTCTGAGTCAAAAATTATCGATTAAGATGTTATAAACCAGTTGTTTAGTTAGCACATCTCCGTTAATCTTTTCTTTTACCACTTTAAAAGACACTCTAAAATCGCATCCCTCCTTATAACTACTACAACCATAAGCTGTACTACCTTTAATTATCTTTCCTTTTTTACACTTAGGACACAACAATTCTTCAGGCTCAGATTGTAAAACGGTTTGTTTTGGCTCCAATTTTAGTTTGAAGTCTTCACCGAACCGCAAAAGCCCCTCTACAGTTCCGGAATCAATTTTAAACCCCTTTAAATTAACAGTTGAACCTTTTTGAAGTATTCTTAGAAATTGCTTTTCCGATATCTTTTTATCATGAACTTTAAAAGGCATTTTAAAATCACACCCAGATTTATAGGAACTACACCCATAAGCTGTCTTCCCTTTAATTATAGACCCCTTTTTGCATTTGGGACAAGTTTCTGAAGTAATTCCAGCATGCTTTTTTGCCTTGATTTTATCTTTGTTTTTTTTCGTATTAGCCTCAAAAGAAATATTCGCACGTCTTGTTTCACTTCTTACTTCATAGATCAAGGCATCAACCATACGTTTCATATTATTTATAAAGGCACCTGCACTAAAATCGCCTTTTTCAATATCCTTTAGTTGCTTTTCCCAGCGCCCTGTTAATTCGGCCGATTTCAATAAACTATTTTGGATAGTATCTATTAACTGAATTCCTGTATCTGTTGGCAGTACCTGCTTTTTATTTCTCTTTATATATTTTCTTTTAAAAAGCGTTTCAATAATATTAGCTCGAGTAGATGGCCTTCCTATCCCGTTTTCTTTCATTAAATCTCGCATTTCCTCGTCTTCCACTTGCTTCCCTGCTGTTTCCATGGCACGTAACAAAGAGGCCTCGGTAAATTGGTTTGGAGGTTTAGTTTCCTTTTCTAAAAAAGAAGGTTCGTGAGCCCCTTTTTCGCCTTCCTGAAAATTAGGCAAAAGATTGGGTTCTTTTTCTTTAGTATTTGGAGACTCAAAAACGATACGCCAACCTTTATCCAATATTTCTTTTCCGTTTGTCTTAAAGGTTACCTCTGCAGCTTTTCCAATAACATGGGTATTCGCAACAGAACAATCGGCGTAAAATACCGCTATAAAACGCCTAACGATAATATCGTACACTTGCTGCTGGGCAGGTTGTAAACGGTTTTGCATACCGGTTGGGATAATTGCGTGGTGGTCAGTTACTTTTTTATCATTAAAAACTTTTGTTGATTTTTTAATGGTTTTACCTAAAAGTGGTTGCACTAAGGTTACATAATTAGTCAACTTTTTTAATATCCCTTCAACCTTTGGATAAATATCACTTGGTAAAAATGTGGTATCTACTCTTGGGTAAGTCACTACTTTTTGCTCATATAAACTTTGAACAATCTTAAGTGTTTCGTCGGCAGAAAATCCAAACTTGGTATTACAGTATACTTGTAGTCCTGTTAAATCGAATAGCTTGGGTGCATACTCCTTACCTTTCTTTTTTGTGATAGAAACTATTTCAAAATCACTTTCTTTTACCTTATCTGCTAAAATTTGCCCATTTTCTTTTTTAAAAAAACGACCTTCCTCATAACTGAAAAGCGTATCACGATATTTGGTTTGAAGCTCCCAAAATGGTGTTGGTCTAAAGTTTTCTATTTCCCTAAACCTATCTACCACCATAGCTAAAGTGGGTGTTTGCACCCTACCAACCGAAAGCACTTGTTTGTACCCACCATGCTTAACAGTATATAATCTGGTGGCATTAATGCCTAATAACCAATCTCCAATGGCCCTAGAAAAACCAGCATAGTACAAATTATCATAATCTTTTGCCGATTTAAGATTTTCAAAGCCTTCTTTTATGGCTTCGGTAGTAAGTGAAGAAATCCAAAGGCGTTTTACATCACCTTTATAATTAGCCTCATTCATTACCCAACGCTGGATTAGTTCCCCTTCCTGACCAGCATCACCACAGTTTATGACTACCTCAGCTTTTTCGAATAAGCTTTTAACAATCTTAAATTGTTTTTGAATGCCAGAATTAGCCACTACCTTAACTTCAAATTTTTCAGGTAGCATTGGTAAATTGTTTAAATCCCAGCTTTTCCAATAAGGCTTATAATCTACGGGCTCCTTTAAAGTACATAAATGACCGAAGGTATACGTAACCGCATAACCATTACCTTCAAAATAACCATCATGTTTGGTTTTTGCACCCAAAACAGCAGCAATTTCTCTGGCAACACTAGGCTTTTCAGCTATACAAACCTTCATTTACGTTTTAAATTTTAACAACGCAAAATATAAAAATTGAAAACCTATTTAAAGTGGAGTTATCAAGAGTTATTAACCAGACTTAGCTAATTTGAATTATATAACTGCCCCCTGTGAGGCTTTAAAGCGTCCCTAACTTCTCGCATTTCACTTTCTTCAACAACTAAAAACGCAATGGCATGTGAGTCATTTACAGGTTCAATCCCTGTAATATTCAGCTTTAAATGTTCTGCAACTATATATTCTTTTAAATGGACAACATGATGCTCTGCTATTCTCAAAGCATCTGGCCCTCTAAAATCCCAAATTAATTTTAGCTGTCTCATTTTTGATAGTTTATTTTTAAAACGTCATGATTAATTTTCAAGGAGTTCACAGGAAACATTAAATACACAAAAATTACAGTAGAAACTTTAAGCTTTTGGAATTACTGTTCAGGCACTAGTCTTATCAACCTTCCAGGGCCTTCAACCAAAATATACAAATAACCATCCTTACCCATCTGCACATCTCTAACACGACCTATATCATTAAGCAGTTCTTCATGACCAACTACTGAGTTTCCGTCCATTTTTAACCTATGTAGATATCTAAACTTTAAAGACCCTACAAATAGGTCATTTTCCCATTGACCATAAAAATTACTAGCAACAAAATCCATTCCACAAGGAGCTATAGAGGGATCCCAATAAAAGATAGGCTGTTCCATACCATCCATGGCCGTCTGTTCAGTAATAAGGGTACCATTGTAATTAATACCATAAGTTATTAAGGGCCAACCATAGTTTTTTCCAGCTTTAACAATATTAATTTCATCTCCACCTCGTGGCCCGTGTTCACCTTCCCATATATCTCCAGTTTCGGGGTGCTTGGCTAAACCTTGTGGATTCCTTACACCATGACCGTAAACAGATTTACTGTAATCAGGAAAACTATAAAAAGGGTTATCTGTAGGTATTGTTCCATCACCATTAAGTCTATGCACCTTTCCTACATCGTTATCTAAATCTTGGGGGTAGATGTCCCTATTACTCCTATCTCCAACAGTTACAAAAAGATAACCTTCATTATCAAAGACCAATCGAGACCCATAATGACTGGTACTTTTCAAATATGGCTTCGCGGTAAAAATCTCAACCACACCCTCTAAAACAGTCCCCGAAAGTCGCCCCCTAGCAACAGCAGTCGTTTTCTCGTTTGAATTATCTGGATTTACACTCGAGTAACTTAGATAAATAAAATTATTTTCTTCAAAATTAGGATGCAGAACAACATCCAAAAGTCCTCCCTGCCCTTCTGCTACTACTTCCGGAACTCCAGAAATCTCGGATACGGTACCTTCATTAGTTACCATAAAAAACTTCCCTGTTCTTTGAGTAACCAAAAAATCACCATCAGGTAATTGCACCATTCCCCAGGGAACACCTGGAAGATTATCTGTTATTAAGTCTAGTCGGAAATTAAGATTTTCGGACTCTATAACCCCAGAAAGATTTGGATTTTCTTTCTCAATATCTTCCTTTGTTTTATCATCAATTTCTTGAAGAATATAATTTGCTAAATCTTTGATTTCTTGACTATTAAATACGTTCTCATAAGAAGGCATCCCATTCGATTTATAACCATTTGATATTGAGTTCACTATATCATCAAAATTGCCACCATATAACCAATCCCTTTCAACAAAAGACTCAAACTTTTGTCCATGGCAACCACCACATAAATTGGAATAGTTCAATGCTGCTTTTTCTAAATCGGGGAGAATTACCTCTATCTGTTCCTCTTCCTCTGTAACATCATTATTTTGAATCGTTTCAGTTTGATTAGAACAACTAAAACCTATTATTAAAAAAATGAGACAAATGGCAGGAACTTTCAAATTATTAAAACAATTCATAGCTTATGATTTGGAGATATTATAACAGATGCTTAAAACCAATACACGGATATTAAAAACAACTCTTTTGGGCAAATTTAACGAATAATTATCTGTAAATCAAATCAACAAACTAACAACACACTCATTAGACACAAGTTTATTTATTGTATTAAAGTGTATTAATGAGTTTCAAAAAACCTACCACTCCCTGAGCTTATTAAGCTCTTCTTGCTCTTTAATTTGCTTTGGTGTTAGTACTTTAAGGAACGAAGGGTGCTGCTCTATGGCAAATTCAATTCTACTAACAATTTCCTCGGTAGTTTCGCCATCATAATCAATTTCTAATGGCGCTTTGATTTCCATTGATTGTAAAATATTCTTCTTTTTAATACGCAAACCCTTTTTGTCAAAAGACCTTCTAAATCCATCAATAACAATGGGTACAACTACAGGTTTATAGCGTTTAATAATGTGTGCGGTCCCTTTCCTAATGGGTTTAAAAGGAGTGGTTGTCCCTTGCGGAAACGTAATAACCCAACCATCACCTAAAGCTTTACCAATATTTGATATATCACTCATTCGAACCTGTCTATTGACATCCTTACCTTCAGACCTCCATGTGCGCTCAATACTTACGGAACCTACATACGCTAATATTTTGGGCAACAAGCCAGCTTTCATGGTCTCCTTTGCAGCTACATAATAAATATTAAGTTTAGGATTCCATAAATAACCCACATTCTTAATGGAATCAACTCTTCCACTTAGACTAGCATTAAACACATGAAACATAGCAACCACATCAGCAAAATAAGTCTGGTGATTTGAAATGAATAACACATTTTTATCTGGCAAATTCTTAATGATTTCAGAACCCTCAATTTGAAGTTCATTGAAACCCCGAAATCGTCTATGACTCATAGCTCCTAAAATTCTAATGAGCCACTTTTTTAAGAAAAGTATATGTCCGAAAGGATTTCGCTTAAACAATCCCATGAAATATTGTACGTTGTTAGTTAGGGCTACAAATGTAATAAATATACAATTTACAGAAGTCGCTTAAAAATATCTTTAATTTCGCTAAGCATCATAGCCGTTGCGCCCCAAACCACATATTCATTTAATTTAAACGCAGGCACCTCTACTTCAACATTATACGATGTTTTTACTTTTTTTGAAATCACGATATCTTCATCTAAAAAATGTAACAAATCTACTTCTATAATAGCTTCAACCTCGGCTTCCTCTTTTACGAAAAAAGGACTATTCCTCGTGATTCCGATAAAAGGTTGCACATTAAAATTGCTAGGCGGAATGTATACTTCCGTAAGTTTTTTGACCACCTCTATTTGGTCAACAGGAACACCTATCTCCTCATAGGTTTCCCTAACAGCCGCATCCAGTAAAGAATTATCTTGAGGCTCCAGCTTTCCTCCCGGAAACCCTACTTGGGCAGAATGAACACCATTGTAGGTTTTCCTTAAAATGAGAACCAATTTAGTTAAGTTTTGTGTATCTGGATAAAACAAAGCTAAAACACCAGCTCTTTTAGCCGTTTTCATGGCTTCTCTTTGACGTTTTACTAGCTCTTGCCGAAACGGTGGCACCATTTTAAACTGTGATGCTTCGGCTGGAAGCGGTATATTTTCTATTTTTGAAATTGATTGTAAGAACTCGTTGAAATTCATTCGGTATGCGCTACATATTACTTACTGCTCTCTTTGTGATTTTTTTGAACTGTGAAGATAAACAAACTAAAAAGAAAACCACAGTAGAAACCACTCAAGCAAAAACCGAAAAAAAGACAAAAAAAAAGGAGGTTTCAGAAGAACCCGAAAGAGAATTTCCGAAGCTAGACTCCAAAAGTGCCATGGAGTTCTTTTTAAAATACAACGAAGAACACAAAGAAAATAAGGTTAGAATTTTCACAGATTTTGGAAACATAGATATCTTATTATTTGAAGAAACCCGCTTTCATCGCTCCAACTTTATTTTTCTAACCAAACAAAAGTATTTTGATGGTACGCAGTTTTACAGGGTTGTGCCCAATTTCATAATTCAAGGTGGTAATGGTGACGATAAATACACTTCTAAAAAACGAGCACACATAGGAAGATATCTTTTACCTCCAGATACCAAAAGAGGTTTTAAACATCACCGTGGCGTTATTTCCATGCCTAGCAGTGAAATAAAAAATCCACATAAACTGGCTTCACCTTATGAGTTTTTCATTGTGCAACAAAAAGAAGGTGCTCATCATTTGGATGGTGATTTCACCATTTTTGGAAAAGTAATAAAGGGTATGGAAGTCGTTGATAAAATCTCCAACGTAGAAACCGACGATGGTGAATGGCCAATGAGAAACGTTTATATAAGAAAGGTTGAAATTATTGATTAAAAACAGAAATCTAGAACCACGAACTTATTAAACGAACTACATGTTCTGAGTATAGTAGTTATAATCTTTTAAAATAACATCTATAAACTCCATATCGGTCTTTTGTTTCACCTCTTTTATTTCAACAACTTCTATCAGCTTTTTTCTTAGTTTAATAAGTGTAGGATAGTCTCTTTTTTCTTTAGCTTTAGTGAATGTTTCTTTTATAATTCTGGCATCATTATCGGATAATTTAATAACATTGGGATAGGTGGGTACGTAATCCTCTTTTAAATCCTCCAATATGGTATGGCTAATATTCACCTTATTTTTAAGAGCTATAACCGAAGTACCTGCAGTCATGTCGCCCAACCGCTGATTTCTGTTACTAAAAACAATCGCTACAATAGCAACAAGTCCACTCATAATATTCATGTCTACAATTCTAAAAAACCATCGCACTACAAAATCTGCCAAAGAGGCTTGATAGCCATC
The DNA here is from genome assembly GCF_023273855.1 of Seonamhaeicola sp. ML3. Taxonomy (NCBI): domain Bacteria; kingdom Pseudomonadati; phylum Bacteroidota; class Flavobacteriia; order Flavobacteriales; family Flavobacteriaceae; genus Seonamhaeicola; species Seonamhaeicola sp. ML3. Next base: position 2,086,415 of record NZ_CP096884.1, on the reverse strand, counting down.
AATCTTAACCACTTGAATTCTTAGAATACGCTTTCCAATAGTCTGCCCATCTAAAAGGGTTTCAAATATTAAAGAATAAAATATAACCGGTAGATAAAAAACCAAAATAATTGTTATTTGTGACCACGTATCTAAATCTCTTATGGCATCATCTATCTTAAAAAGATTAAAGGTAATTTGATAGACTACAATGATATAGGCTATTTTGATTAACCAATCAACCAAATATGCCAAAATACGTTCACCTATACTGGCTGCAGTAAAATTAATGTTTACGTTTTGAGTGGTATTTATCTGTAATTCTACCATTAAAAAATATGAGGTTATGAAGTTACAAATCTATCCTAAATAATTGTAAGATATAAAGTACTTTATTAAAAATTTATGTAGATTTGATTCTCTATGAGAGAAGTTGCCTTTATTAAGCAAAACAAGGAAAAATGGCTCAACTTTGAAAAAGCTATTTTTGGAAAAACCCTAAAAAACCCAGACGAGCTTGCTTCACTTTACATTCATTTGGTAAACGACTTATCTTATGCTCAAACTTACTATCCCAAAAGTAAAACCATAATATACCTTAATAACCTAGCAGCTAAAGCGTTTCAAAAAATCTATAAAACCAAACGCGAGGATACTAATAGGGTCGTTCACTTTTGGAAGAATGAAGTCCCACTAATTGTTTACCAATACAGACGATACGTATTATACTCTTTCATTATTTTCTTCAGTTTTGTAGCCATAGGAGCACTATCTGCAGCTTTTGATGACTCTTTCGTTAGATTAATTCTGGGTGACTATTATGTAAACATGACCCTTGAGAATATTGAAAAAGGGGACCCTGTAGCTGTTTACAAAAAAGGAAGTAACTGGGGAAGTGCCTTTGGAATTACCTTAAACAATCTTTATGTTGGAATAAAGTGCTTCATATTTGGCGTTTTTGGCGGCTTAGGCACAGGGCTTGTTATGCTTTACAATGGTATTATGCTGGGATCTTTTCAATATTTCTTTTATCAAGAAGGGGTTCTTTGGGAAAGTGTTAGAGGGATTTGGATTCATGGTTCTATGGAAATTTTCGCCATAGTCATAGAAGGTGCCGCTGGGTTAATTCTTGGTGCAAGTATATTATTCCCAAAGACATACTCAAGGATGACCTCATTTAAAATAGGGGTTAAAGATGGGGTTAAAATATTAATTAGCACCTTCCCTTTTACCATTGCCGCAGGTATTTTAGAAGGTTATGTTACAAGGTTTTCTAACGTTATGCCCAATTGGCTATCTGTTGGCATTATATTAACTACACTAAGTATAATATCTTACTACTACTTGATTTACCCATTTATTCTAAATAAAAAACTAAAAAAGAAACATGCAGTTATATAGGTCTAGAGGATTTGGTGATTTTTTTCAGGATACTTTTGCCTTCCTAAAACAAAATGGGAAGCATTTTTTTAAGCACTACTTCATCATTAATGGTATTTTCCTTCTATTGCTGCTTGCAATGGGTTACTTCTTCACAAAATTCTATACTGATTTTATTTTTGGTAGCGCATTGAGGAATCAGGATATGTCTGCCATAGATAATTTTATGAATGATAATTTCGGATTGTTCATAGTGCTTTTATTCTTCTTCGTGATTGTCGCTTTAATTGCTGGAACAGTATCGTATGCTTACATGCCCATTTATTTAAAGTTGTACAACGAAAATTCGGGAAAAGGATTTGATACGAAAGATATTATTTCTACTTATAAGAACAACCTTGGTAAGATTGGAGTTTTTGTAATCTGTAGTATCCTTCTCTTTATCCCATTAATTATTGTTTTGGGTATATGCTCTTTTATTTTAATGATTACCATTATAGGAATCTTAGCTATTCCATTGCTATTTGGAGGCTTCATGCTGTTTTACACCATGACGCTTATGGAATATTTAAATGATGAAAAGGGAATCTGGGAGTGTTTTGGATATTCATGGTCTCTAATAACGAGCAAATTTTGGGCTGCTATTGGTAGCGTTGGTATTTTTTATTTAATGAGCTATATAGCACAAAACGTTGTTGGCCTCATACCGTATTTTTTTGGTATGGCAAGTTTATTTTCTTCAACCTACGACGGCGACCAACCCTCTAATGATGAAATTGGTTTAACATTTACCATCATTATGATGTCTGTTTTTTTCATCTCATTTATTTTGGGCGCCATCCTTGGAAACATCGTTCAGTTAAACCAGGGCATCGTTTATTACGGTTTAAAGGAGGGCAAAGAAAACATTAATACCAAAGATGATATCGACCTAATTGGATCTGGTGAGTAAAAGACTGTTATTACATATCGTTTTTCTATGGCTTAGCGTAACTTGTTTTGCACAAAACCAAGAACATCTTGCAATTAATAACGATAGCTTAAAGGTTGATAGGTCAACCAAAATATCACCAAGGCACTTCAGCGATTTAAACGATATTTATATTGAAGAAGAATTTATCTACGAACGAAACGTTGAAAACTCTGGGTGGTGGAGTCGTTTTAAACAATGGCTGAATGACTTTTTCAAAGATTTATTCGATTTACAAAATGAAGGTCAAGCTTCAGAAGCTACAGATATGGCTTTAAAAATAGCTGGTGTTATAATTTTTCTATTAGTTATATTCTTCATCTTTAAGGCCGTTATCAACAAGGAAGGGGCTTGGGTTTTTGGGAAATCTTCCGATAAGAATATCATTCCTGTTACCGATATTGAGACTAATATTCATGCTGTTGATTTTAAAAAACTAATCAAAAAAGCCGAAAGCGAAAACAACTTCCGCTTAGCCATAAGATATTACTACCTATGGCTTTTAAAACTTTTAACGCAAGCCGAGATTATAGAATATGATGTTGAAAAAACCAACAGCGACTACCAAAATGAAATAACTCAAGATAACTTAAAAAAAGAGTTTGCATACACTTCTTACCTGTACAACTATATCTGGTATGGTGAGTTCGATGTAAACCCAAACGAATTTAACAAAGCAAAACATGCTTTTACTAAACTATTAAAAACAGTAGAAGCATGAATAAAACACTAAAAATATATTTAGGGCTTCTGGTATTACTTTTTGCTATTGTAATTGCCATAGATTTCTCTAAACCAAAACCTATAGACTGGTCTAAAACCTACAACGAGTTACATAAAAAACCCTATGGCACATTTATTTTTCATGACCAACTAAAAAACCTATTTCCCAATAGCGACGTAAAGTCTATTAAGACCACACCTTATGAGTATTTTGATGATTTATATAATTGGGAAGACAGCCTATACAACACAAGCGGAACTTATATGCTTATTAAAGGGTTTTCTGAAACAGATGATATTTCTGCTCAAGAACTATTGGACTTTGCATCACATGGTAACGATGTATTCATTGCTTCCAATTATCCACCAAAAATGATTTTAGACAGCCTTTCTGCTAAAATTGAATATGCATATGATTTTATTGGAAGTGCCGAATTTAGTTTGGCAAACCCCTTATTCAAAGAAGACTCTATTAAGGTAGAAAAAGGACTTAGTAACAATTATTTTTCTAAACTCGATTCCTTGTCGACAACTGTTTTGGGATATCAAAAATTCGACGCTGTTAACAAGGTAAACTTCGTAAAGATAGAACATGGTCAGGGCAATATTTATCTGCACCTACAACCCGTAGCTTTCACAAACTATCATCTTCTAAAAAACAACAATAAAAAGTATGCTGCTGCTGTTATGTCTTATTTACAGGATGATGTTATTCATTTTGATTCTCGAAATAAGACCAATACGAATTTGAGCAACTCCCCTTTAAGGTTTATTTTGAGCAAACCGGCCTTAAGAAACGCATGGTGGCTGGCGTTAGTAAGTTTAATTCTTTTCATGATTTTTAATTCTAAAAGACGACAACGAATTGTTAAAGTTATTAAACCACTAGAAAACTCAACAATTGCCTTTACCAAGACCATAGGTAATCTTTACTATGAGACTAAAGACCACAATACTATTATTGAGAAAAAAATAACGTACTTTTTAGAACATTTAAGACGTACATACTATATAAACACTGAATTATTGGATGACAAATTCATAAAAAACTTAAGTCTAAAATCCAATAAAGACAAAAACGATATTAAAGCATTAATTACGCTTATTTTAAATTTAAAGGCTAAAAGTAACTGTACCGAAACAGACTTGCTTGAGCTTAACAGATTAATTGAAGATTTTTATACCAAATAAATTATGGAGCATTTAGAGAACCCACAAGATGACGCTTTAAAGCCTCAAAACGAACAACAAGAATTTGAAGACACACTTGCTGGTGCAAATACAGAAATTGGTGACAATTTAAATTTTAAAACACGTATCGACTTAACCGAACTGCAAGACGGCATAGCGCTTATTAAAACCGAAATAGGAAAGGTGATTGTTGGGCAAAAAGGTATGATTGATTTATTGATTGCTTCCATTCTAGCCAACGGGCATTCCCTAATTGAAGGTGTTCCTGGGGTTGCAAAAACCATATCGGCAAAGCTTTTGGCTAAATCACTAGATATAGGCTTTAGTAGAATTCAGTTTACACCAGATTTAATGCCTAGTGATATCTTGGGTACTTCTGTTTTTAATGTAAAATCTTCAGAATTTGAGTTTAAACAGGGCCCTATATTTTCTAACATGATTCTTATTGATGAAATTAATAGAGCACCAGCAAAAACACAAGCCGCTCTGTTCGAAGTAATGGAAGAACGTCAAATTACTATAGATGGTCATAAATATATTATGGACCTACCTTTCATAGTATTAGCCACACAAAACCCGGTAGAACAAGAGGGAACATATAGACTTCCTGAAGCTCAATTAGACCGATTTTTGTTCAAAATTGATATCGACTATCCAAATGCTGAGGAAGAAATAGAAATAATTAACAGAGAACAAGCATTACAGGGTGGCACTAAGACCGATAAGGTTACCGCTCACCTATCAAAAGATCAAATTGCAAAATTCCAAGGCTTGGTTAATCAAGTCATTATTGAATCCCATTTAGTAAAATATATCGCCGATATTATAGTAAATACCAGAAGCAACCCATTTTTATATCTAGGCGCTTCGCCAAGAGCATCTATCGCTATACTTAAAGCGAGTAAGGCTTTTGCTGCCATGGGAGGACGTGATTTCGTTACGCCAGAAGACATTAAACAAGCCGCTATTCCAGTATTACAGCACAGGGTCATTGTAACTCCAGAACGTGAAATGGAGGGTATTACCACAAAACAAATTATTAAGCAGATTATTGAAGCTGTTGAAATTCCTAGGTAAGCCAAAATGAAGTTAGAATATACACTAGATGAAGACGACTTTATTCAATATCACCTATTTGTTGCTTCCAATTCAGAAAGTATAAAAAAGAGAAGACTCATTATGAGATTTTTAATTCCTTCTATTTACCTAGTCTTCGCATTTTTGGAATATTCAAAGGGGAAAACCACCCTCAGTATTATATTTCTAGTCTTGTCTATAATTTGGTTTATTCTATACCCTATCTATACAAAATATAGGTATAGAAAGCATTATATAAAATCTGTAAATAACAACTATAAGAACAGTTTTTTTAAACCCATAAAATTAGAAGTAACCTCAGACTTAATTATAACCGAAGATTTTACAGGAGAAACAAAAACAAAAATTAGCGAAATAAAATCCTTGACGGAAATCAAAGAGACTTTCTTTTTAAATATTACAACAAATGCCTCTATTATTATTCCCAAAAGAGGTATTAAAAATATAAATCATTTTAAGGAAGAATTTGTCAAACTTGCTATTCCAATAGAAAACAAACTAAACTGGAAATGGAAATAAATTTTTAACTTTTAACTTTTTAACTAATATTAGTGAAACGCCTAAAACCCTTTTACATACAAAACCGATTTTTCTATGCCTGCATTGGCATCATGATTTTGTTTGTAATCAGTTTTATTTTTCCAGTTTGGTTTAACACAGTTAAACTTTTACTTTTGGTTTTAGTGGTACTTACAGCTTTAGACGCTTTAATTCTTTTTAGAGCGAAAAGAGGTATTAAAGGTGTTAGAACATTACCCGAAAAACTCTCAAATGGTGACCAAAACCCTATTCATTTAAGCATAGAGAACTATTACACGTTTCCAGTTTTTATTAGAATTATTGATGAAATCCCAGAACAATTTCAAGTTAGAAACTTTAAAATATACAGAAAGTTAGCACCTAGTAGCGTTAATGAACTGGAATACGAATTAAGACCAACCGAAAGAGGCGAATACCATTTCGGCAAACTCAACATTTACGCAACCTCAGTGTTTGGACTCGTCGCAAGGCGATTCAGTTTTAATGAAGGTGATATGGTGCCAACCTATCCCAGCTTTATCCAGTTACGTAAATACAACTTATTGGCCATTAGCAATAATCTGAACCAATATGGTATTAAAAAGGTGCGTAGGTTGGGACATACCATGGAATTTGAACAAATTAAAGAATATGTACAAGGTGATGATTTAAGAACCATAAACTGGAAAGCAACGGCCAAGAAAAACCAATTAATGGTCAATCAATATCAAGATGAAAAATCCCAGCCAATTTATTCGGTAATCGATAAAGGTCGTGTCATGAAAATGCCTTTTAATGAACTATCTCTTCTAGATTATGCGATTAATGCGTCTTTGGTAATCTCTAATGTAGCACTGAAAAAACAGGATAAAGCTGGCATTTTTTCTTTCTCTAAAAAAGTTGAAAATCGTGTAGTTGCCGAACGGCGTACTTCACAAATGAACTTAATTCTTGAAGCCCTTTATAACGTTAATACCGATTTTTTTGAAAGTGACTACGGAAGATTATACGCAGATATTAAACGAAATATTACGCACCGAAGTTTAATACTACTTTACACCAATTTTGAAACATTAGATGGACTGCACAGGCAACTACCCTATCTTAAAGGTATTGCTAAAAGCCATCTTCTTGTTGTTATATTTTTTAAGAATACCGAACTAAATAGTCTCATAAGGAATAAAGCCGAAACCGTTCAACAAGCCTACGATAAGGTTATCGCTGAAAAATTTGCTTTCGAAAAACGCCTGATAGTCAACGAGCTGAAAAAATATGGTATCTACTCTATACTTACTACCCCAGAGAATTTAACTATAGATACGATAAATAAGTATTTAGAGATAAAAGCAAGAGGCTTATTATAACGCATCTCTTATCATGTCATGAAGACAAAATGAATCAATTCGCTTACTAGGTAAATTATTACGAAACGTTTAACATTTTCGTCCGTTATTTATATAATCTCAAAAACAAAACTATAATAATAAACTATTCCAAAATTAATTTATAATTGACAATCTTTATTATAGTTTTTATCAATTGTTTATATACTTTTATAACCTTAACTAGCAACAATGACAATTACACAATTATACTACGTTTTAGCTGTAGCTGAACACCAAAATTTCACCAAAGCGGCAGAAAAGTGTTTTGTAACCCAACCAACATTGAGTATGCAGATTCAAAAATTAGAAGACCAATTAGATGTCCAGATTTTTGATAGAAGCAAAAAGCCTATTGAATTAACAGAGGTGGGTAAAAAAATTGTAACCCAAGCTAGAAATATCGTAAACGAATCTTATAGAATCCAAGATATTGTAGATCAACAGAAGGGTTTCATTGGAGGCGAATTTAAACTTGGAATCATACCAACCATAATGCCTACACTTTTGCCAATGTTTTTAAAAACATTTATTAAAAAACATCCTAAGGTAAAACTCAAAATAGAAGAGTTAACCACAGAAGAGATTATGGCACGTATTAAAGATGGACATTTAGATGCTGCCATTGCTGCTACGCCTTTAGAAGATGATAACATTAAAGAACGGGTACTTTATTTTGAACCTTTTGTTAGCTATATCCCAAAAAACCACAAACTACACGGACATGGCAAAATAGACGCATCTGATTTAGAAATTGACGACATTTTACTCCTTGAGGATGGCCATTGTTTTAGAGATGGAGTAATAAACCTGTGTAAAGTTTTTAAAAACCATGTAGACGATAAATTTCAATTGGAAAGCGGAAGTATTGAAACCTTGATTAAACTTTCTAATGAAGGTTTAGGTATGACGCTTCTTCCATATTTACACACCATAGATGTAAGAGAAAAAGAAAAAGAAAACCTACATTACTTCAAAGAGCCATCACCAGCAAGAGAAGTCAGCATTATTTACCATAAAAGTGAACTTAAAATGCAGATAATAGAAGCCTTACAAGATGTTATTTCAGGAATTATTAGAGGAGCTATTGCATTTCAAGATGTAAAAATTATAAGTCCGTTACCAAACAAATAAAAGCATAAAAAAAGCGACCTCAGGGTCGCTTTTCTTTTATGGTTTTAAATAAATTAAACATTGATTTAATTCAGGGTTTTGCTGTACTAGAGACATGATATAAATTTTAAGCTCTTCAATCTCGTAGGGCAGTAGTCTGGACACTGCTTTTTGTACTTCTTTGCAAAACAACGTAGCATCAAAACTAACTTTATTAAGTACAGTCTTGGTATACTCTAACATTGCTCTCGCCATATTATATTAAGGTTTTGGTTTTAAATTAAAAAGTAGATTTATTTTATAGGCTTCGATTTAAATATTCTAGAGGTAAATTTAGTGAAATTTACAATCAAAAATCTTATTTGGCCTAAATTTAACATTTAAAATCTGTTATCTCCATCTAGTAAATCCCCTATTCCACCAAGAATACTTCCTTCACCTTTGTTTTTACCTCCGCCTTGCGGTGCCGAGGCCAAGACTCTTCCAGCTAATCTGCTAAAGGGCAAGGATTGTATGTAAACTGTTCCAGGCCCTTGAAGTGTGGCAAAGAACAAACCTTCACCTCCAAAAATGGTATTCTTTATACCACCTACAAACTCGATATCATAATCTACTGTATGGTCAAAACCAACAATACATCCCGTATCGACTTTTAAAGTCTCTCCGGCCATTAATTCCTTTTTAGCCATTGTACCTCCGGCATGCACAAAGGCCATACCATCACCTTCTAATTTCTGCATAATAAACCCTTCACCTCCAAAAAATCCGCGTCCTAATTTTTTCGAGAACTCTATACCTACACTTACGCCTTTGGCTGCACATAAAAATGCATCTTTCTGGCAAACAAACTTCCCTCCGAACTGCGTTAAATCTATGGGAACAATTTTTCCAGGATATGGCGAAGCAAAAGAGACTTTTCTCTTACCAATGATTTCATTGTAAAAAGCAGTCATAAATAGACTCTCCCCAGTTAAGATGCGTTTACCGGCTCCTAAAATCTTGCCTAAGAATCCCGTATCTTTTTGAGAACCATCGCCAAAAATGGTTTCCATTTTAATGCCTTCATCCATCATCATAAAACTTCCTGCCTCTGCAATTACGGCTTCTTGAGGGTCTAGTTCTATTTCTACGTATTGCATCTCTTCACCGTAGATAGTATAATCAATTTCGTGTGCTGTCATTTTTTGTTTTTTGTTTGATTCGTTTATAAGTTGATATGATTAATATTTTGTTACAACGCAAATCCAATTATTTCAATCATCCCAGACAATTTCAAATTCTTCCTTTGATATCTCAAAGTCTAAAAACTCGCTAACATCTAATTGCTGATCTCCTAGCATCCCAAATTCATCCTCTTTATTCTGCTGGTCATATTTTAATATTTTACCATTTTTGTATTTTTCAATTTGCTTAGAAATAAAACCAGATTTCTCAACTTCAAAGAACCAAACTGACTTTCCCCAGTTTCCAAATTCATCTTCCCTATCTTCATCCCAATATCTCTTAAAATACATTGCCATAACTATCTGTTTTTCAATTTCACACTCCACTCAAATCTAAAGATAGAAACGGCAATTCCTTCTTCATTCACCCCAACAGATTCTAACCAAATGGTTTGTCCTTCACCTGTTTCGATAGCCTTATTAAGGATTTTATCAATGAGCTCTCCTTGAGCGCAGGTAAAATTGATTCTTCCCGTGGCTTTTTTGGTGTACTTGGCTTCATTTGAAACCACCAGCATAGAGATGCTTTTTCCAGAGTCCTGAATTTTACCAATCATTATAGCAGCAGTAGAAAGTTCTGCAGCCATACCCTGAACAGCCCAAAACATAGATTTAAATGGATTCTGATTGATCCAACGGTGTTTCACAGAAACCATACACTTTTTTGCATTTAGCTCCTTTACTCTTACTCCGCATAAATAGGCAGCGGGCAGCTTAAACATACTGAAAGTATTTAGTTTACTGGGAGTTAACTTCATATTTAAAACTTTAATTCTTGTCTAATTTATGAAATAAAAAAACAACTTTAAATGTTAAAATTATGTTAATTTTAAGTACTATGCGTAACAAAGTACCTTATTTTAGACATATATTTGCATAAGAAACTATTATATGTTTTTATATCAATCAAAAAAATCATGTTAAATAATCATCAAAAAAACATTGCAACCTTTATTCACTTATCGACCTTTAGTAGGTTTATTATCCCGTTTGGAAACTTTATTGGCCCCATCATTCTTTGGGTAACCAATAAAGATAAATCTGAGTTTGTTGATTATCATGGTAAGCAAGCCATAAACTTTCAGATCAGCATTTTGCTATATGCCGTTATTATAGGCACCTTAACTATTCCGTTTTTTATTTTTAAAGTATTTCACGGTATAGACTTTATAGATTTTCATGGATTCCAGGATTTTCATATTAACTTAGGTAAACCTTCCCCCCTACTTTATATAGGTGGTGCTTTGGGAGCCTTTGCCATTTTAGCTTTTATATTTGAGCTGATATTTATTGTAATCGCGAGCTTAAAGGCCAGAGATGGAGAATATTATAGATATCCGTTAACCATAAATTTTTTAAAGTAATGCCTGATCCGCGTTAGGCAGGCGCCATAAAACAAAAATCAATTTCATCAAAATAATCAATCATCAATCAAATCAATCAAAAAATGAACAGTCTTAAAATATTAAACGAAATGATACTATGAAGATAGAAAACACAAAAGCACAAATGCGTAAAGGAGTTTTGGAGTTCTGCATACTTTCTGTCTTGAAAGATGACGATGCTTACGTTGCAGAAATCTTAAGCACTTTAAAAGACGCCAAGTTGCTAGTAGTTGAAGGAACAATTTACCCGCTACTAACGCGACTAAAAAACGCTGGACTCTTGAATTACAGATGGGAAGAATCAACCTCTGGACCACCAAGAAAATATTATGGTTTAACAGAAACCGGAAAACTTTTTTTACAAGAATTAAATACTACTTGGAGCGAACTACAAAACGCCGTTAACATAGTAACAAGCCAAAAAACAACAAAAAAATGAATAAAACAGTCAACATAAATTTAGCAGGTATCTTTTTCCACATTGATGAAGATGCTTACCTTAAATTACAACGCTATCTTGAGGCTATAAAACGTTCATTTACAGACTCTCAAGGACGCTCTGAAATTATAGCTGATATTGAAGCTAGAATTGCTGAACTTTTTAACGAGCGTGTACAAAACCATAAAGAAGTTATACGTATTAAAGAGGTAGACGAGGTAATTGCCATTATGGGACAACCCGAGGATTACCTAGTTGACGATGAGATATTTGAAGATGAACCTCAAGCATCATCATCTCAAAAAAGAACGCATGCTCCTACAAAAAAACTTTTTAGAGATACCGACAACTCTTATGTTGGTGGTGTATCTTCTGGTCTAGGGCATTACTTTGGCATAGATGCCATTTGGGTACGTTTAGCTTGGGTCATCTTGTTTAGTGCCGCTGGAACAGGTGTGTTACTCTATATCCTTTTATGGATTTTAGTTCCTGAGGCCAAGACGACAGCTGAAAAAATAATGATGACGGGGGAGCCTGTAAACATTAGTAATATTGAAAAAAAAATCAAGGATGGGCTCGACAATGTTACTGAAACCGTTACTGATGTTGCAAAAAATGTGTCCGATACCGTTTCCGGAGCTGCTAAAAGTGCCTCAGAAGCTGCAAAAAATGTAGATTTTAAAAAGCATACTAAAAAGGCAAAATCTTCTTCTAGTGCTTTTTTCGAGACTATAGGTGAGATTTTTATGTTCTTCTTTAAAATATTTGCCAAGCTCATTGGCGTATTATTAATATTTATAGGAGCAATAACTATTATTTCCTTAGCAGTTTCCCTTCTATCGGTTGGTGTTATAGACTTTGTTGACATTCCATGGACAGAGAATGTCTATATGTTTAATTCTGGAGATTCTCCAATATGGTTGGTATCTCTATTCACGTTATTTGCCGTAGGAATACCGTTCTTCTTCCTTTTCTATTTGGGTATAAAAATCTTAATCAACAACTCTAAGTCTATTGGTAACCCTGCGAAATTTACACTTTTGGGTGTTTGGTTAATATCAATTATAGGTCTTACGGTTTTTGGAGTTCGTGAAATTAGCGAGCATAGCCATGACGAGTTTTACACAGAAAAGCATGAACTAAATATTAAAGCTCAAGACACGCTCAAAGTAAAAATGGTAAATAATGATATTATGGATGGGTATTACCGTAATAGAAGAAATTTTAAAATTGCTACTAACGAAAACGGGGAACGAACCATTTATAATTCTGATGTTAGAATTACTGTACGGTCTACAACAGATTCTGTTGGCGCGATTCATATAAGAAAAAGTGCTGATGGAAGCAGTTACGAAATAGCTTCTGAACGTGCCAAGAATATCAATTATGGTTATCGTTTGGTTAATGGCACTTTATTACTTGACACTTTCTTGTCAACTCCAGTTGAAAACAAAACAAGTGACCAGGATGTAACCGCCATTTTATATTTACCTGAAGGCACCATTGTAAACTTTAATAACAATACCAAATCGTTCTTAAATTACTACAAGAACAGAAACAACATTGTTCCTGGAAAACAAACAAATCTATTCCTGAAAATTATTGAAGATGACACCGTTTGCTTGGATTGCCCAACAGAAGATTCTTTTGATGTTGACGTTGATGTTCACGATAACACCTCTGGAATAAAAATCAACGATGAAGGTATACAAATAAAAAGTGAAGTGTTAAGCATTAAAGTAGACAACAATGGTGTTAAAAGCGAAAGCGAAGAAGTACAGGTAGATATAAATTCTGATGGTGTGAAAATCAAAACCAGAGACGATTAACAATTCATCATTAAAAACCGACAATTCATACGCTTAATTTAAAAAAGGACATTTATTTAAAAGACATTTGAAGAAGTAAAAAAACAAAAACATCAAATCACAATCAAAAAACGAATAATCATGACAACTCTAATCAAAATTATTATTGCCGCCATATTAAGCCTTTTCTTAGTATCGTGTAATTTTGACATTAACATTAGCAACGGTGTAAAAGGAAATGGAAACGTAATTACCGAGGAAAGAGATGTTTCTGGAACTTTTAGCACAATTAAAGCTACCGAAGGCTTAAATGTATACTTAACTCAAAGCAATGAGGAAAGTATCGCTGTTGAAGCCGACGAAAACCTGCACGATATCATTCTTACCGAAATTGAAAATGGTGTTTTAAAAATCCATACCAAACAGAGTATTTCAAGATATTCTGCCAAAAAGGTACATGTTAGCTTTAAAGACATTTCTAACATCATTTCCACCAGTGGTAGCGATATACATTCCACCAATACCATTACTGCGGACGAATTAACAATTAAAACAACGAGTGGCAGTGACATGACACTACAAGTAAACACATCTCACTTAAATTGTAAATCAACCAGTGGTAGCGATTTAAAGCTGTCGGGGAAAACCAAAAACCTTGTCGCTGAAGCGACAAGCGGAAGTGATATAAAATCTGGTAATCTGGAGGCCGAAACAAGTAACGTAAGAGCTTCTAGTGGTGCTGACATTACTGTAAATACCTCCAAAGAACTAATCGCAAAAGCCTCTAGCGGCGGGGATATAAAATATTATGGTGATCCAGAAACAGTGAATAAAAGCAACAATGTTTCTGGCAGTATCAAAAAGAGGTAGTAAACAGTAATCTTTTACTCAAAGATTTCCTCGCTATCGGCAAAATATTAATCAACCAAAAAAAGGTCTTCAAGTTTGAAGACCTTTTACTTTTTGTAAATTTATTAATTAATAATAAACCTCTAATAATTTCGCACTGTTCGATTTAATTACCACAGCATCCAAACAAGCGGGTAATAAAATGGTTTCTCCATAATCAAGTGTATAAGTTTCTTCAAGATAGACAACCTCAGCATTACCCTCTACACACATAAAAATTACAAAAGAGTCCAATTTACTATAGTCTTTTTCTACATGCCCTTTTAGCTGAACAATATTCGTCTTAAAGTATGGGGAATGTACTAAGGTATTGAATTTATTGACCTCAAGCTCATAATCTGCTTTGTAGCTTTCTTGGGCTTGAAAATCTAGTACATCTATAGCCAAATCGTTATGCAAATCTCTTTTTTTGCCTGTTTTAGCATCTACTCTGTCATAATCATAAATCCTATAAGTAACATCCGATGTTTGTTGTATCTCAGCCAATAAAACGCCTGCCCCTATCGCATGAACTCTTCCTGTTGGAATATAAAACGTATCGCCAGAACGCACTTTTTCACGATGCATTACTTCTAAAACCGAACTATTTATTAAATGTTCTTGATAATCTTCCTTGGTAATATCATTTTCAAACCCAATAATAAGTTCTGCTTCATCATCAGCCTGCATAACATACCACATTTCGTTTTTACCAAAGGCATTATGCCGTACTTTAGCAATTTCATTACTTGGGTGTACTTGAATTGACAATGGTGTTTTTGCATCAATGAATTTTATCAACAAAGGAAACTCATTGCCAAACTTTTCATAAACACTTTCTCCAACAAAATCTCCTTTGTACTCGGCTATAAGTGCTCTTAGTGTTTTTCCCGACAATGCGCCATTTAAAACCGTAGTTTCATCTCCTTTAACATCGGAAACCTCCCAAGACTCCCCAATATTTTCTTCAAGGTAATCTTTGTTTAGGTGAGTTTTCAACTTCACTCCACCCCATATTCTGTATTTAAAAAGAGGTGAAAATTTTAACGGATATAATGCCATGAACTGAGTTAGTTGAGGTTATTGTGCTAAGATACTTTGTAAAATTAAAAAAGTGATGCAAAACATCACTTTTATATTTAGTCGGGATGACAGGATTTGAACCTGCGACCACACGGCCCCCAGCCGTGTACGCTAACCGGACTGCGCCACATCCCGATTTGAATAAATTATTAATAAGCCCAAATAGTGCTTAGTGGTTTTTTACTAAACTCAAATGTAACTGTGGTGCAGTTTATCCTGAGCGAAGTCGAAGGGCCACATCCCGATTTGAAAATAGTTTCCAAAGAAAACACATTTTCATAATAATTAAAAGCCAAAGCTACTAAAAACTTTGGCTTTTCTCTTACTCGTTTCTCTAATTATAGGTAGATGTAGACACTTCAAAAGAAGCATCTTTAGCAGCTAAATAACGTTCTGCATCTAGAGCAGCCATACATCCTGTTCCAGCAGCAGTTACAGCTTGTCTGTAAACATGATCAGCAGCATCACCAGACACAAAAACCCCCTCAATATTAGTCTTAGAAGAGCCAGGCACGTTGATTATGTAACCTGTTTCATCTAAATCTAAATAATCTTTAAAGATATCTGTGTTAGGTTTGTGACCAATAGCTACAAAAAACCCGGTGGCAGTAATGTCATGCTTTTCACCTGTTTTATTATTGAACACACGAACACCAGTAACCACTTGTCCATCCCCTAAAACCTCATCGGTTTCTGTATTATGTAAAATTTCAATATTCTCGGTGTTTCTTACTCTGGCCTCCATAATTTTGGAAGCTCTAAACTCATCTCGCCTCACAATCATGGTTACTTTTTTACAAAGTTTAGACAGATAATGTGCTTCCTCACAAGCAGAATCTCCAGCACCAACAATTACTACTTCTTGATTTCTGTAAAAGAAACCATCACATACTGCACATGCCGAAACTCCTCCTCCTAATTTTAAGTATTTCTGTTCGGACTCTAAACCTAAGTATTTTGCCGAAGCTCCTGTAGATATGATTACAGTATCGGCGTGGATTTCCTTAACATCATTTACCCAAACCTTATGCACATCACCTGAAAAATCTACCTTGGTTACCCAACCATCTCTCACATCAGTCTCAAAACGTTGCGCTTGTGCCTGTAATTGCATCATCATTTCTGGCCCAGTTACGCCTTCTGGATATCCTGGAAAATTTTCTACTTCATTTGTAGTTGTTAACTGTCCGCCTGGCTGAGTACCTTGATACAAAACCGGTTTCATATTAGCTCTTGCAGCATAAATAGCAGCGGTATAACCCGCAGGCCCAGAACCTATGATGAGACATTTAACTCTTTCTATTATTTCAGACATAATTCTAATATTAATTTAGTGAAACAAAAGTAGAGTTTTTAACAGAAAACTTACATAGAAGTTATTAACACTTACTATGATTGGATATTTAAAATCTATCTAAACTCACAAATGCATTTTTTTTTGTAAATTTAAGAGTAACTCACTAAACTTTTAAGACATGAAAAACTATGCACACCTCCTGTTAACAGCGTTTTTAATTTTGGCAAGCTGTAATTCAAAAGACAAAACATCCAATACTTTACCTGAGACAAATGAAAATGAAAATGAATACACATTAGAAGGTGTATGGGAAATTGAAAGCTACATCAACTATAGAGAGGGTAAAGCAGATACCATATGGCCATCTGATGAGCGTAAACAAAGAAAAATGTTTTCCAAACACAAAGTTATGTGGAGTAAATTAAGAACTTTTGATTCTTTAGATTGGTTTGGTGTAGGTGATTACACACTTAAAGATGGCATATTCACTGAGGTATTGGACTATGGCTCAAAACCCGTTAATAAAATAATAGAAACCAGTAACAAATGGTCTTTTAATGCCGTTGTAACAGAAGATAGCTTTACCCAAATCATGGTAGATAGTTTGGGGAATTATATTTATGCTGAAAACTATACAAAAGTAGATTAGATGATTATTCTCTATTAAGTTTTATTTAAAGTTTGCAATTTTAAGCACTTTGAAATTAATTATTGCAACTAGAAATTTCACACAGTAACCCATACAAAGTATCATACAAATACACTGATAATAATAAATTTGAGTATATTGTAAACACTACACTAGTGTAGTGTGCTATTAAATTAATTGTTATGAGGCATTCAATATTTACTATTTACGCGCTAGTAAGTTTTTTTTCGATTGCTCAAGAATTACCACCTATTCAATCCTATTCTCCAGAAATTTATGGAGCCGATAATCAAAATTGGTGCATCGACCAAACTTCAGATAAACACATTTATGTAGCCAATAATGTTGGACTCTTAGAATTCAATGGTGAAAAGTGGACACTTTATAACTCACCTAGTGGAAAAATGAGGTCCTTAAAAGTTATAGACGACCTAATTTATTCTGGCGCTTATCAAGAATTTGGCTTTTGGAAAAAAACCGATAATGGAAAACTCACCTATTATTCTTTGTCAAAAGAACTTGATATTAATTTTTTAGAGGATGAAGAATTCTGGAACATAATTAATATTGACAATTATATACTTTTCCAGTCATTAAAACGCATTTACATCTACAATAGTGAAAATAAAACACATACTAAGCTAGATTCCGAAAATAGAATTTATAAAATGTTCAAAATAGACAAGACAGTCTATTTCCAAAAGGTTAAACAAGGCCTTTACAAAATCGAACAAGGAAAACAACAGTTGGTAAGTGACCATGATATTATCAAAAACAACTATCTGGTTAATATTTTTAAAGAGGGGAAAAATACACTTTTACTAACTGAGGAAAACGGGATTTATCAATTAACTCCAGACCAAAATTTAACAAAATGGGATATTCCTGCAAACAAAGACTTAAGTATGTTAAGCTCTTACAGAGGAGAAAAAACATCTAAAGGCTATTTAATAGGAACTCGGTCTAACGGTATTTATCACATAAATAAACAAGGAGCGGTTGATTATTCTATCAACTCCTCAAAAGGGTTATTGAGCAACTCAATACATGATATTTTTGAGGACGCCGAAAATAACATATGGCTAGCTCTCGAAAATGGAATAAATTGCATAAATCTCGAATCACCATTCCAGTTTTTCCATGATCAAGCCGGAAAAATAGGAACAACATATGCATCAGCAATCCAAGGCAATTATTTGTACCTAGGAACAAACCAGGGGCTATTTTACAAAAAAACGGATTCTAATGAATTCAAATTCGTAGAAGGAACTGAAGGTCCCGTGTGGTCTCTTCGTAATTTAAAAGGATCTCTTTTTTGTGGACATAATTTAGGAACCTTTATTATTGAAAATGGCAAAATAAAAAAGAGGATTGATGTAGATGGCACATGGAACATTGTAGAATTACCAAACAAACAGAATCTTTTGCTGCAAGGCAATTACAACGGCCTAAGTATTATTGAACGCATTGGAGACACATGGGAATTAAAAAATAAAATTAAAGGTTTTAATATTTCCAGTAAGTTCTTGGAAGTATATAATGGATACATATTTGTAAATCACGAGTATAAGGGAGTATTTAAATTAAAAACGGATAAGGACTTTAAAGAAATCATAGAGATTAACCAGGACTTATCCGTTAAAAAAGGTATTTATTCGAGTTTGGTTAAATACAACAACAAGATTTTATACACTAATAAAGACGGTGTATACCAATTCTACAAAAAACAAAATAGCTTTGTAAAAGACTCGTTATTCAGTCAAATCTTTAAGAAACAAGAGTTCACTTCCGGAAAATTAATTGCAGACCAAGAAAACAATATTTTATGGGGCTTTTCTAAAAACAAACTTAACTACATTACCTCTAGTGGCTTATCGGCAAAACCAAAGCTAAATTCAATTTCCTTTTCTGAAAAGCTTCCCCGTGGCCTAACAGGATCTGAGAACATATCGCACTTATTTAACAAAAGTTTTTTAATAGGTACTTCTGATGGTTATACCATATTAGATTTAGATAAAGTAAAAGAAACAGCGCACACCATCTCCATTGATGAAGTAAAAATCACAGACCAAGAAAATAAAGTTAGCTTAGAACATAATAAAAATGAGATTGGTAATTTTAAAAACAAACTGAACAATCTAGAGTTTCACTACAGTGTTCCTGAGTTTAATAAATATCAAGAGACCTACTATCAATATAAATTAGAGGGTTTTTACAAAAACTGGAGTTCTTGGTCCTTAAACCCAAAAGCCTCTTTTAAAAACCTACCATACGGATCTTACCAATTCAAAGTAAGAGCAAAAAACGGTAGTACCCTTACTGAAAATATTGGTGTATTTAAATTCTCAATTGCGCGACCTTGGTACTTGAGTAATTTATCCATAGCGTTATACGTTTTGGCTTTATTACTCATCTCAATAATAATCCACAACATCTATAAGAGGTATTACCGGAAACAACGCGAACGTATAATTCTAAGATCTGAGAGAGAAATAGAGCTTAAGGAACTTGAGAATAAACAACAGCTAATGCGCTTTAGAAACGAGAAGTTGAGACAAGATATAGAGGGTAAGAACAGAGAACTGGGCATATCAACTATGAGCTTAATTAAGAAAAATGACTTCTTAAATAGCATCAAACTAGAACTACTCAACATAGAAAACAACGATAAAGTCAAAAGAATTGTAAAGATAATTGACCAGAATCTTAACAACAGAGATGATTGGAAAGTATTTGAAGAAGCGTTTAATAATGCTGACAAAGACTTTCTGAAAAAAGTAAAACAAATACACCCAGAACTAACTCCAAACGATCTTAGATTATGTGCTTATTTAAGATTAAATCTATCTTCTAAGGAAATTGCTCCGTTATTGAATATTTCACCAAGAAGCGTAGAAGTTAAACGCTACAGGCTAAGAAAAAAAATGAATTTACCCCACGAAGAAAGCCTAACAAACTATATTTTGGAAATATAAGCCTGCACAACTAGACAAAACACCTATACATTACCACAACATTACGAAAAAATCCTACAAAAATACTTAACTAAAGAAACTTCCAAAGTATTAGTGTTTTCAGGGTATAATTACGATTTAATCAAAAATTACCGTGTTTTTTTAAGATGTATACTTTTTGTAGTGGGTAAAAATATAGATTTCACAATATGTAATCTTAATTTTATCTGAACTAAAACTATACTGAATATGAAAAACAAATTTCTAGTAGTGACCTTTTTCTTTATGACATCAATTTTATTTGCTCAGTCAGATAAAGTTGAAATCATTCACAATGAAGAAGGTTCTAAATTAGTTGTGAATGGCAAAGACTTCATGATCAACGGTATGAACTGGGATTACGTTCCCATAGGTACAGACGTTACTAACGCCAATTTCTACAAACAATCTGACGATGTAATAAAGGCAGGATTAGATACAGAAATGGGACTTCTCAAGAATATGAACGTCAATGTAATCAGGCAATATGTGGGAGTTCCTCCTAAGTGGGTTAGATATATCTATGAAAAGTATGGTATTTACACCTTATTAAATCATTCTTTTGGAAGATATGGCCTAACCCTAGATGGTGTTTGGACACCAGTTACAATCTACTCAGACCAAAAAACACAAGAACATTTAGTCTCCGCAATGATAGACCTAGTTAAACAATACAAGGATGTTCCGGGTATACTAATGTACATGATGGGTAACGAAAATAACTATGGTTTATTCTGGCAAGGTGCTGAAACTGAAGATTTCCCTGAAGGCGAAGAACAAAAAAGAGCAGTAGGTGAAAAAAGAGGAAGACCAATGTATCGCCTAATGAACGAAGTCGCAAAAAAAATGAAAGCAATGGACCCCAATCACCCAGTTGCTATATGTAACGGTGATGTGCTATTCATTGATATAATTGCGGAAGAATGCAAAGATATTGATGTCTATGGGGCAAACACCTATAGAGGTGAGTCTTTTGGCGATTTCTTTCAAGTGGTAAAAGACAAATTAGGAATCCCAGTTATGTTTACTGAGTTTGGCGCAGATGCTTACAACGCTCTAGCAGATAAAGAAGACCAATATTGGCAGGCTCACTACAACTTACTAAATTGGAAAGAGATTTACGAAAATGCTGCTGGACTAGGAAAAGTAGGAAATTCTATTGGAGGATTTACATTTCAGTTCAGTGATGGTTGGTGGAAACTAGGCTTTGACGATAGAGAAAATGCCGATTCTCATGAGACTGGTGCATCTTGGAGCAATGGTGGATATTACCACGATACTAAAAATGGTTCCAATAACATGAATGAAGAATGGTTCGGTATATGTGCCAAAGGACCAACTGATAGCCGAGGACTATATGACCTTTACCCTAGAGCATCTTACTACACCCTAAAAGATGCGCATGCTATCAATCCCTACGGAGAAGGGGTTAATTTAGAGTTTATTCAAAATTACTTTAAAAACATAAATATTACTGATGCTGTTTTAAGAGCAAGAGGAGACAAAGCAGCCCTTGATGCCATGGATGGGGCAAAAATAAAACTGAGTAGATTAAGAGCTGAATTCACAACTTTTAATACAGGTGGTTCTCTACTAACAACTCCTGAAACAGCAAATCCTGACGAAGAAACCTTTCCTAACCAACTAGGTTTCGACCATATGCAATCTTACTACGTTGGTGTTGAAGGAAAACCAACTTCCAAAATGCGAGCAGAAGTTAACTTTAATATACTAGGGAATGTTGCACAAAACCCTATCAATGAGATTTTCTACGAGAATGTAGGAAGACCAATAACTGTACAAAATTCCGAAGGAGAAGAAGTTGTTATTACAGATAACAATAGAGTTCGAGTATATAATGCTGAATTCGAATGGGACACGAAAATCGCAGACATAAAAGGTTTTTATAGAACTGGGCATTACCACTGGGGATACGAAGGCGATTTTTTCGGACTCTATCCTGAGGCAAACTATGGTCCTAATCTAGATATATACAATGGTGAAATTTTAGGTATGGAAGTTAACGGCAAAGGTTCTCTTAAAGGTCTTAAAGCCGCTTTTGGACCTCAATTGTGGTGGGGAGCAAACCCAACATTTTTGATGAAGTACAGAACAAATCTTCACCATTGGGATATTACCGGTATATACCACAGAGATTTAGATACAAGTCTAGAATTTGACGCTAACGGACGGCGATTTTTAGATGCTAACCAAGTACGAAGTGGTGTTATTCCTCCATGGCCAACCGAAAGAGCTACAATAGTACTAGAGCGTGAATTTGGAAAATTTGGTATCTCATTAGGTGGTATCTGGGGAGGAAACCCTCTTAACGGTAGTTCTTTTCAAGATGTAACCGGCGGCCCAGGAAATTATGTAGTTTATGAAGACAAAATAAACTCTGATGACAATTGGGGTGGTAAAGCTAAATTTACATACGAAGGTGGTGCTTTTAATTTCTATGCTCAAGCTGCATACATGGGGTTAGTAGCTAATGGTGGCGCCGATGCCACCAGAACATTCACTGGTTGGAAATTAAAGGATACAGGTAGCGGTAACCAAACCAACATCTTATCAGGATTCACATTTACAACTGGCGATTGGCAGATAGCTCCTAACTTTTTGTGGCAAAAGCCTTTAGTTGCGCCCATTCCCAATGACGTAAGTGATCCTGGAAGATTAAGAAACTTTATCGATGATCCTTTTGCTGTAAGAGGCAACAGAGAAACCACCGCAGGAGAATTATTATTAACCTACGACCCTACTCCAGGTTCCTGGTTCTATCAATGGGATAATGACAGAGCCGAAGATGCCAAGTTCGCATTTAACCTAGGTTTTGTTTACAGACATCTACCAACGGCACAAGATGCACATATTGGGTTCCTAGCAAATCGTACATTTTTTGCTTTCCCTAATTCAGCACCAGCTAGAGACTTATGGGAAATAAGCTCAAGAGTGGTTTCAAAAGTAAGTCCAAACCTGGGAATCATTGGTAATTTCTATGGAGGTAACGCTCAAGCTAATGGAGACAGTGATAGAACTATCGAACGTTTTGGAGCAGATATCAAAATGATTTACAACAAATGGAAGTTTGAATATCAAGTTAAAATCAACGATTGGGGACCTTTCGATTACCACAGAGATTTCAACTTAACTTTCCCTGTACAAAATATGGTTGACATTTCGACATCAATCGGTAAACCAGATTGGTTTATTCTTCCAGATACTAAAATAGGTATTAGAGGCATATGGAGATCTTTAGATCAATTCTCGCCAAGATATTCGCCAACAGCAGTACCACCAAATACATTTCCTGCAGAACCAACACTAAGTCCAGTTGGTTTTGATAATGGAAACGAATGGGAAATCAGAACATATGTACACATCAATATTGGCAAATAAAATAAGACTACGATGAAAAATATAAAACTTACATATACAAAATTGACATTCTTTTTAGGATGCATGTTTACGCTTCTCATTAGTTGCGAAAGAGAACTTTCAGATGAAGCCGTATTTGCTACTTTCCCAAATACAGCAGAAATCTACATAGATGACCCCGTTGGACTTACAGATCAATTTTTCAGATCTTTTGATCCTAAGTCAGGTGCTAATACAGAGGGTTTTGGTGTAGACACCAATGTGGCTTACGAAGGAAGATCATCTATTAGAATTGATGTACCTGCCTCTAACGACCCAGACGGAAACTTTATAGGTGGGATTTTTGAAGACCGTGGAGCAGGAAGAAACCTTACTGGATATGACGCACTTACATTTTGGGCATTAGGAACTACATCTGGAACTGTAGAAGTTGGATTTGGAACTGATTTTGACCGTCCAGAAAGTGACCCCTCTTATGCAGTTACAACGGTTGTTCAAATGACATCTGGATGGAAGAAATATATAATTCCAATACCAGATGCTTCAAAATTAATTCAAGAAACTGGGATGTTCTTGTTTTCCGCAGGGGGGTTTGATCCTTTTGCAGATGGGCCTAACGGCAATGAGATAGCTTGGACGTTCTGGATTGATGAGCTCAAGTTTGAAAAATTAGGAACCATAGCACAACAACAACCTAGTATCTTATTTGGACAGGATATTGTGCAGCAGTCATTTAACGGTAGCAACGTTGACTTAGGCGTTGGATTAGCTCAAACATCAAATGTTAATGGGAGCAATGTAACCGTATTTACAACTCCATCGTATTTTTCATTTACCTCATCAAACCCTAGTGTTGCCTCGGTAGATGAAAAAGGCATTATTACCATTCTTAATCAAGGAACGGCAAAGGTAACAGCAAGTTTGGCCGGTGTTGAAGCTAATGGTTCTTTTGAGGTGACATCTAGTGGTGATTTACCAGCTTCCCCAACACCAAACCGACCAGCTGCTGCTGTTAAATCCGTATTTAGTGATGCCTACACATCAGAAACGGCTATTAATTTCAATCCTGGTTTTGGAGGTTCGACGACTCAGACTTCAATTGCTGATTTAAATGGTAATAATGTGTTAATCTACTCTAATAACAATTTCACGGGAATTATTTTTAACAATACAGTAAATGCTTCGACATTAAGCCACATGCACGTTGATATTTACTCACAATCTGCAGATACCAGTGTAGAATTCCAAATAAGAGACGTGGGCGGTAATGGTGAAATAGAAACTAATGTCTTTACAGGTGCACCTGATGGAGACGATAAAGACTTTAGATTTACTGCAGACGGACTAACACCGGGTTCTTGGTCGTCTATTGATATTCCTTTAAGTGGAGATCTTACCTCCCAAAAGAACAACCTAGGAGCTATAATATTAGCCGGAGGACCTGACTTCATATTAGATAACATTTACTTCTATTCAGAGTAGCTAGACAACATAAAACTTAATAAAACGTAACAATGAATATAAAACACATATACAAAGCAATAACAAAACAGGTGCTTTTCACCACTTTCGTGATGGCTTTCCTTTTTATGCTATCCAGCTGTGAAACAGACGACACACAGACCGTCGCCAGTTTTACAAATTTGGTGATGGCAGATGAATTTAATACTGATGGTGCTCCTAATTCTGAAATATGGGGTTATGATATTGGTACAGGCACCAATGGCTGGGGAAATAATGAACTACAATATTACACCGACCGTACCGAAAATGTAACAGTACAAAATGGTGTACTCATTATTACAGCCAAACAAGAACAGTTTGAAGGAGCTGCTTATACCTCAGCAAGACTACTGACTAAAGGTAAGTTTGAACAAACTTATGGACGTTACGAGGCTCGTATTAGATTACCCTATGGCAAAGGTATTTGGCCAGCATTTTGGCTCTTGGGAGATGATGCCAATGGTACACAAATTTGGCCTCAAATAGGAGAAATAGATATCATGGAGTATTTAGGAGACGAACCCTCTAAAATATTCGGAACCGTTCACGGGCCGGGATATTCAGCAGGGGAATCCATAAGCAAATCTTATGAATTGGAAAATGACAGGTTTGATACCGGATTTCACGTATTCGGTATAGAATGGGGACCAGATTATATCAATTTTTATGTAGACGATGTACTTTATAACCAAATAACGCCAGAGGATGTTTCTGAAGAAACCGATGACCAAGGGGAATGGGTATTCAATAATGGTCCATTCTACATCATACTTAACGTAGCTGTTGGTGGAGAATTACCTGGTTCACCCAATGCTGAAACCGTATTCCCACAAACCATGTTGGTAGATTATGTGCGTGTATACAATAGAAGTAACTAACTCAAAATAAAAAAAGACAATGAAACAATTAATGAAAACATTTAAATATATATCAATATTGATATTGACCTTATCCTTTTTAGGATGTGAAGACGATGAGACTGTTCTACCTAGAGTTTTAGCAGGTTTTACCTACACTATAGACATAGATACGGGAACAGTTACATTTATAAATATATCAGAAAATGCCAATACCTATAAATGGGCATTTGGAGATGGTAGTAACTCCACACTAATAGACCCCGTTAAAGTTTATGAAAACGGCACATATACCGTAAGTCTAGTTGCAAATAATATAGCTGGGGCCTCAGATACTTTTGAAGACGAAATCACTATTTTAATACCAGAGGTGGCCACACTACCAATTTCTTTTGATGGTGAAAACACTAAATATGAGGCTTCTACATTCAATGGAGCAGCTTTTGCCGTAGTAGATAACCCAGATCCATCTGGAGCAAATACTAGCGCATCAAAAGTTGGGGAAATCACGAATAGTGGTGCTGCTTTTGAAGGGTTCTTTTTTGATTTAGGAGCACCTATCAATTTAACAGAAAAGAAAACGATAAAAGTACTTTTTTGGTCTAATACACCCATTGATGTATTACTAAAATTAGAAGAAGGTACTGGCGCACCTGTAGAAACTACAGCAAGTCACGGTGGTACTGGTTGGGAAGAAATATACTTCACCTTCGATTCTGCTTCAAGTTATTCTAGATTTACTATGTTCGTCGATGGCCCAGGAACTACTTCTGGTAAATTTTATATAGATGGAATATCACAAATAGATACAACAGACATTCCTTGTTTACAGACTAATTTAGAAGTACCTATAGATTTTGATTGTAACGGTATTGATTATGCCGCTAAAATTGTTGGCAATGTATCTTTTGAAGTTGTTGATAATCCAGAATTATCAGGTATTAATTCTGAGGCCAGTAAAGTGGGAAAAATAGTAAATGTAGGCGCTAATTGGGAAAACGCGTTTTTCAATTTAGACACACCGGTTGATTTCACAACAGACAAAGGCATAAAATTCAAACTTTACTCAGATCAAGCATTACCAATTAAATTGAAGTTCGAAGATGGTACTGCAGACCCTGTTGAAGCCGATGTAAACCACACAGGTTCTGGATGGGAAGAATTGACATTCACCCTAGCTTCAGATGCATCATATAATGATATGGTTTTGTTTGTTGATGGCCCAGGAACAGCAGCAGGAACGTTTTATATAGATGATATTGAACAAGTTGCCGGAGAAGTTGCAGACCCTTGCGAAGCCGAAGCTATGCAATCCTTGGGAGGAGCAGATTTCAATTTAACATTCATGACAGACCCTACATCTAGCATTATTGAAGATGGAGCCGATTTTGAATGGATTGACAACCCAGACTTTGATAACGATGTAAATAAATCGTGTAAAGTTGGAAAAATCACCAAATTAGGCAACAATCCTTGGGACAATAACCAGATAGATTTAGATGCAAAATTAGACTTTAACGCCAACACCGGATTAAAAATCAAAGTATGGTCTGCTAGAGCTAATACAGAAGTTAGAATTAAACTGGAAGAGATTGGCATGCCAAGTAATAATACAGAGAAATTCACGACGACAACAGTAACTAATGGTTGGGAAGAACTCATGTTCCCTTTTGATGCTGCAGATAGTGGTAAATTCAATAAAATAGTAATCTTCTTTGACCTTAATGCGAATAATACAGATACATATTATTTTGATGATTTAATGCTATACGGTTCTGGATCAGGAGGAAGTAGTGCTACAGAATCTGTAGTTCTAGATTTCGAAAATAACCTAACAGGAATTACTGTTGGTGAATTCGAAACCGGAGGGGCGTTAATCGCCAACCCAGTTTCTGGCGGAATCAATACTAGCGCTAATGTCTACGAAGCATCATACAACAATGGCAACCAATGGTGGGGTGGCATAGGATTTGTTTTCGGAGATGGTTTAGACCAAGCAACCACTGTTTACAAAGCAAAATTCTATTCCACTGTAGCTCCAACCAATGTTTTATTTCAAGTAGAAGTAGATGGAACAAATGCACCCGTTGGTAATGTACAAACAATTACTACTGCCAATGAGTGGGTAGAACTCACTTTCACATTAGAAAACATTCCAGCTGGAGTAAACCGAATATTGATTCGTCCAGACGTAGGAAATCAAGATGGAACTAAGCCAAACACTGGTTCTCTTTACATAGACGACATCACCAAAGTTGAAGGAGACGGAGGTTCTGGTGGTGGCACTGGAGGAAGTTCTGGTGGCGGTTGTTCGGGCGAACTTGTTGCAGCATCGGCACTCCCCGTTAACTTTGAAGGATGCGAAACTTTCTTAGCAAGCCAAAATTTCGGAACGATTTCTTCTGAATTAGTTGCAAACCCTGACAAAAGTGGAATCAATACATCAGATTATGTTCTGAAAGTTGAAAAGAATGCAGGTGCAGAATTTTTTGCGGGTATCCAAAACAACTTTGCCTCTAATTTCCCTGATTTAACAAACAGAACGTTTAAAATAAAAATTTATTCTAGTAAACCGAATACTACCTTCCGTTTTGAGGTCGCTCAGGATGACCCTAACGTAGGGAATCCACCAGGAGCTTTTGCTACGGTTTCCGAGGCGAACACATGGACAGAAGTAACATTTAGTTTTACGGCCATGCCTGCACCTTCGTCATATTTCAGATTGGTTATAAAACCTGATAATGATCAAGCCGATAGCGCCATTACTTCTAGCGGAACTTACTATTTCGACGATATAGTATTAGAATAACACATACCATAAGGCTAGCTATTAAAACTAGCTAGCCTTATTAATATTTAACGACCACAAGCTAAAAATGTCAACTGCAATCTTTAAAGACGCGCTTAAAGTTTCAAACACCATGAAAACCACCAAAGGAGAACTGATTCAATTCGAAAACGAAACATACTATAAAATATCGAATAGTGACAAAATGCGTCCCTTCTTTATGAGTATTGTTTCAGACTCTAACCATTGGATGTTCATTTCTAGCAACGGTGGCCTATCTGCGGGAAGAAAAAATTCAGAATACGCACTCTTTCCATACTATACAGATGATAAGATTACAGAGTCTGCCGATATAACTGGAAGCAAATCCATTTTCCAAGTTATACACGAAAATCAACTTAAAATTTGGGAACCTTTCAGTATAAGACAAATTGGAATTTACAATATCGAACAAAATCTGTACAAGAATATTTACGGAAACAAAATTGTTTTCGAAGAGATAAACCTAGACTTGGGGTTAACTTTTAGATATTCATGGAAGAGCTCAAATAAATTTGGTTTTGTAAAACATTCCAAATTAATAAACCACAACTTAAACCCAATTAATCTGAATGTTTTAGACGGTCTACAAAATTTACTACCATGGGGTGTTGAATCTAATCTTCAAAACACACGTAGTAACCTCGTAGACGCCTACAAAAGGACAGAACTTCTTCCTGAATCTGGACTTGGCCTTTTAACCTTAAGTGCCATAATAGTTGATAAAGCAGAACCTAGTGAAGCGTTAAAAGCTAATACTGTTTGGTCTTATGGAATCGAAAACCCGACTTACCTCCTTTCTTCAATACAGTTAAATAACTTTAGATCAGGCGAATCTGTGTCTCCCGAAGAAGATATAAAGGCAGAAAAAGGAGCTTATTTCATAAACAAATCAATTCAAATAGAAGCAAACAGCGAAACCTCTTGGGGTTTTGTTGCTAATGTCAATCAAAATGTCTCTCAAGTACATGAATTGGAAAAGAATATAATAGAGAATATGCAATTAATTCATGAACTAGAAGCTGATGTTGATTTGGGAACAGAGAATTTAGTGAAGTTAACGGCATCTTCAGATGGTTTACAAAAAACTGCTGATACCATTACAAACACTAGACATTTTTCGAATACTCTCTTTAATATCATGCGTGGAGGCATTTTTGATGACAATTACACCATAGAGAAACATGATTTTTCGAAATATCTTGAAAAAGCCAACAGTAATGTTTTCCAAAGGGAGTATGCTACAGTAAACAGCTTAAACGAAACTTTTACTGTAAAAACTATAAGAACCCTTGCAGATTCACATACAGATGCAGATTTTAAACGATTATGCTACGAGTATTTACCTTTAAAATTTAGTAGAAGACATGGCGACCCAAGTAGACCTTGGAACAGGTTTTCTATTAACACTACTAGCGAAATAGACGGTTCTAAAATTCTAGATTACGAGGGTAACTGGCGTGATATTTTTCAAAACTGGGAGGCTTTGGCGCATGCCTACCCTCAGTTTATAGAAAGCATGATTCATAAATTTTTAAATGCTACAACATTTGACGGCTACAACCCATACCGTGTTACTAAAGATGGTTTTGACTGGGAAGTTATAGAACCTGACGACCCTTGGTCCTACATAGGGTATTGGGGAGATCATCAAATCATCTATCTACTTAAATTTTTAGAGTTTATAGAAAATCATTACCCCAAAACTCTAGAAAATCTGTTTACAGAAAATGTGTTCGTTTACGCCAATGTACCCTACACGATTAAGTCTTACGAAGATATTTTGAAAAACTCAAAGGACACAATAGACTTTAATCATGACGTTGATTCAAAAATTAATGAAGAGCGTAGTACATTAGGAGCGGACGCAGCACTTTTAAAAGCTGCTAACGGCCAAATATACCATGTAAACCTAATAGAAAAATTATTAGCTACTGTATTGGCCAAAGTATCCAACTTTATTCCCGAGGGTGGTATTTGGTTAAATACTCAAAGACCAGAATGGAACGATGCAAACAATGCCCTTGTTGGAAATGGTGTTTCTATGGTCACGCTATGCTACCTCCAACGTTTCTTTAACTTTTTTGAAAAGGTTTTAGAGAAAAGTGAGGTAGAAAATATAAAAATATCCAAAGAGCTCGCTACATTCTTCAACAGTACCGTAGACACGTTAATAAAACACAGTCACTTACTTGAGGGAAGCATTAGTAATAAAGAAAGAAAAACAATTCTTGATGGTTTAGCCTCCCCTGCCAGTAATTACAGAATAAATATTTACGATAACAGTTTCTCTGGCGAAAAACAAGACATCACAACTTCCAATATTTTGGAGTTTGTTACAATAACGAAAACTTATTTAGAGCATACCATAAGGGCAAATAAAAGACATGACAACATGTACCATGCCTACAACATTATGTCTGTAAGTAATAATGAAGAAATAACCATTGAGTATTTATCTGAAATGCTCGAAGGACAGGTTGCCGCATTGAGCGCAGGATATTTATCGCCGAAAGAAGCGCTAGAGCTACTAGACGGACTCAAAGCGAGTGCTCTTTTTAGAGATGACCAATATAGTTATATATTATATCCAGATAAGGATTTACCTCGATTTACAAAGAAAAACGTAATTCCTTCTAAAGCTGTTGAGGCTTCATCGTTACTATCACAATTAGTTGAAGATGGAAACAATCTCATTATCGAAAAGGATTGCAACGGTAAGTATCATTTTAACGGAAACTTCAATAACGCCAATAGTCTAAAAGATGCTTTAGACAACCTCCCTGAAACCTATTCAAACCTAAAATCCAAAGAGGAGAATCAAATCTTGCACACCTTCGAAGAAGTCTTTAACCATAAAGAATTCACTGGACGTTCTGGAACTTTCTTCGGTTTTGAAGGACTTGGCTCAATTTACTGGCATATGGTTTCTAAATTATTATTAGCTGTTCAAGAAAATTGTATTGAGGCCATTAATCAAAAGGAAAGCGAAGAAACCATTGGAAGATTATTGGAGCATTACTATGAAATTCAAGCGGGAATTGGAGCCCACAAACCACCAGCACTTTATGGGGCATTCCCAACAGACCCTTACTCGCATACACCTGCTACTAAAGGAGCTCAACAACCAGGAATGACCGGACAAGTAAAAGAAGATATACTTAGCAGAATTGGAGAACTGGGAGTTTCTGTAAAATCAGGAATCCTATCCTTTAACCCAGGGTTGTTAAGAGATTCTGAATTTATTAAAAACCCTTCGGTTTTTGACTATAAAGATATTTATGGAGCTGATAGGCATATTAAATTGCCTAGTAACTCTCTCGCTTTTACACATTGTCAAATTCCAATAATCTATATACTAGGTGAGAAAGAAGAGGTAACAGTAAACCTAAAAAACAATCAGAAACTAATTTTTAATAATGGTGCTCTGGATTTAGGAACATCCCAGTCAGTTTTCGAAAGAAAAGGTGATATAGACCATATTGTTGTTTCAATAAAAAAATAAGCTAGATAAAATACTAACACAACTTATTGTTAATGCCACAAAGTAAAAATACATCGAAACCGAACAAGCAAATTACTGCTGCCGATATATTGGGAAACCCCAACTATTTAGCAATATCCTATGGAGGTTATCGTGAAAAAACTCGTGATATTCAACCAACCATAGCACAGCTAAAAGAAGACATGAAAATATTGTCGGCTATGGGTATAAAAATATTGAGAACATACAATGTTCAACTACAACAAGCTCCAAACCTACTAAGGGCTATTTCTGAATTAAAAAAAGAAATCCCTGGTTTTGAAATGTACGTGATGCTCGGCGCCTGGATTGATTGTAAAAATGCTTGGACGGATATGGTACCCATTCATGACATTGAGAGCGAACAAAACGAAGGCGAAATCAAAAGAGCTGTGGCACTAGCGAAACAATATCCAGACATTGTAAAAATAATAGCCGTAGGTAATGAAGCTATGGTTACATGGGCTACAAGTTATTTTGTGCGACCAAATACCATACTAAAATGGGTGAAGTATTTACAAGAATTAAAACAGAATGGAGAATTACCAAAAGAATTATGGATAACCAGTTCAGACGACTTTTCGTCTTGGGGAGGTGGTGACCCTAGCTATCATACCGAAGATTTAAATGAATTAATTAGAACGGTAGATTATATTTCTATGCATACTTACCCTATGCACAATTCTCACTACAATCCCGCTTTTTGGATGGTACCAGAGCACGAGTATGATTGGTCTGATGCCGATAAAATAGAATCTGGTATGCAACGTGCTCTAAATTTTGCCAAAGATCATTACGACAGTGTTGTAAACTACATGAAAAGTATTGGTGTAAATAAGCCTGTACATATTGGAGAAACTGGTTGGGCTACCATTTCTAATGAACATTATGGTGCAGATGGATCAAAAGCTGCAGACGAATACAAATCAGGAAGGTACTTTCAACTCATGAGGGCTTGGAGCAACAAGAATAATATCTCCTGCTTTTACTTTGAAGCGTTTGATGAACAGTGGAAAGATGCAAACAACGAACTAGGGTCCGAGAACCATTTTGGACTCATCAACCTAAAAGGCCAAGCCAAATATGCCATTTGGGATATGGTAGACCAAGGCATTTTTAAAAACTTAACAAGAGATGGCAAGACTATTACCAAAACCTATAATGGCGAATTAAAAGACTTGCTAATCGATGTTCACGTGCCACCTCGAAAAGAGGAAATAACTATAAATTATTAATCATGAAAAAGTTTGTATTCATTTTTTTAATCTGCGTTATGTGGTCCTGCAAAGAAGGAAAAAACGAAAATATTGAATCTAGTGCTACAGAGAAAACTGAACTTACGGCAAAAGATATCTTAGGTAACCCAAAATACCTTGCCATGTCTTATGGCGGCTACAGATATCCAGACCACAATATTGAACCTACCCTAGACGAACTAAAAGATGATATGCTACTATTACATGCTATGGGGATTCGTACGGTTAGAACATATAAGGTACACAAACCACAAGCAGAAAACCTACTAAAAGCCATAAGTGAATTAAAACAAAAAGACCCCAAATTTGAAATGTATGTTATGCTTGGCGCTTGGATAGATTGTAAAAATGCTTGGACAGACAAAGAACCTATCCATAATGAAGAGAGTGAAGACAACAAACCACAAATGGAAAAAGCCGTAGCATTAGCCAATCAATATCCAGATATAGTAAAGGTTATAGCCGTAGGTAATGAGGCTATGGTTAAATGGGCAGCATCTTATTATGTAGAACCATGGGTAATCCTTAAATGGGTAAACTATCTACAAGATTTAAAAAAGGAAGGCAAACTTTCTCCCAATTTATGGGTTA
Organism: Seonamhaeicola sp. ML3; assembly: GCF_023273855.1. Lineage (NCBI taxonomy): Bacteria > Pseudomonadati > Bacteroidota > Flavobacteriia > Flavobacteriales > Flavobacteriaceae > Seonamhaeicola > Seonamhaeicola sp. ML3. The sequence continues at coordinate 2,052,360 of NZ_CP096884.1, read as the reverse complement.
CAAGTTCCGATAATTTTGCCTCTTGGGGCGGTGGCGGTGAAGAATATCACGTCGAGGATCTAAATAAACTCATCAAGGCTGTCGACTTTCTATCTGTACACACCTACCCTATGCACGACACCCATTATCAACCTGAATTTTGGTTAGATCAAGAAGGTTTGGAAGGGAAGACGGATATGGAAAAAATTGAAATCTCAATGCTCAGAGCAAAGGAGTATGCCATGGCACAAACTGAAAATGTGAAAAAATATATGGAAAGCCTTGGGGTTAATAAGCCCATTCATATTGGAGAAACAGGATGGGCGAGTTTTTCTTCTGGCCATTACGGCACCAATGGTTCCAAAGCCTGCGATGAATTTAAAGAAGCGCTTTATTACAAACATATGCGAGATTGGACCAATGACGCAGGTTTATCTTGTTTCTATTTTGAAGGATTTGACGAACCTTGGAAAGGTGGCGATAATCCCGGTAATTCCGAAAAGCACTTTGGTTTATTTACTGTAGATGGAAAAACAAAATATGCGCTTTGGGATGAGGTAGACAAAGGCACATTCAAAGGGTTGACTCGCAACGGAAACGAAATTACCAAAACCTATAATGGTAATAAAGATGCTTTAATGAATGATGTCGAAGTACCACCAACCAGAGAAGAATGGGAGGCCTTAAAAAAATAAATATGCATAGGTATTTATGATAAAACTAAAACACATAACCTTTTTATTGATAACCTCGATTATGATCAGTTGTAATTCAGAAAATAAAACCTTAGAGATTGAAGTTTTTGAAACATCTGCTGCTGGTAATCAATTATCTAATGTCACCGAGTTTAATCGTTATGATCAAAAAGTTTCCCTTGAACTGATCCCCGAAGAAACCTATCAAAAAATTACAGGTTTTGGTGGAGCTTTTACAGAAGCTTCTGCACATCTACTAAACAAACTAAGTAAAGACAACCGAAAACGTATTATCGAAGCCTATTTCAGTAAAAATGGGGCACACTACTCTTTGACCAGAACCCACATGAATTCCTGCGATTTTTCAATTTCAAACTATTCATACACACCGGTTGAAGAGGATAAAAATTTGGAGCACTTTACCATCGAAGAAGATAAAGATGATTTAATCCCGTTTATTAAAGAAGCCATGGAGGTATCTAGCGATGGCTTTAAAATATTCGCATCGCCATGGACCGCTGCTCCCTGGATGAAGGACAAAAAAAAATGGGTTGGCGGAAAATTGCTACCCGAATATTATGACACTTGGGCTTTATTCTTCTCAAAATATGCAGATGCTTACAAAGCCGAAGGCATAGATATTTGGGGTTTCACCGTTGAAAACGAACCGCTAGGAAACGGCAACAATTGGGAAAGCATGCATTTCACCCCAGCTGAAATGACCAATTTTGTTCAAAATCACTTAGGTCCTAAACTAGAAGGAGACGGTAAAGGACATTTAAAAATATTAGGTTACGACCAAAACAGGGAACACTTAAAAGAATGGGTAGATTCTCAATTTAAGAATGAAGAAACCTCTAAATATTTTGATGGCACAGCAATTCACTGGTATGCCAGCACGTTTCATGTCTTTCCTGAAGAACTACAATACGCTCACCACAAAGCTCCAGACAAATACCTAATACAATCTGAAGCCTGCATTGATGCACAAATACCTGTTTGGAAAGATGATGCCTGGTATTGGAAAAAAGAAGCAACAGATTGGGGATGGGATTGGGCACCAGAAGAGGACAAACATTATCATCCAAAATACGCACCAGTTAACAGATACGCACGCGATATTATTGGCTGTCTCAATAACTGGGTAGATGGTTGGGTAGACTGGAACATGGTTCTAGACACAAATGGCGGCCCAAATTGGTTTAAAAATTGGTGTATTGCACCTGTTATTGTAGACCCAAATAAAGACGAAGTATACTTTACGCCACTTTACTATACTATGTCACATTTTAGTAAATACATAAGACCCGAAGCTAAAGTTATCGGCATAAAAAACTCTGATGAAAAACTCCTTTCTACAGCTGTAACTAATCCAGATGGTTCTATTGCCTTGGTCCTATTTAACGAATACAACACCCCAAAAACCATAAACTTATCGCTAAACGACAAGAATGCAGAATTTTCAATAGATGCTCAAGCTATTCAAACTATTGTAATTCCGTAATAATACTAAACTGAACTAACTAAAATTTTAAATTAATTATGCCAAACGTAAAAACAGCCACCGCCGATAAAGTTCCTATTGGACAGAAAGCAGCCTTTGGGGCAGGCCACCTCGTTTTAAATTTACTTCCCGGGGCACTTGGAGTATTTATGTTTTTTTTACTCACCGCTTTTGGAATGGACCCCTTTCAGGCGGGACTTCTAGGAGGTTTACCTCGCTTTTTTGATGCCATAACAGATCCTGTTATGGGGTTTATTTCTGATAATACAAGTTCAAAATACGGACGTAGAAGACCTTACATTTTTGTAGGTGCCATATTAAGTGCCATATTCTTTATTATGCTATGGCAGATGGATGAGAACAACTCCTCTACATTTAATTTTTGGTACTTCTTGATTATGTCTATGGTCTTCCTAATAGGTAACACCATGTTTGCAACACCTCTGGTAGGCTTAGGTTTTGAAATGACTACAGACTATAACGAACGTACAAGATTAATGGCTTTTTCTCAAACTGTAGGTTTAATAGCATGGGTAATTGTACCTTGGTTTTGGCCACTTATCCCTAACGCAGACCTCTTTGATACTCAAGCAGATGGTGTGCGGCAAATGGCTATTTACGTAGGTATTGGTTGTTTGCTGTTAGGTGTGCTACCAGCTATCTTTTGTAGAGGTATTGATGCAGCTAACATGGGAAACAGAAAGAAATTAACCTTCAAGACTATTTTTAGTAATCTAGGAGATTTGATAGCAAGTATCAAAGAAGCCGTAAAAAACAAGCCGTTTATGAAATTGTGCGGGGCAACATTTTTAGTGTTCAACGGTTATCAAATCGTAGCTTCATTTAGCTTTTTTATCATAGTGTTTTTTCTTTTCAATGGAGACTACGGTGCTACTGGAACTTGGCCAGCCTGGTTTGGTTCAATAGGTGCATTGGTATCTGCTTTTTTTGTAATTCCAATAGTATCGGCTATGGCCAATAAATGGGGCAAGAAAAATGCTTTTATAATTTCAACAGCCATCTCAATTGTTGGCTACATATTGAAGTGGTGGACATTCGACCCCGATAATGTATTGCTAATGTTCATTCCTGTGCCTTTTATGTCTTTTGGCCTAGGAAGTTTATTCACACTAATGATGAGTATGACTGCCGATGTTTGCGACTTGGATGAACTTAGAAACGGCATGCCCAGAAAGGAAGGTACTTTTGGTGCCTTGTATTGGTGGGTCGTTAAGCTTGGACAAGGATTAGCTTTAGTAGCCAGTGGATTGGTTTTAAAATTAATTGGATTTGAGGGCGATGCAGCTACACAATCTGTAGAGACCTTAACAAAACTAAGAATCGCTGATATCGTTGTTCCTGTTGTAACAGCTGCCCTAGCGATATGGGTGATGTGGAAGTATAGCCTTTCTGAGGAAAGAGCTAAAGATATTAAGGCTCAACTAGAAGAAAGAAGAGGCGTATTATAAAAATATGACCTGTAAAATTTCATAACTAAAAAACATCAAAAATGTCAGCAAAAATATTAATACTATTAATCGGAGTCTTCTTAATACTCGTTGCTATTCTTGGCAGTAAAAAAGGAAGTTCTGGAAAAAGCTTACTTAACAGTAAACTTATTATTCCGTTTGGTGTTATTGGAATCTTGATGATGATTTACGGAAGCTATTCATCTGATTTAGTAAACTCCAACAGCCAAATGGAACAAATTTCAATTGGAAAAAAACTAAATATTACCGGAAATATAGAAAATGTAAAAGTGATATCCCCAATAGACCAAGATTCTGTGGACTGTAGAATACTAACTATGGGAGTATATCCAGAGAACCATACTAAGGATATTTGGGTTGTTATAAAGCCTACAGACGAAAAATACTATCCGCAATCGGACCATACGAACACATCTTATAAAAGAGAGGGCGAATGGCAAGTTGTGACCCGTTTTGGAGGAGATTTGGGTGAAGGTTACGATTTGATTGTATATGAAACAGATACTACTGCTTCAGAATTCTTTAGCAAAACAATAGCACAATGGAAAGAAGTAGAGGATTATCCTGGACTAAAGCTGGAAGATATGCCAGCTGGCGCCAAGGAAGTGGATAGAATTAAAATTTATACCCGAAAGAACTGCCGCGGTGTATTTTAATCAATAGAACAAACCATCAAAATTAAAAAAAAGAAAAATGTCTTACAGAGAAAAATCATATTACGAAGCCAACTACAGCCAAATAGCAACAGTTGGGATTAACCTCACTGAGTATTCATTAGATGATTTAAAAGCGCTATGGAGAAAAACCATCCATGATGGGTTTCATGGTATTTGCTTCAGTATGTATAAAGATGGACAGTCTCCTGGAGATGATATTAGTATAGAGCAAGTTGAAGAACGCGTAAAAATTTTAAAACCACATGTTTCTGCTATTCGGTCTTTCTCCTGTATTGAGGGTAACGAATACGTACCTATGATGGCAAAAAAGCACGGACTTAAAACTTTGGTCGGAGCATGGTTAGGCGATGATAAAGAAGATAATGAGCGAGAAATTGCTGGGTTGATAGATTTGGCTAAATCAGGGTATGTAGATGTAGCCGCTGTTGGAAATGAAGTTTTGTACAGAAACGATTTAACACTTGAGGAATTAGTAGAATACATCAATCGTGTCAAGGAAGCACTAGCTGGATTGGATATTCCTGTGGGCTATGTGGATGCCTACTATGAGTTTTCAAGACATCCCATTCTAGTTGAAAGCACAGATGTTGTGCTAGCCAATTTGTATCCTTATTGGGAGGGCTGCCCCATTGAATACGCACTTGGCCACATGCAGGCTATGTATGGTTCTATTGTTGATACTGCTCAAGGCAAGCCCATTATTATAACCGAAACGGGCTGGCCAAGCGAAGGTGGCGGACTTGATGGTGCCATTGCTGGAGAGGAATCTGCTATGAAATACTTCATAGACACTATTGAATGGACCAAACAAAACAATATCCCGATATTTTATTTTTCATCGTTTGATGAGTCTTGGAAAACTGGTGATGAGGGCGACGTTGGAGCCTATTGGGGACTGTGGGATAAACACGAAAATTTAAAATTCTAAAAAACCTAATATAATATTCTCTCAAAACTATGTCTAGTATTAAAACAAAAAAGAAAATTCCGTTAGGACAAAAAGTGGCATTTGGAGTTGGTATGCTAGCCAACCAAATGTTTCCCGCCATTCTGGGTATTTTTATGGTTGTTTTAGTTCAAGACTTAGGTTTCTCTGGGTGGATGTGGAGTTTAATATACTTTTTTCCAAGAATTTTCGATGCTATCACAGACCCGTTAATGGGTTATATTTCCGATAATACCAAATCTAAATATGGCCGAAGAAAACAATACGTTTTCATTGGCGCCACACTAATGGGTATTGCATACGTTTTCATGTGGCAACTTTTTAAGGAGAATACTTTAGAATACAATTTTTGGTATTTCTTTTTATGGTCGTTAGTTTTCTATTTAGGCCTAACTATTTTTAGTGTGCCTTATGTTGCTATGGGTTATGAAATGAGTGATGATTTCCATGAACGAACTAATATTATGGCTATTGCGCAATGGATTGGTCAATGGGCCTGGGTCATCGCTCCTTTATTTTGGATTATCATGTACGACCCTAATTGGTTTCCATCTGCTGAAGTAGCTGCTCGAGAATTGGCGATTTGGGTAGCCATACCTTGTACAATATGCGCACTAATACCAGCAATATTTATAAAAAGCGAATCTACTTTAAACAAAAATTACGAACCTATAAACTATACCAATATTGGCAACAGCTTAAAGAAAACATACTATTATTCTTTTGTAGAAGCCTTTAAATTAAGGGAATTCAGAAAATTGTGCGCTGCAACATTCTTAATCTTTAATGCATTCAACACCGTAGCCGCACTAACTTTTTTTGTAATAGTATACAAACTTTTTAATGGTGATGCTGGAGCAAGTGGTATCTGGGTTTCTTTATTTGGTTGTTTGGGGGCATTGGGGACTACATTTGTTGTTATACCAACAGTAACCTGGATGTCAAAAAAAATGGGTAAAAAAAATGCATTTTTACTCTCACAAGGTATATCTATTGTGGGCTATATTTTACTTTGGTTTCTTTTCGTACCAGGAAAACCTTGGCTATATATCTTTGCCTTGCCATTCTTTTCATTTGGCATTGGTAGTCTATTCACAATTATGATGTCTATGACAGCTGATGTTATTGATATAGACGAATTAAATTCTGGTTTAAGAAGAGAGGGCATCTTTGGAGCCATATACTGGTGGATGGTCAAAGTAGGTTTTGCCATTGCCGGTGCTCTAAGCGGTGTAATTATAACGCTTGTAGGCTTTAATCCCGATTTAGCTACAACAGACCAAGAAACTGCAGTCGACGGACTACATGCTTTCTTTTGTTTTTTTCCAATGGCAGGAACATTATTGGCCATGCTTATTATGCGTAATTATGACGTTACCGAGGAGAAAGCAAATCGAATTAGAGAAGAACTAGAACAGAGAAAAAATTTATTAGATAAATAAAAGTAATGTCTAGAAGATCAGAAAAGTTTCTCACTTTGGCATCAATAGACTTTCAAAATAAATCTATTGATGAGTTAAAAAAAGTGTTCAAAGACACATTGAACATGGGTATGTATGGTCTTTGCTTTAGTCCTTACACGCAATGGCAAAAACCTGGCGACCAACTTTCTGAAGCTCAAATTAGAAGACGTCTGGAAATTATAAAACCCTACACTAAATGGATACGAACCTTTTCGTGTACCGAGGGTAACGAACTCATTCCTGTTATTGCAAAAGAACTTGGCATAAAAACCTTAGTTGGTGCTTGGCTTGGAGAGAATGAAAAAACTAATAACTTAGAAGTAAACAACTTAATACAGTTGTGCAACAATGGTTATGCCGATATAGCTGCTGTTGGCAATGAGGTGATGTACAGAGGTGATTTAACACAGGAAGAATTATTGGACTTCATATATTATTCGAAATCCAAAATAGACGGGATTCCAGTAGGGTATGTTGATGCCTATTATGAGTTTACAGATAGACTTGAAATAACCGAGGCCTGCGATATTATACTTGCTAACTGCTACCCTTTTTGGGAAGGTTGCGATCAAGACTATGCCCTACTCTATATGAAAGATATGTACAATCGTGCAAAAAAGGCTGGAAATGGAAAACCTGTAATTATTACAGAGACAGGTTGGCCTAGTGAGGGCACTGCACTTCAAGGGGCATTCCCGTCGAAAGAAAATGCCATGAAGTATTTTATAGCATCACAGCAATGGAGCTTTGAGGAAGATATTCCAATGTTTTATTTTTCATCTTTTGATGAAAACTGGAAAGTAGGAGCCGAGGGTGATGTTGGTGCTTTTTGGGGGCTGTGGGGCACTAATGAGCAGTTAAAGTTTTAAAAATAAACACTACACACTTACTATAAATTACTTCACAATACATTTCTTTTATGACACTTAAGTAAGTGTACTTTTTTTACCTACTACACTTCATTACTTTTCTAATGAGGAAATATAGTATTGTTAAAAACCTAGTCATTTTTTTCTACAAAAGATAGATCACGAATCAAAATATATTATTCTTTAAATAGGTTGAGATTACTTTTTAAATCATAATACTCAAAGTCTATTCAGTTGACAGAACACGGATATAAAAAATTAATCGCAGTAAAAACATTCACAAAAAAAAGACAGCAGTTTTCCTGACAAGTTTTATTAAGATACCTGCTTAATCTACAAGAAACACAGACAGAAAAAAGTTAACTAATACAATTCTTCTAAAAAGAAAAATTACATCAATTTGAAATACCACAACATTGCCCCTACAAGTATGACTTCACTGGATAAATAAGGACTATAAAATATAAAAACCACAAGTTTGAATCCGATAAAACACCAAAAAAACACCTTCAAAAACAATATACGTACTAACATAAAATATTTCAAGTTGTATGTTTTTTGTAGTGGTAGTAAAAATCCAATTCTTCAAAGAAGCTCTATATCTTTAAAAGTACCAGAAATACACTCTCCAAAAGTGTATTTCAAAAAAATTATTAACTAAACTTTTATTATCATGACAAAAAAAATTACTCTAATTATTATCTGTCTGTTTGTATACAGCGTTGGCTACACACAGACACAGCTTTTGAACCTTACTTTCGATTCAGCCCTTCCTTCTGAACTAAGAAACAATACTGGAGCAACTTATGCATCTGAATCAACTTTAACTTGGTCTAACACCGTGGGGAACCCTGCCGGATCAATGGCAGCCACAGGTATTGTCGATGATGGAAATGGAACATCAGAAGGCAGATCTTTCCAATATCTCTATGAGGACGCCATGTTCGATTTTGGGACTTCAGGAACTCTAGAAATTTCTTTTGATATTAAGATTGATGCTGCTTTACCAAATACCAATTTACAATTTCAGACTCAGGTCTCTAAAATTGGAGGAGGTGTAGTCGTTGTAAACAATGAAAACATCCAAAATAGTGCGACAATTGGAGGAGGATGGACTAAGCTGACCTTTAACATGACCCCTAACCCAAGTGAGTTCGACACAAACGGGAATCTATTAATATTTTTCTGGAATATGGCAACCGCTCCAATAGATGGTTCGGGAGGTGCATTTGAAGTGGATAACATAGTTGTAACAGCTTCAGCAGCTACCCCAACATGTAGTGATGGCATCCAAAATGGTGATGAAACCGGTGTAGATTGTGGAGGCTCAAGCTGTGCCCCTTGTATAGCAGATCCAACTAGTGCTCCAGCAGAAATAGGCTCTAGTGGAACCGATGTTTACATCTACAGCGGCCTAGCTTCTGGCGGTGAGTCAGACTTATCCAATTTCACCTTTGCTTCTTTCTTTGGCGGTGGTGTAACACAAAGCGAAGTAGACTTGAATGGCAATAAAGTTGGTAAACTAGAGGGCTTGGGATTCTTTGGCTCGGGTTGGACATCTTATGACGCAACAAGCAGTACGTTTGTACACTTAGACTATTATGCCACCTCTGGTACTTTCTTTGAGTTTTACTTAATAGACAATTCTCTTGCCAACGTTCAGTCAATTTGTTGTGGAAACCCTCAAGAACCAAGATATGTGTTTGGCCCAACAGGAAATCAACCTCTTGTTCTTGGAACCTGGACAAGCGTTTTCATACCTTTAAGTGATTTTGAAAATTTCCCTGCTCTTGTTGCAGGAACATGGGATGGTGCAGACATCGTGCAAAGCAAATTTACCGGAGACGGCACTGTATACTTCGACAACATCTATTTTAGTTCATCTAACACGTTAAGCCAAGAAGAAAATCAATTATCTAGATTTAGAGCATACCCTAACCCTACAAATAAAAATTGGGCAATTAATGCTGGTAACAATACTAGAATAGAACGCATAGAAATATTTGACATTCTAGGAAAGTCCATTAAAATTCTTTCTCCAAACAGTGATGAAGTTTTAATTGATAGCACAAACCTTAAATCGGGATTATACTTAGCAAAAATAAAAACTCGTTCCGGTATATCTAATTTAAAATTAGTAAAACGATAAACTGTAGTTTAATTAGGCGACAAGATAGGCGGCTCATTTTTTAAGAGTCGCCTTTCTTATTTTTAAATGTTTACCTTATCTAAGAAACCAAATAGCATCTGTTGACCCATAGAAAACAGGTGTTTATGAATTAGGATAATTATCATCCCAATTCTTAATATTAGGTTTGCCCAACTTACCTAAAGACTTTGCTATTATGGTAGATACGGTTGCATCTCCAGTAACATTAACCGTTGTTCTGCACATATCCAAAGGTCTATCTACTGCAAATATTAACGCCAGAGCAATAGGTAATAAATCTGAAGGAAACCCTATCGCTTCTAAAACTATAACCAACATAACCATACCTGCTCCCGGGACGGCAGCACTTCCTATAGATGCCAACAAGGCCGTTAGAATAATCATTAATTGGTTACTAAAAACCAAACCTTCGGGCCATAAAACTTGCATTATAAAAACCGCTGCAACACCCTGATATAAACTGGTTCCATCCATGTTAATGGTAGCTCCTACAGGTAAAACAAAACTAGACACTTCTTTATCCACCCCAACATGTTCCTCTACTCGTTCCATGGTTACCGGTAGAGCCGCAGCACTACTACTTGTAGAAAACGCCAGTAATTGTGCCGGACTAATTTTACTAATAAACCATAAAGGTGATTTTTTAGCGTAAACAGATACCAAAACCAGATAAAAACAAATCATTAGAAACAACCCTAACACAACTACCCCAGCATATTTTAGTAACGCCAAAAGGATATCGGGATCGTCTGCCGAGACTACTACGGTTGCTAAAAGCGCAAATACAGCATAAGGAGCAGTGAGCATTATTAAGTCTACCATTTTTAAAACTACTTCATTTAGTGAATCAAAAAAGTGTTTTAATGGCTTCGCTTTTTCCTCCTGAACCAGTAAGAGGCAAATTCCCAAAAGTATGGCAAAAACAATAACCTGTAACATAAGTTTATTATTACTCATCGAGTACACAGCATTATCTGGAACCATGTCAATTAAAAACTGTAATGGTCTGGCCTCTTTTTGTTGTTGCGCATTAGATAAAATGGTCTGCGCCTTTTCGCTTGAAGAATATTTATCTTTCAACATGGAAACTGTTTCTGGAGTAATTCCGTTTCCTGGTTTCAAGGTATTAACTAAACCGAGCCCAATTGTAATTGCAATTACAGTGGTTAAAATATAAACCACTATTGTTCTTAGCCCCATATTTTTAAACTTCGAAATATCCTTTAAATCTGAAATTCCTTTTATCAAGGACGCCAAAATTAAAGGCACAGCGATTAGTTTAAGCAGCTTAACAAATATTTTACCTATGGGATCTATCCAATTCATTACAAATTCCTGCCCGTTTATAGATGCCATTACAAACCCAAAAACAAGTCCTAATAACATACCTATTAATATTTTCCAATGTAGCGCGAGGTTCTTCATACAGTTCCTATTGAATTTTTTAACTGAACATAAACTTACGGAATTTGATAAACTTTTAAGGTTAAGAAATTAATTGTTTATGAAAGGACTAATCTTTTTTAAGATATTTTCTCTTAGTTATGGTATCTGGCAATCTCTAAGATTACTGCTATTAAATCAAGACATACTAAAACAAAAAAACCAGTAGAAATATATCTACTGGTTTTTGTCTTTTGTACTAAATATCTTTTTAATACTATTTAGTCGGGGTGGCAGGATTCGAACCTGCGACCTCCGCGTCCCAAACGCGGCGCGATAACCGGGCTACGCTACACCCCGAAAACGTAACGGGCTGCAAATATACTTTTTTTATTGAATTGAATGTTTATTTTTATAAAAATATTCATCTGGAAAACTTCAGATTTAATCAATTGAATTTAAACTAAATTACCCGTATTTATTTTGAACTTAAAAACAATTGCCTTCCTTCTGCTCAATATTAAATTGTGTTTTGGTGTTCAGATACAATCTATTACTGGTAAAACAATTGATCTAGACAACAATGCAGACTTAGGCTCTGTATTGATAACAAACACAAAAACAAACACAACTACAACTTCTGAAAGCAATGGTTTTTTCCTAGTTAAAGAACCTGGAATTTATAGCTTTAAAAAAAACGGATACTTAGAAAAACAAATCGAACTTAAAGCAGACCAAAACTATATCATTCAGTTAAGCCTAAACCCTTCCTTTTTAGAAGAAGTAATTGTAGAAGCTAGCCATATTCCTAAAACACTAAAAAAAGCAACATCATCCATAAGTCTAATTTCTAAAAAAAATATTGAGCTATCTAACAATATAAACGTTGTATCTGCTCTTAACAGAGCCCCTGGAGTTTTTATGCAAACCGGAGCATTGAACACCAATAGAATTACCATTCGTGGTATTGGATCACGAAACTTGTTCGGTACTTCAAAAATACGGGCCTACTTAAACGATATCCCTTTAACAAACGGAAGTGGTGAAACCAATATTGAGGATTTGGAACTGGGTACCATATCACGATTAGAAATCCACAAAGGAGCCGTATCCAGTATTTACGGTGCTGGCCTAGGAGGAACGATAGAACTATTTCCAGAAAAACCCAAGTTTGAGGGCACCATACTATCCAACGAATTCACAATTGGCTCCTTTGGATTAATAAAAAACTTAACCAACCTTAACCTGAGCAATCAAAAAATTGGATTTAATGCCGTTTACAGTAACACCCAAAGCAATGGTTATAGAGACAATAATACATACAACAGACAAACTTTAACCTTAAGCTCAAACTACTTTATTGACGATAATAACCAACTTTTTTTATTAGCAAGTCTCATAAATTTAAAGGCATTTATACCCAGTGCTCTTAATGAAGAAGATTTTTTAAACAACCCCCGGTCTGCAGCCTTTACGTGGAACCGCGCTATGGGGTTCGAAGATTATAACAGAGGTGTTTTTGGGATATCGTGGACCCACAAATATCCCAACGAAACAAAACATATAACAAGTGTTTTCGCATCGTTCAGGGATGCCTATGAACCTAGACCTTTTAACATACTACAGGAAGACACTTTTGCCACAGGCCTTAGAAGCAGACTATTGGGCTACACCAAACTTTTTGGAATACTCACAAAATGGACTCTAGGAGGTGAACTTTTTAGGGACACCTATGAACATAAAACTTTTGAAAATCTTTATGAAGATTTTCCATCAGGAACTGGAAGCATTGGAGGTGACCAACTTTCAGACTTTAAAGAACGCAGAAGTTATTACAATGTTTTTTTCGAGACCAATCATGAAATCTCAGATAAAACAACGCTTTCTATTGGTTTAAATTTAAATGAAACCTCTTATCGCTTAAAGGATTTTTTTCCTGTTTCAGAAGAAAATCAAGACCAATCCGGTAATTTCAAATTTAAAAATATCCTATCTCCAAAACTTGGAGTTTCCTATCAATTGTCTAAAAACATAAGCACTTTTGTAAACACCAGTCATGGCTTCTCCCCTATTTCACTTGAAGAAACACTACTTCCAGACGGACAAATCAACACAAGTTTACAACCTGAAACGGGGTGGGATTTTGAGATTGGAACTCGAGGAAGCCTTGCTGAAAATCGTTTACAATTCAATTTTTCGATTTACAGATTAGCCATTAAAAACCTTTTGGTGTCTAGGAGAACTTCTCAGGACCAATTTATTGGAATTAACGCCGGAAAAACAAGACACGATGGACTGGAAGCAAGCCTAAACTACAACCTGATTTCTACACAAAATTTCAACCTAAACGTAACTACAAATTTCTCGCTAAATAATTATAAGTTCAAGGAATTTATTGACAATGAAAACAACTTTTCTAACAACGATTTAACTGGGGTTCCCTCTGAAGTTTTTAATGCCATAATAGATTTTAATTCCGAATTTGGGTTTTATGGAAATCTTAATTTCCAACATGTTGGGCAAATCCCTATAACAGATAGTAATAGTCTTTATTCCGAAAGCTATAACATTACGAATTATAGAATAGGCTTCAGGAAAAATCTTAACAAAAACCTAAAAATCAACGTTTTTACTGGTTTAAATAATATATTTGATAGACAATATGCCTCGCAAGTCTTAATAAACGCAGTAGGCTTTGGAGGTAGACAGCCACGATATTACTACCCTGGAAATCCCATAAATTATTATTGTGGCATTAATCTAAAATATGCTTTCCAATAAAGCATCTAAACTCTATCGAGAATGAAAAAAATAAGTTTAGTTTTGATAGCATTCGTAGGCCTTACAGCTTGCGCACAACAAGTTGTAACTGATATAGGAGCCGAATCTCCTCTAAACACGCTTTACGGTACTGAAGTCGTCGTCCCCGATTTAAGCATCCCTTGGGGTATGGCTTTTTTACCAGACGAAAGCATATTAATTACTGAAAAAAGTGGAAATTTAATTCATTTCAAGAACGGCAAAAAAACCATTATAAGTAACACCCCTGATGTTTATGTTCGCGGACAAGGCGGGTTTATGGATATAAAACTACACCCTGATTATGAAAATAATGGATGGATATATATGACCCTCGCTTCTGCTACCGGAGAAGGCGATGGCGGAAATACAGCGCTTGTTCGAGCTAAATTAATTGGGACAGCATTAAAAAACTTAGAAGTCCTATATAAAGCTGAGCCGAATACCAAAAAAGGGCAACATTGGGGCTCTAGAATTGAATTCGATAATGAAGGATACTTATACTTTTCTATTGGAGATCGCGGAAATAGAGACGTAAACCCTCAAGATATTACAAGAGATTGTGGCAAAATTTACAGGTTAAATGACGATGGCAGTATTCCTAAAGATAACCCCTTTGTAAACACTAAAAATGCTAAAAAAGCCATCTTCAGTTACGGACATAGAAACCCTCAAGGGATGACTAAAAACCCATTTACAGGACAAATATGGGTGAACGAACACGGTCCTAGAGGAGGTGATGAAATTAATATTATTGCAAAAGGAAAAAACTATGGCTGGCCCATAATATCTTATGGCATTAACTACAACGGAACCACATTTACCGATATTACTGAAAAAGAAGGTATGGAACAACCCTTTTTTCATTGGACACCTTCCATTGCACCAAGCGGGATGGCTATAGTTTCTTCGGATAAATATCCCAACTGGAAAGAAAATATTCTTGTGGGCTCGTTAAAATTTAAATATCTTGAGCGTCTTGTTGTAGAAAACAACCAAGTAGTTAAGCGCGAAAAACTATTTGAAGACATTGGCAGAGTAAGGAATATAATCCAAGCACCTGACGGCTACATCTACTTGGGAATTGAAAACAAGGGTATTGTTAAGATTGTTCCAAAAAAATAAAACTACATGAAAAAAACCTATTTAATTTTCACTTTAATGTGCATGTTGGGTTTGCTAGGCTCGGCACAAAACAGCTTAAAAGAAAGTATTGACAAAGGAAAAGAAGTCTATAATGATTTTTGTGTTTCTTGCCATATGCCTAATGGAGAAGGTATTCCAAATGCGTTTCCCCCGCTAGCTAAATCAGATTACCTGATAAACAAAAGAGAAGCAAGCATCAAAGCTATTAAATATGGACTTGCTGGCGAAATAACTGTTAATGGCACAACCTATAACAGCGCCATGTCTACCATGGGGCTTAGCGATGAAGAAATTGCAGATGTTATGAACTTTATCACCAACTCTTGGGGCAACAAAAACGATAAAAAAATAACAAAGGAAGAAGTGGCCTCAATTAAAAAATAGCTTTTGGCATCAACTTTGCTTTAAGACATCATCAATCAAAATATAAAATCTCCTAAACCCCAAATCCATGAATCAAAAAATCAACTTTTTGCTCTTTCTTGCTTTTTCACTAGTTAATCTAGTCAAAGCTCAAGAACACATTTTAATACCTGTTGCTGGAATTACTCCTGAAGTAGAACAAAGACTATTACCTTATGATGTAATACCTAACGATAAAGGCCTAAATAACATCTCGCTAAAACTCAAAAATGAAGGAGAAAAAAACTGGAAATATTATTCTGGAAACATTTACAATGTAATTTACGACCCTAAAACGAAACATTATAACACTGCAGATCTTCAACTTAGTGTAAAGAAGAAAAGCGAGCACTTTACCCTTGACAAACCTTTAATTATAATGGTATCTGCCTCTACAACATATGGCAATACTATTTGGACAATAATTAGACGAACAACTGAAAACCTTACCGACCCAATTATATTAGATCAATATTCTGAAGTTGAAGGCAAGCAAAACCCTAAAGCAAGTTATAAACTTATTTTACACGGAGGGAATGGCTTACCGCCTTACGTTATTAATAAACTCCAAGAGAATGAGGAACTTATAAAAAAAGTTGGTGGCCTCTCAATTAGGTTAAAAAACCGCCAAGATAGCGAATATACCACAGAAATAAATCATACCTCAGGAAGCAAAGGAGACTTCTTCGTGAAAATCCCTTTAGGCTCTAAAATAGACCCATCCAAGCCTATTGAAGCCTTGGTTTCTTATAGAACTACATTTGGAAACCACATATGGACTAACTATTTTGTTGAACATAATAGAGCAAAAAAAAGAGTTGACTCTCAATATTTGTATTCTGGAATATTAGGGGATAGGAACTCTACTTTAAGTCACCAAGTTAAAGACTTTAATTTACCACATAGCTCTACAACAGTAACGACAACAACAACTACGACAACTACAACCACAACTGTTTCAACAAACACAGAAATACCTGAACCAAAACCAACATTAAAAACTAACGAAACAGAAATTATCCCCAACAATAATGAGTTAAAACTAATACAACATAAAGGTATCATAGAAATAGCAGAAGTACCAAACGATACATTGAAAGGAAATTTCAAAAGTACTTTATTAAAAGACGCTAGTATTACCGTAGGCAATCAAACCATCCAACTAAAAGGTAATAGCTCCGTAAACTTTGATAATCAAAAGAAATATGTGATTAGTGCTATTTCTGCCAAAGACCAAACATTTAGAACAGATTACGGGAATCTTACTATTAAAGAAGGTGCTTTAATCGCTTTCTCCCCTTATACTGTAACCGGCTTTAATCTTAAAGACGATTCTAAAATCAACACTACTAATTATGGCCAAATTGTCGTAAAGGCTAACCATAAACCTAATAACTTTGATTTAACCCTTTCTCCAAGCGGTAAAATAATAAGTTTTATACTCGCAGAAAATAAGACCTTTGTCATTGGCCCCCACTCGCTTTCATTATCTCCAGACAGCTTCATAAAAATGTCTAACAACAAGATGTTGTTTATTAATTCATCGAATAACATACCTCTTAAAATTGCAGACCTAGAGGTTATTATTGGTAAGGGAAATTCAGGAACACCTTCACTAAATTTTAATATTAGTAATTCCACGATTTCTAAAATATTTGCGGTAAGCGCTTCAGACGTCTTAACTTCAGATGGTTTACTTAAAGTTGAACCCAATAGTTCTATTTCCCTAACCTATGAGGGCGATAAATATATAGTAAACAAATTCAAAATTGGCGAAACTAAAGACATTAACACCTACAAGAAGAACGGAAAAGTAAAGATTAAGACAGCAAAAAAGGGTAAAAACATTATTTTAGAAGAAGGTCAAGTAAGAAGAATTGGTTGGTAAAGCACCTATGCAATAGCAGGTCAAAAAACGCCATCTATATTAAAGAATTCCTTTCAAAACTGGTTTAATCCTAACAAAATCGAATAAATAATCCTAAATTTGTTATGTTAACCAAGAGCCATTAATTCATGCTAACTATAGGAATAGCAGGTGGAACCGGATGCGGAAAAACCACGGTTGTAAATCAAATTTTAAACGAATTACCCGAAGGCGAAGTTGGTGTAATCTCACAAGATTCTTATTATAAAGACACCTCTCATTTAACTTATGAGGAGCGAACAAACATCAACTTTGACCATCCTAGGTCTATCGATTTTGATCTATTGACAGAGCACATAAAAGCTCTTAAAAAAAATGCTCCTATCCACCAGCCTGTTTATTCTTTTGTAAAACATAACAGAACAGGTGATACTATTTTGACCCACCCCAGGAAGGTGATGATTGTAGAGGGCATTTTAATTCTAACCAATCCAGAATTAAGAGATATGTTCGATATAAAAATATTTGTACACGCCGATTCTGATGAACGCTTAATAAGACGTTTAAAACGCGACATAGCCGAACGAGGCAGGGATTTAAACGAAGTATTAAACAGATATCAAAACACTTTGAAACCCATGCATGAACAGTTTATAGAACCTATGAAAGCATATGCCGATATAATCATACCTAACAACAGATACAATAACGTAGCTGTAGATATAGTACGTTCCATAATAAACGAAAATCTATAATGACCATTTTCAAACACAAACTATTTAAACCACTAAAAAACAAATACCTGCTAATTTTGGTAGGATTTATAGTTTGGATGTTATTCTGGGATGCCAACTCATGGTTAATTCACAACGAATTGAACGAAGAAATTGATGATTTAAATGATGAAAAGGCTTATTACAAGCATGAAATTGAGAAAGACAATAAAGAAACAAAAAAGCTGAGTACTGAGAAAGGTCTTGAAAAATTTGCCCGAGAAGAATACTACATGAAACGTGAAAACGAAGAAATATTTATCATAGAGTACGAAGACAGTTTAAAGGTCAAAACAAATGAGTAAACTGTGGTTTAATGAATTCGATGCTGTTTCAGCAAAGCAATGGAAACAAAAAATCCAGTTCGATTTAAATGGAGCTGATTACAACGATACCCTTGTTTGGAACTCCCCTGATGATATTTCGGTTAAACCATTTTACCTTGCTGATGATTTCAAGAAATTTCTAGCATCTCCATCAACAAAAGCCTCCAAATGGAAAATTTGCGAAACCATTTTTGTTTCAGATATCAAAGAATCTAACCTAAAAGCAACAAATGCACTCAAAAAAGGAGCCGAAAGTATTAGGTTTATTATTCCTTCGGAAGACTTTTCAGTGGATGATTTATTAGAAAACATCAATGTATCAGGCTCCAATATTCATTTAGAACCTCAATTTTTATCTCCCGATTTTTTTAAAAATCTAAACACCCCCTTTAAAACTGAAATTCTAACGCATACCGATATTATTGGCAATCTCGCAAAAACCGGGAATTGGTTTAATAATTTGAATGATGATTTCTCAAAGTTCAAATCCATTGTAAACGAAACAAAAACCTTCAGCATAAACGCTTCGTTATATCAAAATGCAGGAGCCAATATGGTGCAACAATTGGCTTATGCCTTGACACATGCCAATGAATATTTAAATGCCTTAGAAAAAGAAAACATAAATCTGAAGCGGGTCGTATTTAATGTTGCTATTGGATCTAATTATTTCTTTGAAATCGCAAAATTAAGAGCCCTAAGATTACTCTGGAAAACCTTGGCAAGCGAATATAATACCAATTTGAACTGCCACATCTTTTCAACGCCAACAAAACGCAACAAAACCATTTACGACCACAATACAAACCTAGTGCGTACTACAACCGAGTGCATGAGTGCTATTTTGGGAGGCGCTGACACTATTAATAATGTGCCATTTGACTTAATTTATCGCAAGCCCAATGCGTTTAGCGAAAGAACCTCAAGAAACCAATTGTTAATACTCAAACACGAAAGTTATTTTAATAAGGTTAATAATCCTAGCGACGGTTCGTATTACATTGAGTCCCTTACTAATCAAATTGCCGAAAAAGCCTTAACCCTTTTTAAAGATATTGAAGCTAATGATGGCTTCTTAAAACAATTAAAGGTAGGCACCATACAAAGAAAAATAAAAGATTCTGCAGAAAAAGAACAGACTCAATTTAACACTTCGGAAAAAACACTTGTTGGCACTAACAAGTACATAGATGAAAAAGATAAAATGAAGAAGTATTTAGAAATCTATCCCTTTGTTAAAATAAAAAAAAGAAAAACCTTAATAGCACCAATAGTAGAAAAACGATTAGCTGAAACTATAGAACAAAAACGATTAAAAACCGAAGATTAAAACATGAAATCAATAACCAAACTCATTTTATTTTTACTAACATGTATTTTATTTAACTGTAAAAACAACAATACTATTACTGTTGATTACAAATATGATGATAAACCTAAGGCTATTTCTTGTGAAGGGTTGAATTCAAAACTTTATATGGAGGCTTTATATTCCTTTGAAGAAGACATTCTAAATTTCTACGGAAAAAACAATAGAAACACAAACGCTCAACCTACTTTAACAACGGCTTACGCTACTTTTATTAGGACAGCCGTTTATAGCAAAGTGCCTTACGAAAGTGTTATTTCCGAACATACTCTTAATATCTTTAAAGCTTTAAAAGACGACAATACCTTATGGGATGCTGAGAACACTAAAAGTCACTTGAACTATAGCAGCCCGTTAATAGAATGCATCTCTAAAAACATCAAGGACAATAACCTAAAAACAACTTTTAACGCTCTTATTTCTACCAATAGTATGAGTCCAAAACTTTTTGGCTCCCCGCTTAGCTCTAAATATAGAAATGCGCTTAGCGACAAACACTTAGCAACATACATTGCTTTTGATTTGTTTTACTCTAGGTTATTCGACATGGATATGCAGAAAATAAATTTTGATAATTCTGTCCAAGCAACAGACGGCAATTAATTAATTCTATTGAGAAAAAAACTTCAACATATCAAGTTAATCGCGGATCAAGCTGATTCTCGCAATGAAAGCGAAAAATCGTTTATCACCGCTGAGGGCATCCCCTTAAAATCCTCCTATAGCTATGACGATATAGAAGATCTTGAGCACCTCGATTTTGTTGCAGGAATACCGCCTTACCTTCGCGGCCCATATAGCACAATGTATGTTAGACGTCCCTGGACTATTAGACAGTATGCGGGATTCTCAACCGCTGAAGAAAGTAATGCCTTTTACAGACGCAATCTTAAAGCTGGACAAAAAGGGCTATCTGTTGCTTTCGATTTAGCCACGCATCGTGGTTACGACAGTGATCATGAACGCGTTGTTGGAGATGTTGGAAAGGCCGGAGTAGCTATCGATTCTGTTGAAGACATGAAAATACTTTTCAACAAAATACCACTAGATAAAATGTCGGTATCCATGACCATGAATGGCGCTGTTTTACCAATTATGGCATTTTATATAGTAGCTGCTGAAGAACAAGGCTTTAAGACC
Source organism: Seonamhaeicola sp. ML3 (assembly GCF_023273855.1). Lineage (NCBI taxonomy): Bacteria > Pseudomonadati > Bacteroidota > Flavobacteriia > Flavobacteriales > Flavobacteriaceae > Seonamhaeicola > Seonamhaeicola sp. ML3. Next base: position 2,031,362 of record NZ_CP096884.1, on the reverse strand, counting down.
CATCAACTAGCCGGTACTATTCAAAATGATATTCTTAAGGAATTTATGGTGAGAAATACTTATATCTATCCGCCTACACCATCAATGAAAATTATCTCTGATATTTTTGAATATACGAGTAAGCATATGCCAAAATTTAACAGTATCAGTATTTCGGGATACCATATGCAAGAGGCAGGAGCCACTTGCGACATTGAATTGGCATATACGCTTGCCGATGGTCTGGAATATTTGAGAAAAGGACTCGAAGCTGGTTTGGATATTGATGATTTTGCTCCTCGCCTATCGTTTTTTTGGGGTATAGGCATGAATCATTTCATGGAAATTGCTAAAATGCGAGCTGCTCGAATGCTTTGGGCTAAACTCGTAAAACAATTCAATCCTAAAAACCCCAAATCACTAGCACTAAGAACTCATTGTCAAACTTCTGGATGGAGCTTAACAGCACAAGACCCCTTCAACAATGTTGCCAGAACTACAATCGAGGCCTGCGCAGCAGTTTTTGGCGGTACTCAAAGCCTGCATACCAATGCGCTAGACGAAGCTATTGCACTGCCAACAGACTTTACGGCTAGAATTGCAAGAAATACACAGATATACCTTAAGGAAGAAACCCAAATAACCAAAACTGTAGATCCCTGGGCAGGGAGTTATTACATAGAATCGCTAACACATGCCATTGCCGAAAAGGCTTGGGTTTTAATTGAGGAAATAGAAAGTCTTGGTGGCATGACCAAGGCTATAACATCGGGTATTCCTAAAACAAGAATAGAGGAGGCTGCTGCTAAAAAACAAGCAAGAATAGATTCTGAACAAGACATCATTGTTGGAGTTAACAAATACAAACTTGAAGAAGAAGCACCTATCTCTACTCTAGAAGTAGACAATCGTATTGTAAGAGCACAACAGATTGAGCGTTTAAATACGATTAAGGCTACTAGGAAAAATGAAAATGTAAAAAAAGTACTTTTAAAATTAACTGAAGTTGCACAGGAGTGGCACAATTCTAAAGGTTCTCTTTTGCAAGGGAATAAGAATTTATTAGCTTTAGCTATTGAAGCCGCAAGAGAAAGGGCCACATTAGGAGAAATAAGCGATGCTCTAGAACAAGTTTTTGGACGCTATAAAGCCCAAACAAATACGTTCTCTGGTGTTTATAGTAAGATTGTGAAAGACGACGAATCATTTAAAAAAGCTCAAGAATTATCTGATATTTTTGCCGAACAAGACGGTAGACGCCCTCGCATAATGATTGCTAAAATGGGGCAAGATGGTCATGACCGTGGCGCAAAAGTGGTCGCCACCAGCTATGCAGATATAGGTTTTGATGTCGATATCGCTCCACTCTTTCAGACCCCTAAGGAGGTGGCAAAACAAGCTGTTGAAAATGACGTACACATCTTAGGTGTGTCTTCTTTAGCTGCTGGTCACAAAACACTGGTTCCGCAAGTTATAGAAGAATTAAAACAATACGGCCGTGACGACATTATGGTTGTTGTAGGCGGCGTCATCCCAAAACAAGACTATCAATTTCTTTTTGATGCAGGAACCATAGCTATTTTTGGGCCTGGAACAAAAATTAGTGAAGCCGCAATAAAGATTCTAGAAATACTAATTGATTAAAAAGTTGGCAAGGATGAAAAGGAAAAAAATAATTATTATCGCTTTTGTTCTCCTTGTGTTGATTACCATTATAATGTTAATCATCCCCAATCTATATAAATCTCGAAGTGCTCCCACGACAACTGAATCAGCTGAGGAATCCATAGAAAGAGAACTCGTTTATATTTGCTTAACAGATTGTATACCGGGAAAAAAATATAACCAAGAAGGCAACTGCCCTAACTGTAATTTACCTCTTGAAATACTTAACACAAGAGATGTAAACGATAATTTAACCAATAGCGATTTCATAAAGGAAAATACTGATAGTGAGCGCACAACAAAAACAACAAACAAATAAAAAACCCGAATTTAATATTCGGGTTTTTTGTATTCATAAAACAAGGATTAATCTATTTTTTTCTCTACGTCGCTAATCTCTGGAGCATCTTGAAAATCACCAGCATTTACTACAGTCCAGTTATCGAACGTCTTAAAATACTTCTTTATAACTTTATTAACGTCTTCTACTGTTAAAGAAGTCACCTTATCCTCAACGCCTTTAAGGAACATCATATCGCGATTGTAGTATAGGTTATTATTGATTTTACTTGCCAACTCATTGTCTTTTGCCCTAGAAACACTTTGGCCTTGCACCCAACTGTTAACGGCTATTTTCAACTCTTCCTCTGTTATACCATCTTTTATAAAACGTTCGATTTCCTCAGAAAAACCTTTTTGAATTTTCGAGGCATTATCTGGAGCATACATAGCATAAACTATCAATCCAGAAGACTTGTCGTTTTTATCTCCGTCTATATTTGCATAACCTCCAGCTGCATAGCTAATTCCATCATTTTGACGTAACCTAGTTGTAATTCTGGACTTTAAAACACCTCCACCGAAAATAGAGGTTGCAATTTGGATTGCAGCATAATCATCATCTTCTTGGCTACCTTCAAAGGACAATAACCCTATACTGATAGCATTTTTCTTATCAGGAGTTTTTATACTTTCATTTGCAATTTTATTTTTCACAAACGGATTGCTAATGTCTTGGAATGGTTTTTTCACTCTAAAATCTGAAAACTCTTTCTCGAAATATCCTTTTAGAGCTTCCTTATCTATATTACCTATAGCTACTAAGGTTGCGCTATTGGAGATTCCATAAAAATCCTCATGGTAAGATTTCAAATCTTCTACAGTTACCGCATTGATATATTCAATTTCTTCTTCTATGGTAGGGCTGTATAACGGATGTCCTTTTTCAAACTTTTGATTAACCTGACTTAACTTTCTACTAGCTAAAAATTGCGGCTGGCTTTTATTCTGCTCTATTCCAGCAAGATCTTGAGTCTTTAGTTTATTAAGTTCCTCAGCATTAAAATCGGGGTTTTTTAGCATATCGGTCATTAGCTCTAACGCTGTCATAAGATGCTCTCTGGTACTGCTTATTTTTGCAGTAACCCTTCCATTAGAACCACTAAAACTAACCGATGATTTTATCTCACTAAGCTTATCTTTAATATCTTGCCTAGTTCTATTTGTAGTACCTTTATTTAACATGCGGGCAACATAGGTTGCTGTTTTGCCTTTATTCATGAAATCTTCTACATTTCCATTTCTTATGGTAAATGATAAGGATACTGATTCGCCTCTATTATTTTTCTCAATAAGACCGTACTCAATTGGCACACTATTTAATACGCCTGATTCTAATCTATTTTGAATATTTTCATAGGCAACATCAAAAACCTCACCGGTATCATAACCCTCTTTACCTTTATAATTAGTTACTAATTCTTCAAGTCCTGAAGTATGCTCAATTTCAACACGAATAGGCTGTTTAGACGGTATAAACTTTCCAACCGTTCTATTTGTTGGAATTAAATACCGTTTAATAGCGTTGTTTACTTTTTCCGCAGTCATTTCTTCTATACGATCTCTTTGAATAAAAGATAAGCGCCAATCACCTGCACCAATAAACTCACTTATATATGTCCCTAGATAAGATGAGTTTCTAAAAATCTGATCATTTTGCTTAAGTAACTTAGCTTTAGCGCGTTTTACCTCATCTTCGGTTACAGGGTTATCTTTCAGACCATCTAAAAGATTGAGCATTGTAGTTTCTGCTTCATCTAAAGATTTATCGGAAGGCACATTTACATTAATGTACATAAAAGAAGGCTCCTTTGTAAACGGAGCATAGGAATACATACTCGATGCTTTTTCTCCATCAATAAGAGCTTTGTACAATCTACCAGAAGGATTATCGGTTAATATCTCTTCTGCTACTGACATAGCTGCATAATCTTCATGAGACCCAGCTGGAATATGGTATAAGGTTGAAACCAACTGTAAATCTCCTACCCGACTAAGCGTAATTCGCTTTTCTCCATCTTGTGCCGGCTCAATTGTTGGTATATCCCTTAAAGGAGATACAGGGTTTTCTAGTTTCCCAAACTTATCCTCAATAAGCTTTAATGTTTTCTCGGTCTCGAACTTACCTGTAACCATTAAAACTGCATTATCGGGTCTGTAATATTTTTTATAAAATGCCTGAAGATTTTCAATAGGAACTCGCTCAATGTCAGAACGATTACCTATGGTTGCCATTCCATAGTTATGCCAAAGATAAGCTGTATTAATTACCTTTAACCTCAAAACATTGGACGAAGAATTTTCGCCTATCTCAAATTCATTACGAACAACAGAAAACTCAGATTGTAAATCTTCATTTGAAATAAAAGAATTTAACATTCGGTCCGCCTCTAGATCTAAAGCCCAATCTAGATTTTCGTCTGTAGCATTAAACGTTTCATAATAATTGGTTCTATCATAATAAGTAGTCCCATTGGGTCTAGCACCGTGTTCTGTTAATTCCTTTGGTATATCGGGGTGGTTTGGAGTTCCTTTAAACACCATATGCTCTAGCAAATGTGCCATTCCCTTTTCACCATAACCTTCGTGTCTAGATCCTACTTTATAGGTAATATTAACCGTAATGGTTTGTGCTGAATTATCCTGAAACAACAGAACTTTTAGTCCATTATCCAACATGTATTCGTCAATACCTTCTACAGAGGCCGTCTTTTTTATTTGTGCCCAAGAACTGGAAAAAAGGCATAAGGCGATTAGTGTAAAACAGAGCCTGTAAAACATTAAATGTGTCTTTCTCATAGTTTTTTAGATTTATTCTCTGAAAAGTACGAATTAAGCTTTTTTTGTTACCTAAAAAAATGTTAAAAAGGTCAAAAAATCAAAACATATAAAGGATTTTTCAAATACATAACCCTGTTAACAATTAAGGTTTTTATTCCTCACAAATAATCGTATTTTTACCATTATTTAAACCTTGAAAATTAATGGGTAAAATCATTGCAATTGCTAACCAAAAAGGGGGCGTAGGAAAGACAACAACCTCTATTAATTTAGCAGCATCGCTTGGCGTTCTTGAAAAAAAAGTACTTTTGATAGATGCAGACCCTCAGGCCAATGCTACCTCAGGCATAGGTGTTGATGTAGAATCTGTAGAAGTGGGCACCTATCAACTTCTAGAACATTCTAACCCTGCAAAAGAGGCTATTTTAGAAACAGAAACACCCAACCTAGATATAATCCCCGCGCACATTGATCTTGTAGCCATAGAAATTGAACTTGTAGATAAGGAATCTAGGGAATACATGCTAAAAAGCGCATTGCAAGACATCAAAGATGATTATGATTATATTCTAATAGATTGTGCTCCCTCATTGGGCCTATTGACACTAAATGCTTTAACAGCTGCAGATTCGGTTATAATCCCTATTCAATGTGAATATTTTGCTTTAGAAGGTTTAGGCAAGCTATTAAACACCATTAAAAGTGTTCAAAAAATACATAATGAAGATTTAGACATAGAAGGGTTATTGCTTACCATGTACGATTCTCGCTTACGTTTATCTAATCAAGTTGTAGAAGAAGTTCAAAAACACTTTAATGACATGGTGTTTCAAACGATTATTCAAAGAAACATTCGTCTTAGTGAAGCACCCAGTTATGGCGAGAGTATAATTAAATATGATGCCAGTAGCAGAGGTGCTAACAATTACTTAAGTTTGGCACGAGAAATCATTAACAAAAACTCCTAGAATATGGCAAAGGCGAAAAAAAAACAGGCTCTAGGCAGAGGTTTATCGGCGCTTTTAAAAGACCCTGAAAACAACATTCAATCTGTTCAGGATAAAGATGCCTATAAGGTTATTGGTAATATAATCGAACTTGATTTAGATTTAATAGAAGTCAATCCATTTCAACCAAGAAGTAATTTTAGTGAAGAATCTTTACAAGAGCTGGCAACATCCATAAAGCAATTGGGGATTATCCAACCCATAACTGTTAGAAAACTAGATTTTAATAAATATCAGTTGGTCTCTGGTGAACGCCGTTTTAGAGCCTCCAAGTTGGTTGGTTTAGAAACTGTTCCCGCCTATGTTAGAATTGCAAACGACCAAGAATCTTTGGAAATGGCCTTGGTTGAAAACATTCAGCGCCAAGACTTAGACCCTATTGAAATTGCGCTATCATACCAACGCTTAATAGATGAGATAAACCTCACCCAAGAACAATTAAGTGAACGTGTAGGCAAAAAGCGCTCTACCATAACAAACTATTTGCGTTTACTCAAACTAGACCCTATAGTACAAACTGGAATGCGAGATGGTTTTATTTCTATGGGTCATGGAAGAGCCTTAATTAGCATTGAAGACCCTACCATACAGCTTGATGTTTACGAAAAGGTATTAGAAAAAGAACTATCGGTTAGGGCTACCGAAAACCTCATTAGAAACCTCAATGACCCAAGCAGTTCTGTAAGTAGTTCTACGAATGAGGACATACCAAAATACATCAAAAAAGGGGTTAATCTGTTTTCTGAATACTTTGGACATAAAATCGACGTTAAAGTATCTAAAAACGGAAAAGGTAAAATCACGATTCCTTTTCACTCAGAAGAAGACTTTATTCGTATTAAAAAATTAATTCAGAGTGCTAAATAAATTCTTAACGGTTAGTATTCTTGCCCTTTTGTTTTGTTTTACCTCCTTTTCTCAAGAAAAAGAAAAAAGAGCCAAGCGAAAACGAATATCAAAAGAGATTGTTGTTGACTCTATCATCGAAAGAGAACCGATAAATCCATTATCGCCATCTAAAGCTGCATTCTATTCTGCCATATTACCTGGTTTAGGGCAAGCCTACAACAAAAAGTATTGGAAAATCCCTATTGTCTATGGTGCCTTAGGAACCGGTGTTTATTTCTACACCAATAACAACAAACAATACAACAGATACAGAGATGCCTTTAAAAGGCGCCTTGCCGGTTTCTCTGATGATGAGTTCCTTAATCTAGATGAGGAAGGCAACGTAATCTCAGAGAGAGTTACGACAGATGGACTACAGCGTGCTCAAAAGTTTTACAGACGAAATAAGGAGCTGTCATTATTAATAACCATAGGCCTCTACGCACTAAATATTATAGACGCCAATGTTGATGCTCATTTATTACAATATAATGTAGATGAAAACTTATCTTTGGCACCACATTATAAATTCAACGATTTTAATGCCAACAGCAATGTTGGGTTAACATTAAATTTTAAATTTTAGCGCTTAGAGGTGTTTAACCAATAACAAACCCCTTTTTAAAAGGACTATTAAAAAAGAATATTGATATGAAAATTGCTTTATTAGGATACGGACGTATGGGACAAACCATAGAAAAGATAGCAATTAATCGTGGGCATGAAGTTGTTTTAACCGTCGATAAAGACGATAAAGATTATGATATTACTGTTGCAGATGTTGCCATAGATTTTAGTTTACCTTCTGCAGCTTACGGCAATATTACCAACTGTTTAAACAATGGTGTACCTGTTGTATCTGGAACTACAGGCTGGCTAGACAATTATGATAAAGCTGTTGAACTTTGTAAAGAAAAAAAAGGTGGTTTTATCTACGCGTCCAACTTTAGCTTAGGCGTCAATATCTTTTTTGAGCTTAACAAAACTTTGGCCAAAATGATGGGATCTTTAAAGGAGTACAATGTAACCATGGAAGAGATACACCACACAAAAAAATTAGATGCCCCTAGTGGTACAGCAATTACTTTAGCTGAAGGTGTTATAGAAAACAACAGTAATTATAATGCCTGGGAGTTGGACAAAACTAACGATAACAAGACTATTCCCATCGTTGCAAAACGCATTGGGGACGTTCCTGGCACACACTCTGTAAATTATGCAAGCGAAGTAGACACCATAAACATAGAACATGTTGCAAACAACAGACAAGGCTTTGCTCTTGGAGCAGTAGTTGCTGCAGAATGGCTTCATGGTAAAACGGGTATATTTTCTATGAAAGATGTGTTAAATATTAGCTAACACTATCAGCAATGTGTAACAATACCAATAAATTAGGCACAAACAAAACGATTTAAATTTTAAGGTTATGACGTTAACGCAATGGTTTATATTCATTCTAGTTATTCAAGTAATTCATGGTTTAGGTACTTGGAAACTATATATCAAAGCGGGGCGCCAGGCCTGGGAAGCCTTTATCCCCGTCTATAACGCCGTAGTTTTAACGAAAATAATTAATAGACCTAAATCTTGGTGGTGGGTAATACTCTTATTTCTTCCCATTGTCAACCTATTCATGTTTGTTATCATTTGGGTAGAAACGGCCAGGAGTTTTGGTAAAAACCAATACATAGATACATTTTTAGCAGTTGTTACCTTAGGGTTCTATATCTACTATTTAAATTATGTAGCCGATGTAAAGTATGTCGAGAATCGTGATACTAATCCAAAATCCTCGTCGGGAGAATGGACCAGCTCTATTTTGTTTGCCATAGTAGCTGCAACCATTGTGCATACATATTTTATGCAGCCTTTTACCATTCCGTCATCATCCTTAGAAAAATCGTTATTGGTAGGCGACTTTTTATTTGTTAGTAAGTTTCATTATGGTGCAAGAGTACCCATGACTACGGTAGCTGCCCCTATGGTACATGATACGATTCCCGTTCTAAAAAAGAAGTCGTACTTGTTTGATGATGACTTTTCTAAAAGAGAAACTTCTTGGTTAAATAAACTTCAGTTACCATACCTAAGGATTCCTGGATTTGAAGACATTGAAAGAAACGATATTGTCGTGTTTAATCAGCCTGCAGATACGCTTTTGGATATGAATAATTTCACTCCAGATAGGAATTACTATAAACCTATTGATAAAAAGACCAACCTCGTAAAACGCTGTGTTGGTGTGCCAGGGGATACTTTAGAAATAAGAGATGGCTACGTTTATATTAATGGAAAACAGAATGTTTTACCAGATAGAGCAAAACTACAGTTCGTTTCCGAAGTGCAATCTGTAAACTACCTCAATGACAACTTCATAAAAAGATTAGGAAGCACCGAATATTCACGATATTACAAAATTAAGCGTAACCGTGTTGACCAATTCATTCAGCAAAACTTCAGATTAGAACTTATAGAAGGTGACCCAGAGAACTTATATCTACAAGCTTATCCAAGTGAATTCTTAAATCAGGTTATTAGTCGTTATGGTCTCGGTTTAACTGGAAGGATGGAAATAAACCTCACAGATGAAGCCTACAATAAGCTAAAAAACGACTCCAATATTAAATCAATTAAAAAAATAAAGAGAGAAAAGGGAGCTCGAGACTCAAGAACTTTTCCTCATCATCCTGATTACAACTGGAACTATGACTTTTTTGGGCCACTATACATTCCCGGAAAAGGTCACACAATAGATATTACTCTTGAAAATCTCCCATTATACAAAAGAGCAATAACAGAATACGAACGCAACACATTACAAGTAAAAGGCAATCAGATTTTAATTAACGGTGAAGTAACAGACCAATATACCTTTAAACAAAACTACTACTGGATGATGGGTGACAACCGAAACAACTCTATAGATGCAAGAGGTTGGGGATTCGCGCCATTTGATCACGTAGTGGGTAAACCTGTATTTATTTGGATGAGTTGGGATGGGTTCCCTAATGCCAGATGGGAACGATTCTTTACTACTGTGGGCGGCACTGGTAAAGCCACCTCATATTTCATTCCATTTCTCGTTATTTTAGCAATTACTCTTGGATTTAACAAATGGCGTAAGCGCAAAAAAGCTAATGCTTAATTTTATCTCCTGCCACGTAGAATAACTTAAAGTAAGGTTTTTGCTTAAACAGGAACAACCGCTAATAATGGACATTGTAATACATCCAACCTATTTCCCAAATATTGCGCATTTTGTCGCAATGTCTCAGGCGGAAAATATTGTATTTGAAGTGGCCGACAATTTCGTAAAACAAACCTATAGAAATCGGACTTATATTTATGGGGCTAACGGAAAACAGACACTAAATGTACCCGTTGTTCATTCTCAAAAAAATAGACTCTTGTACAAAGACGTCAAAATTTTTAATGAAGAAAAATGGCAGTTAAACCATTGGAAATCTTTATTATCGGCTTACAGAACATCCCCTTTTTTTGAATATTACGAAGATGAATTACATCCACTTTTCCACACAGAAGAAACATACATATTAGATTTTAACATGAAGTGCTTTGAAGTTGTTTGCGGTTGTCTACAACTAGATGTTAATACTTCAAATTCCAAAACTTTTGAAAAAACGGTTGAAGGCAAATTAGACCTAAGACATCTTGTCAATGCAAAAAAAGAGCAGCCGCAAAAGTTTGAACAATACACACAAGTTTTTAGCAACAAGCATGGGTTTATTGGCAACCTAAGTATATTAGATTTACTTTTTAACGAAGGTCCTAATGCCATTAACTATTTAGAATCACAAACTTTGTCTTTATAATGCTACAGCCTATCTTACATTACGGTTGTCACTTTTTATTACCGCTTTTTGTTGCCTTAATATGGTTTAAAGCTCAATGGAAAACAGCATATATAATTATGATTTTGGGTTTGCTAATAGATTTAGACCACTTGTTAGCAGACCCCATTTTTAACCCAAATAGGTGTAGTATTAACTTTCATCCCTTGCACACTTACTATGCTATTGGGATTTATTTAATATTGCTAATCCCCAAGAAAACCCGACTGATTGGTTTGGGCTTGACCATTCATATTATAGCAGATGTTGTAGATTGCTCCTTTATGTAATCAATCTTCTAAACTTAAAGTCGCCATTATTGGAAAGTGATCAGAATAATGCTTATCGAATGCCTTAAAACCATTAACTTGAAACGCCTCGTCTGCAAAAATAAAATCTATCCGCATCGGGAAATACTTAAAATCGTGGGTTTTTCCAAAGCCAGTACCCGCCTTTAAATAAGTATCAATTAAGTCACCCTTTATTTTTCGGTATACATAAGAAAACGCTGTATTGTTAAAATCACCACAAACCACCATCTTGTGTTTGCATTGGTTTTTATGCATTAAGAACAACTCCATTTGGAACTGCTGCATTTTAAAAGTCGAACCTATGCGTTTTAACAAGCGTTCAGAATTTTCCTTTTTTAAACTATCAACATTGGTATTAATACGCAAAGATTCTAGATGAATATTATACACACGTATTGTATCTGTCCCTTTTTTAATGTCGGCGAATATGGCATTATTACCTGTATTTGGGAACTCTATAGAACCCGAATTCACTATGGGAAACTTAGAGAAAATAGCTTGTCCGTATTTCGTTCTTTTACCAGACAACTTTTCGAATTTGTATTTAAAAAATGATAAGTCTACGTTTTCGTGTGGGTGATATTCCTGAACACTCAACACATCGGGTGCTTCGGTCTTTATAAAATCTATTATTTTGGTTTCTAGGCCATCCTCTTTAATCCAGTCGTATACATTGAAAAGTCTCACATTGTAGTTCATCACCTTAAAATTCCCTTCGTTATCAATCGCTTTGGAAGAAGAGAACTTATACAGCGAACCATAAGCTACATAGCCTATAAATAAAATTAAAAATGAGAGTAAGAACTGCCTTTTTAATCGTACCAACCAATATAGAGCAAAAATTATGTTAAGAATAATGAGAAGCGAAACACCCAAGTTAAGCACCGATAAAACAGCAAAAGTCTTAGGGGGCAAATAAGGAAGAATAAAAGAAAAAAGAAGCGCTAAAGCGGCAATAACATTAACGAAATAAATAATCTTATTAAAAAAACTTAATCCTTTCATATTATTAGAAGACCACTTGACTATTGACCGAAGTTTCTAAAACCGTCTACTTACCCGCTCTAAAAAGAAAATCCTTTTCCTCGGCAGTAAGACTGTCATAACCACTTTTGCTAATTTTATCTAAGATAACATCAATCTTTTTTTGGTTATTAAACTCGCTAAATTCTGTTTTCGAATAACCGCCTACCTTACTTTTCTTTTTATGGACCGTTTTTAACGGACTTTTCTTAGACGGTTTAAAAATACTTGTAAAAGTATCCATAGTACGTTCAAAACCCTTGCCTATATCATTACCCTTGGTTAACTGCTTAGCATAGATATAACCCAACAAAACACCTCCTAAATGCGCTAAGTGCCCTCCTGCATTACCGCCAAAAAGACCTAAAAAATCTATTACTACAATCGCTACAGCAATATACCACAGCTTTATATTAAAAGTGATAAGACGTACCTCTTGATTGGGCATGTAGGCACAAATAAAAATCAATAAGGCACGAACAGCCGCCGAGGCACCTACCAAAGTCGATTTTCCTCCAAAAAAACCAGGAAACAATTGATATCCCAACATGAATAGTAGTCCGCCACAAATAGCGCCAAGAAAGTAAATATTCATTGCCATTTTAGGACTATAAAGGTTCAATACTATACGGGCAATAAAATAAAGCCATAACATATTAAACAAAATGTGGAATATATCGCCATGTAAAAAAGCGTAGGTAACAATGCTCCAAGGTTTAGATAAAAAATCGGAAAAGCCACTAGGTAACACAAACCAACGTAAATTGAGCCTCAATAAAGACTCAATTATAAAAATCACAACGTTAACCGCAATGATTTTCTCCAATACATTAAGCCGGTTTAGCTTATCTTTTATGTCCTGACCAAGTGTTGTCATTAATACCAACGATTACTGTTAAATTGTTTCTTTTTCCAATACCACATAACTAAGAATCCGATTACGGCTCCCCCAACATGAGCAAAATGAGCTACATTTCCGTACCCAAATATAGACTGCCCTCTAATTCCTGAAATTAAATCGATTAAAATAATTCCAGGTATAAAGTATTTTGCTTTTATAGGTATTGGCAAGAAAACCATCATCAATTCAGCATTAGGGTTCATCATACCAAAGGCCGCCATAATTCCCATTAAACACCCAGAGGCACCAACCATAGAAGCATTAAAAATTGGAAATATATTTTGTAAAAGAGACACCTGAGCTTGAGTAGTTCCGGGAATAATCTCGTTTGTGAATAGCATTTGCTTTATTTCGGCACCATCTAATCCAGTTGCCAATAATGAGTCGAAGGTTGGCAAGTACTGAAAATAATACGACCCCAACTGAAAAGCTACTGCAACCAATCCCGCGGAGAAATAGATAAATAAAAATCGCTTAGAACCTAACACTTGTTCTACAGGTGTTCCAAACATCCAAAGACCAAACATATTAAAAAACAAGTGCATTACACCACCATGCATAAACATGTGCGTTATAATCTGCCAAGGTTGAAAAGCTTCATTCTGTGGAAAATACATGGCGAACCATTCGTAAAACAATCGCCCTTCTCCAATAGCTACAGTACCAACAAACATGATTACATTAATAATCAAAAGGTGTTTAACGGTTTCTGAAATTCGCATCATATTCTAAATAAATCTTTTATCTAACTCATCTACACTCATAGTAATGAATGTTGTCTTGTTAGTAGGTGACACATTGGGTTCTTTACAAGCAAAGAGCTTATTTACCAAATGTTCTTGTTCATCTTTTTGTAAACTTTGTCCCGTTTTTATGGCTAAACTTTTGGCCATAGATTTTGCTAATAAATCCATGGCGCTAAAATGGGCATCGGGCACTTCATTTTCAACGTCACTTATTAGTTGCTCCAAAATAATAGAAACTTCACTCTCGGGAACGCTAACAGGCACTCCTGTTATCTCTACCGACTCTTCTGTAACGTTGGAAAACACAAAACCTGTATGTTCCAGATCTTCTTTTAATTGAGTTAGTATTTGTATCTCCTGTACCGAAAAATGTAATTGCAACGGAAATAACAATTGCTGACTTACGGTTTCCTTTATCGTCATATTCTTCAGAAAGTCTTCGTACAAAACACGTTGATGTGCACGATGCTGATCTAAAACCAACATTCCAGATTTAATAGTGCTTACGATATATTTGTTATGCAGTTGATAGGTTGTGTGCACTTGCTCCACGTCGTTCTCATTGTCGAACATTGAAGCTGTTGTTTCTTCACTTTCAAACTGTACTTCGCTAAAATCAGACGGTTCATTCTCACTTCCAGACTCCAAACCAATATATAAACTTTCCCAATTAGATGCAGATTCTTTCTTAAATGTTACTTGTTTAGTTGAAGATGTACCAGCCCTAGAGCTTTGTTCTTCCTTAAAAGGATTAAAACTCCTATTAACCTCGATAGATGGTGCACTAGTGTTTTTTTGGTTGAAATCGTAAGGTGTATCAAGACTAGAATCCCTTTCAAAATCTAAAACAGGCGCTATATTGAACTGTCCGAGACTATGCTTTACAGCAGAACGCAATAGTGCGTACAACGTATGTTCGTCATCGAACTTAATCTCTGTTTTTGTGGGATGGATATTAATATCAATAGTTTGCGGGTCTACCGTAAGATTTAAAAAATAACTAGCATGTGTGCCCGTTTTTAAAAGCCCATCGAAAGCCGAAGCAATAGCGTGATTTAAATATGCGCTTTTTATGAATCTATCGTTTACGAAGAAATATTGTTCGCCTCGAGTCTTCTTAGCGAATTCGGGTTTCCCTACAAAACCAGAAATTTTAAGCACCTCGGTATCCTCATTTACAGGCACTAATTTTTCATTGGTTTTATTTCCAAAGATATTTACAATGCGCTGTCTGTAGTTGCTAGCGGGCAAGTTAAAAGACTCACTGCCATTATTATACATCATGAAATTAATATCGCAATGCGCTAAAGCGACCCTATGAAACTCATCGATGACATGACGTAATTCTACTGCATTGGATTTTAAAAAATTGCGACGCGCTGGTATATTATAAAACAAATTTTTAACCGAAACCGATGTGCCTTTGGGTGTAACAACCACTTCTTGTGAGGTTATTTCACTACCCTCAATCACAATAGTCGTTCCTACATCATCTTGCTCTTGCTTGGTTTTTAATTCAACATGTGCAATAGCAGCAATACTCGCTAATGCTTCTCCACGGAATCCTTTGGTGTGTAATTGAAAAAGATCATCGGCCGACTTAATCTTTGATGTGGCATGACGCTCGAAACTTAGACGAGCATCTGTAACACTCATACCTTTACCGTTGTCAATAACCTGTATTAGGGTTTTGCCTGCATCTTTTATGATAAGTTTTATTGAAGTTGCCCCGGCATCAATAGCATTTTCAAGTAACTCTTTTACAACAGAGGCGGGACGCTGTACAACTTCTCCAGCAGCTATTTGGTTTGCAACATGATCAGGTAAAAGCTGTATGATGTCTGCCATGTATTATTAAGAAAAGAATATAGATAAATCGAACCCAATTATAACTAAGAAAATCAAAACTAAAATAGCAACTATGATAAGTACACGCTTATCGGCCTCTTTATTTGGGTTATGTTTATAGTCGTTCCAAGCATTATCTATCTTTGTTTTCAAACCAGAATTATTACCGATAGTTACTCGATGTTCATCGAACTTATGCTTTATCTCATAAGGGTTACCCTCGCCTTTGTAGTAACGGGGTGAATAACTAAACTTTTTATTTTTACGTAATTTTAATAGTCCCATGATGATTCAGTTTTTTGTTTACATGTATTTTTTTTCCAATACATACATAAGAATCAATAATAATACCAAAGCTAAAATAAGCGTTCTTACTGGCAAAACGCCTCTCACTTTTCGTTTGCCTTCTCTCTCAGCTTTCCATCTGGAAACAAACTCTTTTTCTGGAGTTTGTCCTGAGCTTGAATCTATCTGATTTTCTTTAGAAAATCTAGGCCGATAGTTAAATTGTCTATTTTTTCTTTGTTTGAACAAATGTAATGATGCTTAATCTCAAAAATACTTAAAAATAGACAGAGTTAAGCTTTAGAAAAGCCAAAAATTGTTAACAAAAACCCTGAGATAATATCAAGTATGTAGTTTGAAAAGTCTCTCGCAAAATCGCTAAGATGCAAAGTAATAAAACTCTAAACAGCAACGCCTACTACCAACTGGATACTGCCCACAGAATACTACTAACTATTTCTACGAAGTTCTGCCATTTTTATGGCAGCGATAGCAGCTTCTGTACCCTTGTTCCCGTGTTTACCTCCCGAGCGCGCTTGAGCCTGTTCTAGATTATTGTCTGTTAAAACACAGAATATCACGGGAGTTTCGTGCATTACATTTAAATCCTTGATACCTTGAGCAACACCTTGACAAACAAAATCGAAGTGCTTGGTTTCACCTTGAATAACGCTTCCTATGGCAATAACAGCGTTAACCATTTGCTCCTGCATTTTTTTACTTCCGTAGATAAGCTCAAAACTCCCAGGAACATCCCAACGCACAATATTGCTTGGGCTTACTCCATTATCTATTAATGCATCGTAAGCTCCTTGATAAAGTGGTTCGGTTATGGAGTCGTTCCATTCAGAAACAACAATCCCAAACCGAAAATCGTTCGCGTCTGGGATTGTTGCTTTATCGTAAGCCGATAAATTTTTATTTTCAGTTGCCATGTTCTGCTTGCCTATTTACTGGCTAAAACCCTTGCTTTTCCTATGAATACATCAATGTTAGAACCTTCAGTAGACTCAGAATAATCAGCTTTAATTTTTTCGAAATAGCTTAGAGCTTTATCAGCATCCCCTAACTCTAAAGCTATACTTCCAGCTTTATAAAGATACATAGGAGTGGTAAATTCATTATCACGCATTTTAGCAGCTTCTTCGTAATACCCTAAAGCATCTTCAGGTTGATCTAATTGTACAAAAGCATCACCAATATTTCCTTTGGCTAATGGGCCTAAAACTAAATCATCACTTTTAAAATTACTCAAATGCTCTACTGCGCTTTTGTAATCTTTTAAACGCAAATAGGCTGTTCCAGCATAGTAACTCGCTAAATTAGCAGCATCGGTACCTCCATATTCACTTATAATATCTAGCATACCATACTTTCCTTCTCCGCCGTTTAATGCTAAGTTGTATAAAGAATCCTTCTCTACAGCAGTTGTAGCTTGATCGAAATACTTTTGAGCCTGAAACATATCGTTCATAGCAGCGGTCTGTTTCGGGCCTGAAATAAATTCTTTATACCCCATGGTACCTAAAACCACCGCAGCTACAACACCTATAATAATGAATATATATTTTTGGTTTTTCTCAACAAACGCTTCGGTCTTTGAAGCTCCTTCATCTAGGGTATTAAAAACCTCTGCTGTTGTAGATCCTTCTTCAATATCCTGTTGCTTTTCTACCTTAGTTTTAGGTTTGTAACCTCTCTTCTTGTACGTTGCCATATATTATAAATTTGTGCGCCGCAAAAATATAATTTTTCTTCATAACTAAAAGGCTATTTATTTGATATTTTTCAATAATTTGCACTTCTTTTTGAGGGATTTTCCATAGAAACAGGCTTAAAATTGCATATTGCTACATGATTTTAAAATCGCTTTCATTACTCAACTATAAAAACTTTGATAGTAAATCGTTTGCTTTTAATGATAAAATCAACTGTATTGTAGGCAATAACGGCATTGGAAAAACAAACGTCTTAGATGCCATTTACCATTTATCGTTTGGCAAAAGTTATTTTAATCCTGTGGCCACTCAAAATATAAGACATGGCGAAGATTTCTTTGTAATTAATGGTGAATACGATAAAGAAGAAAAAACTGAAAAAATCGTAGTAAGTCTCAAAAAAGGTCAAAAAAAAATCATCAAGCGCAATGCCAAAGCCTACGAGAAATTTAGTGAGCATATTGGTTTTTTACCGCTGGTAATTATATCGCCTGCTGATAGAAACCTTATTGTTGAAGGCAGCGACACCAGAAGAAAATTTATTGACAGTGTTATTTCACAGAGCGACAAGTCCTATTTAAGCTACCTGATTAATTACAACAAAATTTTAGCCCAACGCAACGCGTTATTTAAATACTTTGCTTTAAACCACACCTTTAATGCAGACACTCTTGAGGTTTACAATAATCAACTAACCGAATACGGCACCCACATTTTCGAAAAAAGGGATGCTTTTTTAAAAGAGTTCATTCCCATTTTTAAGGAACGCTACCAAGCAATTAGTAGCGGTAATGAAATAGTAGATTTGGTATATCACAGTAATTTGTTCGAAGATGATTTAAACTCACTTTTACAAAACGCCTTGAATAAAGACAAAGCATTACAATACACCAGTGTGGGCATTCATAAAGATGACTTATATTTTAATATAGAAACTCATCCTATCAAAAAATTTGGAAGTCAGGGTCAACAAAAGTCGTTTTTAATTGCCTTAAAATTAGCGCAATTCGATTTTATAAAAGCGCAAAGTGGCGTAAACCCTATTCTGTTGTTAGATGATATTTTCGATAAACTAGATGAGCATCGTGTTGCACAAATCATTAAATTAGTGGACGATGAAAACTTTGGTCAGTTATTTATAAGCGACACCCATGCTGACCGTACTGAAAATGCCGTAAAACAAGTACACCAATCTTATGAGATTTTTAAATTATAGTGATTAAAATTTTAACAACTCCATAGAAATTCAGGAAAGATGCCCAAACGCCATAACGAACACATAAGCATAAAGGACGCCCTAAAGGAATTTGTAGAAACCAATAAACTCGAAAAAGGTTTAGACAAAGTAAATGTTGCCGAGGCGTGGGCTAAACTTATGGGTAATGGCATTAACAACTATACAACCTCTGTAAACCTGCAAAGAGAGACACTTTATGTTCAATTAAGTTCGAGTGTTTTAAGAGAGGAATTGAGCTATGGCAAGCAGAAGATTATAGATATGTTAAATGAGGAGTTAGGCAAAGAAATTGTAAAAAAACTCATTTTAAGGTAAAAAAAGCCAACCTCCATTACTTTTTAGATTTTAACCAATGTCTTATTTTAAAGGACTTAAAAGGCTTAATTTAAATTTTATTTAAAATTAATTGTAATTTAATGATTTACAATACTTTTAAACATTAACTTTGCTCACAATAATAATTTAATTTTTTTAACATGAGTAAAGGAACAGTTAAATTCTTCAATGATACTAAAGGTTTTGGTTTTATTGTAGAAGAAGGTTCAAACAAAGAACATTTTGTTCACATTTCTGGATTAATCGATGAAGTTAAACAGGGTGATGAAGTTGAATTCGATCTTCAGGAAGGTAGAAAAGGCTTAAACGCAGTAAACGTAAAAGTTATCTAATATATATTATTTCACTTTTTATTTACAATTAAAAAAAAGTCCCGCAACAATGTTGCGGGACTTTTTTTTGTTCAGTGTTCTTAATTGCTAAAATTGCTCTCTTCCCGAGAAGTGGAAATCCCCTTCTATAGCGGCATTGTCATCACTATCACTTCCGTGAACTGCATTTTCGCTTATAGAATCTGCGTACATTTTTCTAATAGTTCCCTCGGCAGCATCAGCTGGATTGGTCGCTCCAATTAATGTTCTAAAATCTTCAACTGCATTATCTTTTTCTAAGATAGCAGCTACAATGGGACCACGAGTCATATATTCAACCAAATCTGCAAAAAACGGACGTTCTTTATGAATCGCATAAAACGTTTCAGCATCCGCCTTTGTCATCTGTGTTAATTTCATAGCTACAATTCTAAATCCTGAAGCCGAAATCTTTTCTAAAATTGCGCCAATGTGCCCTTTTTCAACAGCATCTGGCTTTAGCATTGTAAATGTTCTATTTGTTGCCATTTTATTATTTTAAGTTGCCGCAAAAGTAATGTATTTCTGCCGAAAAACAAGATATTCCAATATTAAACCCAATCTATACATTAGAAAATTTATTACAGCTTTAAATTACTTCAAAATCTGAGATTACATCAAGTTTTTAATTTCCCCATAACACTGCTATGCTGAAATTAAGAAACTTGCAGATTTTATTGCACTTCAAAACTTCATTACAAAGTTCTAATGTACAGGGCGGGTTAAAAAATTGTATATTCGTCGTCTATGAAAAAACAAGATATTAAAGATATAAAGCAGTTATTATCAACACCGAAAAACATAGTAATTGTTCCTCATAAAAACCCTGACGGTGACGCTATTGGATCTACACTTGGATTGTATCACTACCTTATTAAAACAAAACACAATGCACAGGTAATTACCCCAAACGATTATCCGAAGTTTTTAAAATGGATGCCAGCTGAAAATTCCATATTAAGGTATGATTCGCAGACTAAAGAATGTAACAACTTAGTAAATAAAGCCGATATTATTTTTACCCTTGATTTTAATGCTTTCCATAGAACAGGCCCTATGGAATCCGTTTTATCAGAAAGTGAAGGATTAAAAATAATGATAGACCACCATCAAGCACCAGATGATTACGCCACCTACATGTTCAGCGATGTTAACATGAGTTCTACTTGCGAAATGATCTATCATTTTATAAATATGCTCGGGGATATTGATTTAATTGATGCTGATGTTTCCACATGTTTATATGCTGGCATCATGACCGATACAGGATCTTTCAGGTTTTCTTCTACCACTAGTACAACTCATAAAATTGTGGCAGACCTTATTGAGAGGGGTGCTAACAACTCGCAAATCCACAATAATGTATATGACACCAATAGTTTGAATAGGCTCCAATTATTAGGTACAGCACTAGAGAATTTAAAAGTTATCGCAGAGTCAAGAGCGGCTTACATCACCCTGTCTCAAGAAGAATTAAATAAAAATAACTATACAAAAGGCGATACTGAAGGGGTAGTTAACTACGGACTTTCTCTAGAAGGCATTATTCTTGCTGCAATATTTATTGAAGACAAGCAGGAAGGTATTATAAAAATCTCATTGCGTTCTAAAGGGAATTTTTCTGTCAACGAAATGTCTCGTGCACATTTCAACGGTGGCGGCCACACCAATGCTGCTGGAGGAAAGAGCTATTTATCATTAAAAGATACCGTTGAAAAATTTATTAGTATCTTACCCTATTATAACAATGCCCTAAACAATGAATAAATTACTTTCCCTAGCCCTACTCTTGGTCGTTTTGGGATGCAAAACACCTGAGGCCAGAAGACCGATTTCTTCAAAATCTGGTTCATTTATAAATGAATCTATAGCTAGAAATAAAGCTCTTAACACCAAAGAAAAAGAGGCCATAGAAGCACTTTTGAAAAAAAACAATTACGAATATCTAACTTCTGAAAGCGGATTTTGGTACTACTATAACACCAAAATTGACTCGGACACTCTAAGAACACCCGTATTTGGAGATATCGTAAACTACAATTACAGTGTAAAAAACTTGAACGGTAATCTTATTTATTCAAAATCTGATATTAGCACCCAAGACTACACCATGGACCAACAAGAACTTTTTACTGGCCTACGAGAGGGTTTAAAACTCATGAAAACTGGAGAAACAATTACCTTTTTATTCCCATCTCAAAAAGCATATGGTTATTATGGGGATAATAATAAAATTGGCACTAATGTTCCTTTAATTTGTGAGGTAACAGTGAATTCAATCACAAAAAAACAATAAAACAAATGATATTTTTCAAGAAAATTACACAGATTTCATTTCTTGTTTTAATGCTTTTCACCGCTTCTTGCAAAAGCCAGTATAACGATCTCGAGGACGGTTTATATGCAGAAATCAAAACCTCTATGGGAACTATGGTAGCGCAATTAGCGTTCGATAAAACCCCTATCACTGTAGCTAACTTTGTAGCTTTAGCAGAAGGTACCAACACCATGGTAGACGAGGCTTATAAAGATAAAAAGTTTTACAATGGTCTTATTTTCCACAGGGTAATAGACTCGTTTATGATTCAGGGCGGAGACCCAAAAGGTAATGGCTCCGGAAATCCTGGTTACCGATTTAAAAATGAAACTCACCCAGACCTAAAACACGATAAACCTGGCATTTTAGCAATGGCCAATAGTGGTCCGGACACCAATGGCAGTCAATTTTATATTACTGAAGTACCTCGACCCCACCTCGACAAAGGTTATACTGTTTTTGGAGAGTTAGTTATAGGGTTGAATATTCAAGATAGTATATCTAACGTTAAAACAAGTGGATTAAACAGACCTGTTGAAGACGTAATAATTGAAGAGGTAAATATTATAAGAAAGGGAAAAGACGCAAAAAAATTTGATGCTCCCAAAATTTTTAAAAATCACTTTATAGAGGAAGCTAACCGAGAAAAAGCTGAAAAAGAAAAAGCTGAAGCGATTTTAAGAGCAACTCAAGAAAAATTCAAGAAACAAAAAGCAGAAGCAATCAAATTAGCATCGGGCTTACAATATTATATTTCCGAAATAGGTGAAGGTGAAAAACTTCCAGAAAATGGTCAGGTAAAAACACATTACGCCGTGTATTTCGAAAATGGCGCATTACTTCAAACAAGCAGTCTTGACATTGCTAATGCCCTAGGCGCCGTAAATGAAAGACGAAAAAATGCCAATGGATACCAGCCTATAATCGCAGATATTGGTCCAGACGCGCAAATGATTCCTGGATTTAAAGAAGGGCTAAAACAATTGCGTGTAGGGGACAAAGCTACCTTGTTTTTACCATATCATCTAGCTTATGGTGAAGCTGGAAACAGAGGCATCCCTCCAAAAGCTAACTTAATTTTTGAAGTTGAAGTTATAGAATTAGTAGAATAAACCAACATGATTTTTTAACACTTAAGTTACGCCAAACACTTATATTTACAAATCAAAAGTAAACACATGCATGCATTAAAATATGACTGGAACCCGGTAACAGGTATTGATATTGTTGGTAATTTTAAATTGCATTTTTACAGCCTTATGTGGGTTATAGCATTCATTGCAGGGTGGTATATCATGAAACGTATATTCACCAAAGAAAAAGTTTCACTCGACTACTTAGACCCATTGTTTATTTACACAGTTCTAGCCACTATGTTAGGCGCTCGACTTGGCCATGTTTTATTCTACCAGAGAGAGTTAATATCACAAGATTTCTGGAGTATTTTCCTCCCTTTTAGCTTTAAAGATGGTATAGAGTTTACGGGGTTTCAAGGGCTGGCCAGCCATGGTGCGGCAATAGGCATCATATTAGGCATGTACCTATATCGCAAAAAATACAAATATAAATCGCTACTTTGGATATTGGATAGAATTGTAATTGCAGTGGCCTCTGGAGCTGTATTTATTAGAATAGGCAACTTTATTAACTCTGAAATTATCGGTAGAAAATCTGGAGATTTTGCTTTGGGTGTAAGGTTTATTCAAGATCATTACTATAAGAGTCAAATCACACAGCTTACAGGAATTAGAGATGTTCAGAAGGCCTATAATGCCGTAACAGAGAATCCTGAATTTGCTTCGTTACTAGAAAAAGTACCTTACCGACACCCCGCCCAATTATACGAATCATTCAGTTATATTTTTGTATTCATCATCCTTTGGTATTTCTACTCTAAAACCACTAAAAAAGACCAAACTGGATTCTTATTTGGACTATTTTTAATTCTGCTCTGGACAGTACGTTTTATCGTAGAATTTGTTAAAGAACCTCAAGGAAAAGAATACATAAACTGGTTCGGACTACAAACTGGGCAATGGTTAAGCATACCGTTTATTCTTATTGGTCTATATTTTATGTTTGTATTTAAACCCAAGAAGGCATCAGTAAATTAATGCGCTATATTGTTTTACTTTCTTGCTATTTTATAATATGTCTCTCAGCCTGTAAAGACAACAAAAAAGTTATTACGCAAACAGAAGTCACCTTTAAAAAAGAAGGCGAACTTACAATTCATAAGATTAAGAGTGACTCTACAAAAGTTGTAATTGATATTGAAATAGCCGATACCCCTTTCGAAATTCAAACAGGGCTTATGTACCGAAGTGAAATGAAAGTAAACCACGGCATGCTATTCGTTTTTGAGGATGAAAGTCCGCGTTCTTTCTACATGAAAAACACGAAAATCCCTTTAGACCTCATCTTTATTAATGCTAAAAAAACCATTGTGAGTTTTCAGAAAAATGCAAAACCTTTCGATGAAAGCTCGTTACCATCCAACGCTCCTGCCAAATATGTCCTAGAAGTTAATGCTGGCATGGTTGATACTTGGAGACTTTTAGTTGGGGATAGCATTGATTTTACCAAGTTTTAAAAAAACCAATAGGCTTAATACAAGTTAAATACAGCTTTCCAATCAAAATCTTGATCCCTGAAGATTTGCGACATTATCCTAGATAGAGTCCTTAAAATGTAAGCGCCAAGGATTATGACTAAAAAGACTATTATTATGTTGGCAGGAAATATGTTATTTAAAGAATCAAATATCAGGTACTTTTGTATTAAGTATATCTCAAGACAAAGACCACCTATAGTTCTAATGATCAATCTTGGTATTTTTCTATCATAAAACCTCTTTACACTACTTGAGCTTACTACTTTATGGAAATAAAAGGTTATACCAAGAAGGGGAAATAAAGATACAACCTGTATTTTATTAAAAAACACATTCTCCCTTGCCAAAAACAATAGACCGTAAAATAAAACAAATAACCCTAAAAGCTTGAGAATATTCAACTTAAAATTACACACTTGATTCCTTCTGTAAGTTGCTGATATAGCCCCTAGTAAAACAAAAAGGAAATAATATACCCACCTAAAAACGTAAACATCAGCATATAATGAATAACTACTGTAATCTGTTTGACTAAAACAACACCAAAACACAAAGGAAAGTACAGCTATCAAAAAGCTTAGAAACACATGGACTAAATACTTAGAAAGAAACTTTTTAACAAAATAAAGAAGTACATAATGCACCATAATACAAGATATGAACCATCCACTGCCATAAAAAAGTATATAAAAAATATTCTCTTTTTCATTAAAACATGTGTAGGCCAGAAGTGCCCATGTAAATACTGTTGGAAATATTCTACTAATCCTCCTTTTGTAGAAATTATCAAAACGACCAACAGGCTTTAAAAAGATAGTAAATCCCGAACAGAAAAAGAAAAGGGCATTACCTATGGCTCCCCCAGTTGCATAATCATCATTGGGATAGAGAATATCCAAATGTGAATTCGTTATAAGTATAGCAGCGATAAATTTTAAAATATCGATGCTTATAATTCTCCTATGCATTAATTAAAATATTAATGTTAAAACCTATCTACTACATGACTATTATTAAAACTAACTAAAAAATGTCTTTACAAAAAACTTCAATCTACATTATGAAACAGTCTTGAGTATAACTAGAATACCTTTATGTAGTAATTAGATAGCTTTTTGATATAAGGTGTGACCACCTTTAATCTTTTAATCACATCAATTAGTAATTGCCTGATTTTTGAATTTTGGCTAACAGAGGGAGAAAACCGCTTAAAGAACAAGCACTAAATTTAATGCTTTAAAAATCAAATTTTAAATTACTTTTTGCTATAATTCAAAAATAAGAAAAATACTTCTGTACCATTGCTATGAATTATTAAATATTCGTTCAGTTTCAATATTAATCGTCAGATAAATAATAACATCACTTATCATCGGGTTTATTATACAATTAATCAAATTAAAAAAAAGCCTATCAACATATGTTGATAGGCTTTTTTTACTGGAAGTTATTGAAAGTTTACTTCTTCTTATTGTCATCTAATTTGTTCACCGTATCGTACATGATTGGTGTTGCAATAAATAATGATGAGTAAGTACCCACAATCACACCAACTATTAATGCAAACATGAATCCTCTAATAGAATCACCTCCAAAAATAAAGATGGCTAATAATACGACCAAGGTAGTTAACGATGTATTTAATGTCCTACTTAATGTACTACTTAAAGACGAATTTACCACACGGTCAAATTTCCAGCTGGTGTGCTCATTAAAGAACTCACGAATTCTATCGAATACAACCACGGTATCATTCAGCGAGTAACCAATAACCGTTAAGATAGCTGCAATAAATGCTTGGTTAATCTCCATGTTGAATGGCATAAATTTATATGTTAATGAGAAGATACCTAACACAATCAATACATCATGGAATACTGCCACAACAGCACCAAGTGAATATTGCCAACGCTTAAAACGAATTAAGATATAAAGGAACACCACAATCAACGATCCCAAAACTGCCCAAACTGATGCTTGTTTAATATCATCGGCTATGGTTGGACTCACTTTATCAGACTTT
Source organism: Seonamhaeicola sp. ML3 (assembly GCF_023273855.1). Taxonomy (NCBI): domain Bacteria; kingdom Pseudomonadati; phylum Bacteroidota; class Flavobacteriia; order Flavobacteriales; family Flavobacteriaceae; genus Seonamhaeicola; species Seonamhaeicola sp. ML3. The sequence continues at coordinate 2,005,143 of NZ_CP096884.1, read as the reverse complement.
AACAAACCAACTTGTTTTGTATCATCAGAAAGATCTAAGAACTGCTCGATAGAAACACCTTCTAAATACGATTGTAAACCGTTGTACAATCTTTCTTTGATATCAGCATCAACCTCTGCTCCACTTTCGTTTACCTTATATTTTGTTGTAATCTTTAACTGGTTTGTAGTACCAAATGTTTTAGCTTCTGCACTTGTTAAAAATTCTGGTTTAGATAATTCATTAGCGATTTCAGAGGCGTTAACATCATGAGCAAAACGCACTTGATAAGTTCTACCTCCAACAAAATCTACACCTTGATCTAAACCATTAGTGAATAAAGACCCTAAACTTAAAGCGATAAACACACCAGATATGATAAAGGCAACTTTACGCTTCTTTAAGAACTCGATATTGATGTTTCTAAACAAGTTCTTTGTAATTGGCGTTGAAAAGTTTAGCACACCACCTTTATTTACATACCAGTCTATTAACAGTCTTGTAATGAAAATAGCAGTAAATAACGACGTACCAATACCGATTAATAAGGTCGTTGCGAATCCTTTTATTGGACCTGTACCAAACACAAATAAAATAAGTGCCGTTAAACCTGTAGTAATATTAGCATCTAAAATAGATGATAAGGCATTACCAAAACCGTCTTTAATAGCTTCTTTTTGACCTTTACCTTTGGCTAACTCCTCTCGAATACGCTCAAATATAAGTACGTTTGCATCTACAGACATACCAATGGTCAATACAATACCCGCAATACCAGGTAAAGTTAATACAGCTCCAAGACCTGATAAGATTCCGAAGATTAATAGGATATTCAATGCCATGGCGATATCTGCCATACCACCCGCTTTTCCGTAGTAGAAAATCATCCAAAGTAATACCACGATTAACGCGATAACAAATGACATAGTACCGCTATCAATAGCTTCCTGACCTAAAGACGGTCCTACAACCTCACTTGAAATAATATCAGCCGATGCAGGTAATTTACCAGCTCTTAATACGTTTGCTAAATCGTTTGCTTCTGCAACCGTAAAATCTCCAGAAATAGATGAACGTCCGCCAGCAATTGGTCCAGAAGTTACACCTGGAGCAGAATATACAATATCATCTAAAACAATAGCAATCTGACTTCTGTTACTATATGCCTCACCAGTCATTTTTTCCCATACTTTAGCACCTTTTGCATTCATTTGCATTGCTACTTCAGGTTCACCTGTAAGACCAAAATCTGTACGAGCATCGGTTACCACAGCCCCACTAAGTTGAGGAATGTTTTCTCTATTTCCTGCTAAAGCATACAAACCAACAACCTCTGAATCTTTTTTAGGCTTCCCAAAGGCAAACTTAGTATAGCGTAATTCGGCCGGCAATAAAGCCCTTACTTCTTTCTTGTTTAAGTACTCAAGTACTAAATCCTTGTCTTTAATATCGAACTGTGCAATTACAGGTCCGCCTTGAGAACCACCACCTTTAATCAAATCGAATAAAGGATTAACGGTTGCTACCTGGGTAGAATCTGTAGTAGCATCTCCTAAAAGTTCATCAACAGCATCTTCTTGTGTAGCATCTTCAGCGTCTGCACTTTCGGTTGTTTGAGCAACCTCCTCGGAAGTTTCAACTAGTGGCTTTAATACTTCGTTTGCCTGCCCTAAAAAGTTGAAAAATTGCTCCCCTTTGTAAGCATCCCAGAATTGTAACTGGGCCATAGTAGTAAAGTTACGCTCGGCTCTTTCGATATCTTTAACCCCCGGTAATTCAATTAAAATTCTACCGGAGTTTCCTAAACGCTGAATATTTGGAGACGTTACCCCTAACCCATCGATACGTTTACGTAATACCTCGAAAGCAGACACAACAGACTCATCAATCTTTCTTTGAATGATAGTTTTAACCTCATCATCACTCATGCTTCCGTCAATCTCGCCATCAAGATCTTTAGTATAGAAAATATCGGGTGACGCTAATTTCGTATCTCCTTTAATTTTATCGAACTCGGCAAAGAAATCCTCTAAATACGTATTCTGACTGTTCTTTTGTACTTCGGAAGCATTATCTATAGCTGTATTAAAAACAGGATCTTTAGTATTGTTCGCTAATCCTTTTAAGATATCTTTTACCGACACCTGAAGAATAACGTTTATACCTCCCTTTAAATCAAGACCAAGGTTCATGGCCTTAGACTTCACCTCGTTGTAGGTATATTTTCCAACACCAATATTAAATACGGTATCTGTTGCTATTTCTTCTAAATAATTAGCCTCTTCCAGGCTTCTCTTTGCGCGATAGTCCTCTTCAGTATCAGCTATCTTTTCAATAGCTTGCGCTTCTGCATCGCTTTCAATTTGGCTTGCCTTAAATGTAAATGATAATTGGTAGATACTTACCAACCCAAACAGTAAAGCAAATAATTTTACTAATCCTTTGTTTTGCATTCTTATTGTAGTTTATAATCAAATTTTAAAACGGGCAAATGTATCATTTACCATAAAACCTGACAATTATTTATGTATTATAATTGATTTGTAGCGTATTAACGCATATTCTTAAAATGATAAAATTGGGGTGTATTAAAACACCTAATAGATTTTAGCAGTTAGAGTTAGGTCCAGCTCTAACTTCGGGTTCTTTATGTGAAGTATTATCTATTGCAACAGCAATCTTTCTGTTGACTTTGTAAGCCGTTTTTATGGAATGGTTGAGTTTACAAGTTACTTGATTAATAAACGGGAAGTAAACATTTGGATTTGTAAACCTTTCGTAATCATATTTAACTTCTAAAACATATTTCCCACCACCTAAATTCGAAGACTCGGTACCTTGTTTTATTTCGTAAACATCTAAATTGTAATCTGAAGTATCATCAGATGGACGTGAGTCTTTACTTGAATGACTAGAAGCATATTCGAGTACTAGATGACTGTCTTTTGAAAGGATTTGCTTTATGCTGGTAACATTAACATCGCTATGGTAAGTGATTTTTAAAGTACCACCTTTGGCTTCTTGAACTTTAATGTTACTTGCTCCAACATCTAAAAGTCGGACTTTTATATCGGCAATGGCTTCCTGAACGTCTTCTTCAGTTATTTGTACATCAATAAACTCCATAACAATCTCCTGATTAGCCACAGGATCTTGTTTCTGGCAAACACCAAGAAGTGTTAATGCTATTATTAATGTACTAAAGTACCATTTTGCGTTCATGCGCCAAATATAAAAAAAAAGACTGTATTGCTACAGTCTTTAAAATGATTATATGAATAAGGTATATTAGGCCTCTACATTTAATAAACCATTGGTTTTTCTAACACCTTCTGCACTTGCCTGCATATGTGCTTTTTCGGCATCACTTAATGGGATATCAACGATTTTTTCGATACCATTTTTCCCCAATACTACAGGTACACCTATACAGATATCTTCTAATCCGTATTCACCATCTAACAACGTAGAACATGGATAGATTTTCTTTTGATCACATGCAATAGCTTGAACTAAACCGCTAACCGCAGCACCTGGTGCGTACCAAGCAGAAGTTCCTAATAATTTTGTTAAAGTAGCTCCACCAACTTTAGTATCGGCTGCAACTTGCTCTAACCTTTCTTCGCTCAAAAACTCAGATACCTTGATACTATTTCTTGTCGCATGGCTAGTTAGTGGCACCATTCCTGTATCACTGTGACCACCAATTACCATCCCGTCTACATCACTAATAGGAGCTTCTAGAGCTTCTGCTAATCTGTATTTAAAACGTGCAGAATCTAAAGCTCCGCCCATTCCAATAATTTTATTTTTAGGTAAATCTGTAGATTGGTGCACTAAATAAGTCATCGTATCCATTGGGTTACTTACCACAATGATTATTGTTTCTGGAGAAAATTCAATTAAACTTGAAGATACCGATTTTACAATTCCAGCATTAATACCTATTAACTCCTCACGAGTCATACCAGGTTTTCTTGGAATACCAGAAGTGATAACACAAATATCGCTACCAGCAGTTTTACTATAATCGTTTGTAACACCAGTTATCTTAGTGTCAAAACCATTTAATGATGCTGTTTGCATTAAGTCCATGGCTTTACCTTCTGCATAACCTTCTTTAATGTCTAATAGAACTACTTCTGATGCAAAATCTTTAATGGCGATATACTCCGCACAACTTGCTCCTACTGCTCCTGCTCCAACTACTGTTACTTTCATGTCTTTAATTTTTGATATGTTATGTTTTTTTGTAAAATTCTTAGCCTTAAACTATTCAAAAAAGTCTTTTTGAATATACTCAGGCTAGGCAAAATTAAGAATTAAAAAGCTCTAAATAAAAAAAGTACAGGATTAAAATCCTGTACTTAACTAAAACAAAAAACTAAATATAAACTAACTAAAATTAAAACATCCTTTTTGAAAACTTTTCAATAATTGTATTATTTTTTATCTAAATCCAAAATTGATTCCTAATGAAAATGCATTGAAATCTGAAATATGATACTCAGCATTAAGTCTAAAGAAACCAAGTTTTAGTTTTGTTCCTAAAGTCCCTCGAACTGAAGACACCTCACTCGATACGGAAAACGGGTCTTCAATAGCATCGGCCGTTATTATTCCGTTGGATACAATATATGTACCTAACATATCTGAACTAGATTTACCTTTTATATAGCCCAACCCACCGTAAAAATTAATTACAGGCATTTTAGTTGAAGCTATTAATTGTAACAACAATGTGTTTGTATCATTTTCCAATCTTTGGTTTTCACCTTGAATTCCAGAAGATTCTGTTAAATCGTAACTGGCATCTAAATGTGTATAGGCTACTAAACCAGAAATTGCAATGGGTAATAATTTATCTGCAGGTAACCACTTCGTGAACTCTACCTGCAAACCTGCTCCGTAAGCATTTAATTTCACGTCTTCGGTATCAATTTTTGGCACAAAACGCGCTTTGACCTCTATACCTTTAACTAAACCTACGGCGCCTTGTATGAAAGCAGTAGGAATAAGGCTTACATTTTGAGAAGCCAATCCTGTTGGAAGTGTGATTTCTTCAGTTTGTTCTCCAAAAATTGGGTCATCATAAGTTATTTCAACAATAACATCAGTTTCATTATGTCCCAATACCGAAGCAACCATTTGAGATTGACCACCTTGAACAAACCTTACATTATTGTATTCAGCTGTGTTCATTAAAAAGGTCTTATTTTCATCTGTAGCTTGAGAAGCATTAGCGATTATGGATATTTCAAAACCACCTAAGGGCTTTGCATCTGCAGTATTAAACCAATTGGAGTTCATGCTATGCATTAAACCATTGGTTCCTGGCATTAAATAATCGTTTGCAAAACGCTGGGCATCCTCAACACCAGCAGCTAGTAAAGCATCAATATCATTTTGTGCTTTTGAAGTAAGTGCCGTAAAGCACACTAGCATAAGTAAGGTTAACTTCTTCATTATTTTGATTTGGGTTAAACAAATATATACATTTTTCTTCTAAAAACAACTTTTTATCGAAAAAAAATGTATTTTATCGAATTTATTGTATTTAGAATCTACACCTCCAACTAAGGTTAGGCGTTAAACCTAATGACCTATTTTCTATTTCGATGGTTGTATTGGAATCGTTAGGGCTGACTTCATAGTACCTATTAATACTATTACGTTTGTTTAGGAAATTAATAACCCCAAGTCTTAAGGAAGAATATATACCATTACTAATATTAAAGCTATAGTTTAGCGAAGTATCCAATCTCATAAAATCATCTAAGTTCTCGCTGTTTGGGGTGTCATAATTTACAAAGGTATTATTCCCGCTTTGCACTGTTTCATTACCCTCTACCGGTTTAGTATATGGTCTACCTGTTCTCCAAATACCTCCTACAGATACCTTAAAACTTTTGACAATCTCATAATTAAATGCTAACGATATAGAATGACGAATATCTACATTATTGGGAAAGGTTGACGGTGTTAGCGTCTTGAATTCATAATCATTAAGGCTGTAAGTATAACTTAACCAAGCACTCAGGTTTTTTGATGTTTTATTAACTAAAACCTCAGCGCCCCTTGCCGTGTAGCTCCCAATAGCGTTTATACTCTGAAAATTATTATAAAACCCTTGATTTGAAGTCGTTATTCCATCAACATGTTTATAAAACCCTTCTATATCAAGCAACCAATTGTTCTTTTTTAATTCAAAACCCGAGGACACTTGCTTACTTTCAGAAATGGGAATACTTCTTTCATTAGCCAAGATCCAACGTCTTTTTTCAACTCCCAAAAAATCATCTTGAAAGTCAATTATCTGGGTTGCCGATTGGTTTTTAAACTCGCCTTGCAACTTGAAAGCTAAACCATTTAAAAGTCTTTGTCTAAAATTCAATCTAGGTTCAATTATAAGTTTATTGAACTTTTGAAAATAATTCCATCGCACTCCAAACCTTAAGTAGGTGTTTTTGTTATTAAACTCCAGCTCGTTAAATACCGCATGATTTAATAATACATCTTTCTTAGTTTTATCATAAGCTGGCGCACTTACTTCGGTGGCATTTAAAACACCTATTTCACTAAACTGATACCCATTTAAAAGGTTAATAAAATTACTGAGCCTAAAATTGGTTTTAAATTTTAGACCAGTTTCCAAAACTTCATTGGCTTGAGAAAACTCCTGATTTGTTTCAATTCTATTGTCTAATGAAAACACATTGTACTTTGAATAAAACACATTAAAATCCGTTGAAAATTTGTTATTCCAAATGGCATTCCAACTGCCGCCAAAACCAAGATTCTCTTGTTTTAAATTACTTGTCTTAGATTCTTTTTCCCCGTTATTATTTGTGAATGCCTCTGTATAATCCAGATTATTATTAACACCAATAATAGTGGCTCTAAACTTATGATTTTCATTAAAATCATAAAGCACTTTTGCAGAATAGTCGTAAAAGAAAAAATCTGACGAACGATTACTCTCACTAATATTATCTCTATTTGTACTTAGTTCACTATCCTGAAAGCTGCGTTCAAAGTAATTATCATATGTTGGAGAACTTAAATAATCTGCAAACGAACGCCTTCCCGAAAAATGAAAGGCCAGCTTTTTACTTATTGGTATTTCCAAAAAGGCATCGGCATGAATTAAATTTGCACCAAAACCTCCGGTAAAACGAGACGTAAGTTCGTTTTTGGTTCGCATATCTATTGTACTGGAAACACCATCACTAAACTCACTCGATGTTCCGTTTTTGGCAACAATTACCTTGTTGGTCAAATAAGGATTGTACGCAGAAATCAATCCAAAAAAATGTCCAGAATGATACATTTTAATACCATCCCAAAGCACTAAATTCTGGTCGTTTGTACCACCACGAACGTTAATATTCGCTATACTCTCATTTACACTTTCTACACCAGGCAACGCTTGAATTGACTGTAGCACATCAGGTTCTGTAAGCCCTGGAAGTATTCCAAATTTTGAAGTGTTCAAGACTGTGCTCCCATCGGTTTGTTTTTGCAAACCTGTAGTAAGGAATTTATAGACTACCACTTTATTAAGTGCTTCTTCCTTTTCTATTAAAACCAAAGTTTTACAACTATTATCTGTTTTCAGTAAATCTTTGGCTTTTATCTCGAGAGATTCATAACCCAGGTAAGACAAACTTATAATATCGTTTACTCTAATATCGGTAAGCGTAAACACGCCATTATCGTCTGTTATAACTCCTTTAGAGCTATGCTTTACAACTACAGATGCACCAAAAAGCGGGCTATCATCAAACCCAGAAACCAAAACACCACATACGGTAATGGTTTTATTTAATGTAGAAACCGTAATGTAGCGTTCATTTAAAAATTTAAAATTCAGGAGTGTTACCTCATTTAAGTAATCAACTATTTGATTAAGTGATTTTACCTCTTTAGGAATGGTAACCGCTACACCCTCAACATCATTTACAGAATATGAGAATTTTACATCAAATTCTGTTTCCAATTCTGAAATTAGGTTGGCAAGCAGTTTCTTTTCCTGAGCCTGTAATTGAGATGTTATTGCAAAGAATAGTATTAAAAACGAAAATAGCTTAGTTAGATTCATAGTTATAGAACTCAACTTTTTTACCATTTGTTTTATAGCTTAACTTTAGTGGTATGGTTACAGATTGTAGTGCAATATCTTTATCCGTATGCGTAAAACTCCCTGTAAACGGTTCAGTAATATTTACGTCTTTAGTAGAAATTTGGATGTCATATTGAATTTCTAATTCTGCTATTACTTGCCACAAAGGCACATTAATAAAGGATGATTCTTTAGACAACCAAGCCGGGGATGTGGCCTTGAAATCTTCAACGTTGATAACCTGTCCATCAACCAATCTAAATGTCTTACCTGGTGTTAACACCTTGCTATTTTCATTTTGTGTAACTTGCACAGAGCCTTCGTAACAAGTAACTTCAAAGTAATTCTCACGTTCCTTTACATTAAATTCAGTTCCTAAAACTTGTACATTCCCAATTTCTGTCTGTACCGTAAATTTTTGACCCTTAGTTACCTTAAAATAGGCCTCTCCATCAAGGGTGAGTGTTCTACTGTCCTTCCAAGATTTTTTGTTGAATGTTAAGTCCGACTGCGCATTTAATACAACTTGGGAGTCATCGGGTAAACGCAAAGTTTCGGTTTGAGCAATATCGGTAGAATAAGACTTAATACTATTGAAAAACAAAAAGTAAGAGGAGGTTAACAATACTACTAAAATAGCCGCTACCCTTAAAAAGGTTTTAAAATTAAGTGGTATGACTTTGGGTTCTTCCTTTTTCAAGTTCTTAGTCTTGAACTGCTCTAATGCTTTATCTGCATCTATTTGGGGCGCTTGCATTTGAGAGGCATAATGAGCAATCTTATTAAGAACTTCAAAATCTTCAGTTGTTTTCAACCGTTCAATTTCCAGCTCTGAAAGCTCATTATCAAACCATTTTAATATGTCGTTTTCGTTTTTCATGTTTGTTACTTCAATACTAAGACAACCCTATTTAGTTTTACCCTACCCTATTTATATGTTTTTTATATGCTCTCTTAAAATTTTTAAGGCTCCTGACATTCTTTTTTCAACAGCTTTTTGTGAAACCCCCAGTATTTCGGCTATTTCCCTGTATTTCTTTCCATCTATCCTATTCATTAAAAAAACTTCCCTCTGAGATTCAGATAATAACGAAATGGCATTCTGCAATTTCTTTTTAAACTCTTCCTCCTCTAAAATATATTCGGGACTTTCATTGGTTTTATCTACATATGGGGCCGCTTTGGCATATTCCATAACCACCTTTTTGTGCTTAACATTATTAAGAAATAAATTATTTACTGTGGTAAACAAGTAGGTTTTTGCTTTGGTAAAATCTATTTTAGAACAATTTTGCCAAATTTTTGAAAAGGCATCTTGTACAAAATCCATGGCTCCATCCTTGTCCCCACATTTGTAATAGGCAAAATTACTGGCCGCTTGCACATGCTCTAAATAAAAATTATTAAAGTAGGTTTCTTCACAAAGTTTATTTCGCTCCATGATTGTAGATTATGATGGTATTTAAAATAAAACTCAAACAAAAGTAGGGTAAAAATATTTTAAGTTGTCTTAAGAACGTAAGAAAACAAATAAGTTAGTATTATTATGAAAAGATACGCATCTCTTAAAATTTTAAAAATAATCTTAATTATTATTGTTGTACTAATCTTGCTACTCAACATATCACTAATTTTCAAATAAGTTGGTAGGGTAAAACTAAATAAGGTTGTCTTACATATACAAAAGCAAAAAAAAGTGCTATGAAAAAGAAAGTAAATAACCCAAGAAAAATTAAAATCATGAAACATTTAAACATATTAACCACTGCCCTAGCTGTAGTCTTTATGGCATTAACGTCTTGTCAAGATGAAATAGACTCCGAAAACGGAAACCGAACAGATACAAACTCTGCCAACTCCAGCACCGCCAAGAACTTAGAACGCTCTTCTGCTTACGATGGCAGTTTTGACGATTTTTTAGACGGCATCTCTTGTTCATCTATATTACTACCTGTTACGGCAACTGTTAACGGAACTCAGCTTACACTGGTCACAGAATCAGATTACAACTTGGTCTTAAATATTTTAGGTGAATTTATTGGAGATGATGACACCATAACATTTCAGTTTCCATTATCCGTTAGGTTAAGCAATTATACCGAAGTACAAGTTGCCAACCAAACAGAGTATGACGCCCTTATGACTGCTTGTGAGGAAGCGGAAAACAAAGGCGAAAATGCCATTAATTGTTTAGATATAGACTTCCCTGTAACGATTCTAACCTTTAGTTTAGATGCAGAACAAACAGGAAGTGTGGTTCTAGAATCTGAACAAGAACTATATACCTACATGAATAATTTTGGAAGCAACGAACTATTCTCTGTAAACTACCCTATAACAGCCACCTTAAATAATGAAACTGTTGTTGAAATAACAAGTGATATGGATTTAAACTCCAGAATAAGTGAATGTTTAGAGGTTGACAACGAAATGGAAGAAGCAGAAGAAAACGCTAATACACTAGAAAACATTTTAGTTGATGGGCTTTTTAGAGTCGAATCTTTTATAACCGCAGGGATAAACACGGCAAACGTTTATGCAGATTATACTATAGATTTTGCAAACGACTTAAGCTGTATCGCAGAAAACACCGTTAACGCAACTATTGATGACGTTGAGGGAACATACGCCGTAACCTCTGAACTTGAAGTATTCTTAACATTGACATTTTCTGGAGATGCTACTTTCCAACTATTAAACCATACATGGGAGGTTACAAGCTATTCTGAAAATTCAATCTCTCTGCAAAGTTCCACAAATGCAGCAATAACCCTTGTGCTATCCCAAATTTAAAACTAGGTTTGCATTTGTAAAGTGTGTTATGGTTAAACAGCTGCCATTAAAAGGCAGCTGTTTTAAAAAGTCATAAAAATGAAATATACATATTATCTAACAAGCCTTATTTTATTGTTATTACTTGGTTGTAGTACAGAAAACAACAATCAAGAACAAGCCAACGATAATGAAGACAACACCCCTAATACAATAGGAAATAAAGCGGGCACGGGGACTTCTTCTAAGGACTTGCTGTCTGATGATGTATTTACAAGTATGATCGTCGAACTTGTCTATGTAGAGGGATATGAACCTACACAAAAGGCCATTAACAATTTTAAAAGTTTCATGGAGGTCAGAGTTCATAAACCAAATGGAATTACCATAGAAAAAAAAGCCATTCCCTCTCCAGGTAAAGACAGGTATTCTACCCAAGACATTATAACTATTGAAGACGATAACAGAACAAAATTCAATAATAGTAATACAATTGCTGTTTGGGCATTTTTTGTAGATGGAGAATCGGATAGGAAATCAAATAGTAGTGTAGTATTAGGCACAGCTTATAGAAACACATCGTTTGTGATTTTCGAAAAAACCATTCAAGGTTTAAGTGATAACCCCTTAGAACCAAACCGAAGTGTTTTGGAAACTACAGTAATTACTCATGAAGTTGGCCATATTTTAGGGCTTACAGATTTAGGAGCCGATATGGTTCAGAATCATGAAGACGATACACATGCAAAACACTGTAATGTAGAAAGCTGTTTAATGTATTGGTCTGCAGAGACTGGAGATGGTCTATCTAACTTAATAGGCACTAGTGCAGCTCCTCAATTAGACGCCCATTGTATTGCAGATTTGCAAGCCAATGGCGGCAAATAAAAAATTCAAACTCAAATCAATTAATAAATACAATAAAAATGAAAATAAAAGTTTTAACCATAGGAATATTTTTTAGCCTAATTTTTAATTTAACTGCTCAGGAAGATAGCAAATCAAATGCTGGTCTAAAGTTGGGCTATAACCTAGCGGCTGTAAGTTATGACGGGGAAACAGAAACCGGACAAAGAAACGGGTTTCATGCCGGGCTTTATGGAGAATCATTCCTTTCGGAAGTGGTAGCGCTTCAAATTGAATTCCTCTACTCACAACAAGGATATGAAATTGAAGATAACGGTAGTACGTTTACCCAAAAATTAGATTACATAAATCTACCCTTGTCATTAAAGATTTATCCCAATTCAAATTTCTTTTTAGAAGCGGGTCCTCAAATTGGACTTGCAATAAACCACAAAGAAGAGTTTGACAGTGGGTTTGGACTATTTAACACTTCCCAAGAATTTGACCCTGAAAAATTTGATTGGGGCGTTAACTTTGGTGGCGGATTTAAGACCGATTCTGGAGTTAGTCTTGGTGTTAGATATCACTTAGGAATGGGAGATGTTTATGATGAAGGCAGCCCCCAAAATAGAGTGTGGCAATTTTCAATTGGTTTCGATTTCTAAATTTAAGCTCACATAATTCAAGGTTTTGTATTGGCCGTTTAATTGAAAAATTAAGCGGTTTTTCTTTTTCTTAAACTTTGAGCATTTTTAAAAACTTGAGTCCAGCATAAAACTTATAAGAGAACAGCTATAAGTTTAACAAACTTCTAGCACAGTCAAAAGGTATCTAAATAATTTTACTTCAATTAAGCCCACACTACACCACACCTAAAAACAAGTGTTAATTCATTTATTATCAATAAAATAGACACAAATCTATATCAAATTCACAATAGTAAAATTGCTTTAAATAAAAAAAAATAAAAAAATGGTAGGGTGAAAAACGTTTGAGGTGTCTTAATAATGAAAACCCCAATTTATTAATAATTAAATAAAATTTAAAAGTTATGAAAACACAAGTAAAAACAATAATCTTAGCAGTTATCTTATTAGCAGGAATTACGTCATGTTCTAAAAATGATGACCCAACAAATGATGAAACATACCCAACAGCTGTACACATTACAGATGCCCCAATTGATAATACAAATGTGAAAGGCGCCTTTGTTACTATTACCGATGTAAAAATTGATGGAAACTCAATAGAAGGATTCAGTAAAACAACCATAGATTTAATGGCTTATCAAAATGGTTCTACTAAATTACTAGGAAATTTAGACCTAAAAAGCAGAATGTATTCTAATATTAGCCTAGTAATAGATACCGCATCTGATGCCAACGGAAATGCTCCAGGATGCTACATTTTAACAACAGATAACACAAAGCATGCCTTGGCCTCTGTATCGAACGAAATACAAATCAACGATTCGTTTGAAGTACTTCGAAGCAATGCGAATAAAATGGTTATCGATTTCGATTTAAGAAAAACCATTACATCTCAAACTGAATCTTCTAATGCATTCGATTTTGTTACAGCTTCAGAGCTTTCTAACGGATTACGCATTGTGAACGATTTAGAAACTGGCGAAATTCAAGGTAATGTAAGTGATTCTGAAAACACATCAGACAAAATCGTTGTCTACGCCTACAAGAAAGGAAGCTTCAATGCAGAATCTGAAACCAAAGGACAGGGTGCTTCTAAAATAGAATTTGCAAATGCCGTTACAAGTTCCGTTGTTAATAATATCACAGGCAGTTATGAGTTAAATTTCCTTGATGAAGGGGAGTATGAACTTCACTTTGCATCATATAACAAAACAGACAATAGCAACACATTTAAATTTTCAGCTATGTTAAACGTTGAGTCTTCAACATCTGTAAATTTAGGAAGTATTAAAGTAGATGCCAACTCACAATTAAGTGCCAGTGTATTAGTATTAGGGCACCTTCAATAAATAAATTTCCAGAAAGAACATTTTCATCTTTCCTTAACTAAAAAAAGAGACCGTAAAAGCTAATTTTATACGGTCTCTTATTGTTTCTAAAACAATGTTCTTGCAATAAAAAAAAAATCATATCCCACAAAAATGAGAAATACTTGGTAGGGTAAAACTCAACTGTGTTGTCTTAATAATGAAAGCACAATAGAATGATTGTTAAACAAATTTTAAAGATTATGAAAACATTAAAAACATCAATATTTATTATCGTTTTAGGACTATCAATTTCAACTTTTGCGCAAGAATCACAAAAAGACAGTACTCACGTAGACAAAACATCTTACTACCAAAAACGCGCCCATGAAGATGCTAAATTCGAACAACATTTTGTTGCTGAAAATGAAAGTGAAGAAAAAGAATTTTGGAGCGAACAAAAAGCATACGAAAGAGACCTGAAAAAGAGAGACAAAAAGGCTTACAAAGCCTACATGCAAGGAAAAAAAGACGCTTATGCAGAACACTACGAGCATTGCAATAATCATTGTCATCACAGTGACCATTACTACCATCATGCAACTTTTTACTACTACAGGTACGATGGCTACTACAACAGATACCCTAGTAGAGGTAGCAGCATTAACACCAACATTAGGTTAAACGCCCCAAACGTTAGGGTAGGTTTATTTTAAAACGATTTATTAAACACTTAAAACAAACCCCATAATAGCTGACTATTATGGGGTTTCAATACTTATTATCTTTTTACTAAGCGTCTATATTCGCATAAATAGCATTCTTTTCGATAAAATCTCTACGTGGCGGCACTTCATCACCCATCAGCATAGAGAAGATTCTATCTGCTTCAGACCCGTTATCTATTTGCACCTGTCGCATAGTTCTAAATTCTGGATTCATGGTAGTATCCCATAATTGTTCTGCATTCATTTCACCAAGACCTTTATAACGTTGGATTTTACTACCATCTCCAAACTCTTCTATAATTTCATCGCGCTCCTTGTCATTCCATGCATATTGTTTTTTAGCACCACGTTTTACTAAGTACAATGGTGGTGTTGCAATATACACATGACCGTTTTCTATTAATTCCTTCATATATCTGAAGAAGAAGGTTAAAATCAAGGTTGCAATATGACTACCATCAATATCGGCATCACACATAATTACAATTTTATGATAACGCAATTTTGAAAGGTTCAAGGCTTTACTATCTTCTTCTGTACCTATAGTAACACCAAGCGCTGTAAAAATATTTTTGATTTCTTCGTTTTCAAAAACTTTATGTTGCATGGCCTTTTCAACATTAAGAATCTTACCTCTTAATGGCAAAATAGCTTGAAAGTTTCTGTCTCGCCCTTGTTTGGCTGTTCCACCTGCAGAATCTCCCTCTACCAAGAACACCTCACATTTTGCAGGATCCTGCTCAGAACAATCACTTAATTTGCCCGGTAAGCCACCAATACTCATTACGGTTTTACGTTGCACCATTTCACGAGCTTTTTGTGCTGCATGACGGGCTTGTGCCGCTAGTATTACTTTCTGCACAATAGTCTTAGCGTCGTCTGGGTGTTCTTCCAAATAATCAGTTAACATCTCAGATACCGCCTGACTTACAGAAGCAGACACCTCTCTATTACCTAATTTTGTTTTAGTTTGCCCTTCAAATTGAGGCTCTTGAACTTTTACCGAAATAATAGCTGTTAATCCCTCACGGAAATCATCACCTGAGATATCAAATTTCAATTTATCCAACATACCTGAACCATCGGCATACTTCTTCAATGTATGCGTTAAACCACGACGGAAACCAGATAAATGCGTACCTCCTTCATGCGTATTGATATTATTTACATAAGAGTGTAAATTTTCAGCATACGATGTATTATACACCATAGCCACCTCAACAGGCACACCATTTTTTTCACCTTCAAAAGAAATCACATCTTTCATTAAAGGCTCTCTTGTAGCATCTAAATACTTAACAAACTCTGTTAACCCCTCGTTGGAATGGAATGTCTCTCCTTCAAATTCACCATCTTCTTTTTTATGACGCTTATCAACTAAATGAACTGTAATCCCTTTATTTAAAAAAGCCAATTCACGTAAACGACTCGCCAAAGTATCATAATTATATTCTAAGGTTTGGGTGAAAATCGTTGGATCTGGTTTAAAAGTTACAATGGTTCCCGTTTTTTCAGAATCACCAACTGTCTTTACAGGATATAATGCTTTACCACGCTCATATTCTTGTTCCCAAATTTTCCCTTCTCTGTAAACACTAGCTTTTAAATGTTCTGAAAGTGCATTCACACAACTCACACCAACTCCATGAAGTCCACCTGATACTTTATAAGAGTCTTTATCAAACTTTCCACCAGCACCAATCTTGGTCATAACAACTTCAAGAGCAGAAACCCCTTCTTTTTTGTGCAAACCTACTGGAATACCACGACCGTCATCTTCGGTAGTGATGGAATTATCTTCGTTTATAGTTACGGTTATATTATCACAATGACCCGCCAAGGCCTCGTCAATAGAATTATCCACCACCTCATAAACCAAATGGTGCAATCCGCGCACACCTACATCTCCAATATACATGGATGGACGCATACGCACGTGTTCCATGCCTTCCAAAGCCTGAATACTATCGGCAGAATAATTTTGTTTTTTAGCTTCTTCGCTCATTTATTTAATGTTTTTCTTTTTTTATTTAGTTATGGTATGCGCCTGTAGATATTTGATTTATTGAATTCAAACTTCTTAAAGAAATTAATTCGATAAAAAAGTTTTCATCATAAAAATCAGAACCTTATTAACACAAAAAAATGACGCCAAAGCATCATCCTCACTATAACAAAGATAACAAATAAAGAAGCCTTTTTAAAGCATTTAACAGAGTTTATACAAAAATTATCAACAATTGTTAATTACACGAAAGTTGCTTAAATCGCCTAAAAAACACCTTAAAACTAATTCCAAGTTGTTTTTTTATATTTCAGAAACAACAAATCACAAAAATAGCTTAGAAGCTAGTATTTCCATTTTAGAAAAAGAGGTTTTTGTCCCAAATTATCTTTTCAGAAAGCGTACTTGAATAATATTCAAATATTAATCCAAACATGATACATGTCACTTTTTGCTCTTTAAGTTCATTATACATTTGCCTAAAAATATAATAGTAAATTAAAATGACCCTTAGAAAAAAGACTGTGCTTATATGGTTATTCCTGATAACACTGGCGTTTCCATTTTCAACTTTTAGTCAAACCGAAAACAATCAAAAACCAAAAATCAACTGGAATATCAGAGCCCAAATATGGATGCGATATTCCGATTTAAACGACGGCTCGTTCATACAAGGCGAACCGACTTCAGAATTTTTTGATATTTCAATTCGTAGATTACGTATTCCTGTATACTCTCAAGTAACCCCTAAAATATTCTTTTACTCCGTTTTTGGTGGCAATAATTTCAATTTTAAGAAAAAAGATGCCCAATTGGAAATTCTTGACCTCTATGCCGAATATACATTTGATAAGTCTTTTGAAATTGGGGTTGGTAAATCTGGTTGGCAAGGCTTAAGCCGCTGGAATATTCGCTCCAACAAGACACTTATGGGACTTGACTCCCCGTTATTTGCGCTGAATTCTGTTGAAAAAAATGACGACATAGGTCGTTTATTTGGCGCATGGATTAAGGGACAAGCAGGAAAATTTGATTACAGATTAGCTTTTAACAGACCCTTTTTTGTTACCGTAATTCCTGATGGCGAAGTGAATTTTGCTAACAATAAACCTCGAGTAAAAACGTCTTCTTATGTCAAATATCAATTCTTTGAGCATGAATCAAACAAATCTGCATATCAAGTCGGCACGTATTTACAAAATAAGAAAGTATTTAATATTGGAGCTGGTTTTCAGTATCAGCAAGACGCCATGAGTGATGGCGATGCGATGTTAGAAACCACGACATTTTATGATATGAAGCATTTTGCAGCAGATTCGTTTCTTAATTTACCACTTACAAACGGGGATGCTATCACTGCATATCTTGGGTTTTATGATTACGATTTCGGGAAAGACTATATTAGAAACGTTGGCGCCAACAACCCAACCTCTGGAGGTGGTATTGATTTTAACGGCCCTGGGGTAGCGTTCCCAATGATTGGTACCGGTACCACATGGTACGGCCAGTTTGGCTATGCCTTTAGGGAAACCAAATTTCTAAATCAAAATGTTGTTATACAACCCAATATTTGTGTTCAATATTCCGACTGGGATAAATTAAATGATACAATGACGGTTTACGATTTTACAGTGAACTTTTTAGTGAACGGTTCACAAAGTAATAAAATTAGCCTTGGCTATCAACACAGACCTATTTTTGACGCCGTTACTTTAGAACAAAAAAATTATAAGGGCATGGCCGTTGTTCAATATCAAATTTCAATGAAATAATTGCCAGCAATTACTATAACTCTATGCAAAAACCTATTGTCAATACATAATTCAGAAATCGACCAAATAAGCTAAAAGACTTTCAAATTAAAATCATTTTTCTGCTAATTTGTCAATAATGCAATTGAAGGTTAAAAAAATTAAGCAAACTCTTTATAAATGCATATATTTGGGGCGATTTATAACCATGTTAAACAATAGAAACAATAATAATTTCAATAATCCTAGTCTCTAGGGTTGGAAGGTTATTGTTAAAACATATTGAAAAGCCTTCCAATAACGGAAGGCTTTTTTTGTAGACAAACACATATAACAATATGAGTAAAATAATGACTGTCGACATCCTGTCGAGCATTAAAGGCGCTCAACCCTCTGAAGCGGTTAGCAAACTATTTGATGTAATTAAAAATGCGCATACATCAAATGACAGTTCCATAAACAGTAATCAATTTAATGCTGTTTCTGTAGATGATTTAAGAGCGGATGTTGTTGTTGAAAGTTCTGCAACAGAAAAACAAATCATCAAAGAGAATTTCCCAAAGCAAAAAAAGGGATATTTAGTTGTTTCTAAAGTGATAGAAGAATAATTATGGATTCTCAAATTCGAAACTTACACCAAAAACTGGCAAACAAGGAAATTTCTTGTTTAGACCTAATAAAAGAGAAGCTAAGTTTACTAAAACCTAATGCTTACAAAACTGTAAATAGCCTTCTTGAAGATTCCGCATTGGCACTGGCAGCTAAAGTAGATGAGAAAATTGCAAACGGCGATAGTATCGATCTGTTGGAAGGCATCCCTTTTGGGATTAAAGATGTATACATGGTCGAAGGCACTTATACCACTGCCAGTTCAGATTTATTGAAAAAATACAAATCGGCATATACTGCAACGGCGATTCAGAAATTATTAGATGCGGGCGCCATTCCAATAGTTAAAGAAAACTGTGACAGTTTTGGACATGGCTCTTCTAGTGAGAACACCATTTTTGGAGCGGTTAAAAATGCACATAACCCAGAACTTGTAGGTGGTGGTTCCAGTGGTGGTTCTGCAGTAAACGTTGCTAAAGATTATACGGTTTTTTCTATTGGTGGTGATACAGGAGGCTCTGTCCGCCAACCAGCAGGCTATAATAACGTATATGGTTTAAAACCTACTTACGGTCGTATTTCAAGATACGGCTTAATGGCTTATGCATCATCAACCGATTGCGTAGGGCCTATTGCCAAATCTATTGAAGATATCAGAATCGTACTGAATGTTATGAGTGGCAAAGACGTGAGAGACCAAACTACTTATACTTCAGAAACCATATCAGAAGATGCCATTACATCAAACGGTTCTATAAAATCTGTGGGGTACTTTAAAAACTTTATTGAAAGCGAAGCCATAGATAAAAAAGTGAAAGCAGATTTTCTTTCGGCCATAGAAAAAATCAAAGCTAAAGGTATTGAAGTAAAGGTGTTGGATTTCTTTAAATCGGATACTTTGGTTTCCACATATTACACATTGGCAATGGCAGAAACTGCTTCTAACCTATCGCGTTTAGATGGCACAAACTACGGAAACCGTTTGGATGGAGAGAATTTAAAAGACAGCTATTCCATTACCCGTTCTGAAAACTTTTCAGAAGAAACTAAACGCCGTATTGTTGGAGGCAACCAAGTGTTATCACAAGGGTTTAGTGACGAAATTTATTTAAGAGGATTAGCCCTTAGAGATCAGATTTCTCAAAATTTCGAAAATGATTTTAACGAGGTTGATATCATTATTTCACCGGTAACACCAAGCACACCTCCTAAAATTGGGGATAGCTTAAAAGACCCATTGGCCATGTATTTAAGCGATGCTTATACTGTTGGGTTTAGCTTAGGACAATTACCAACCTTAACCGTACCGCAAGGTACCGAAACAGGCTTACAAATTACAGCCGCAAAAGACAACGACGAACTTGTTTTGAAGTTTGCTAACTTCTTAAAAGATACGATATAAATGGATTTAGAGCAATTAAACGAGGCGCTTAAAGCCCACGAATTAGAATTGGTTATCGGATTGGAAACCCACATTCGATTGAATACTAAAACCAAGTTATTCTGTTCTTGTCCTAATGAAGAAACAGAAACACCCAACGAACATATTTGCTCTGTTTGTACAGGACAAATGGGAGTTTTGCCTGCAGTAAACAAAGAAGCTATTACCAAGGCTATCTATTTTGGAAAAGCTGTAAAATCTACATTTAGAAACGATGTTATTTCATGGGACCGTAAACATTATGAGTACCCCGACAACCCAAAGAACATCCAGATCACACAGTTCCATAATCCAATTATTCCAGACGGGCAAGTATCTTGTTTTAGAAATGACGGTTCTGAGTTTACGGTTAATTTAACCCAGGTTCATATTGAAGAAGATGCTGCTAAATTAATGCATGAGAAAACGGTTTCTCTTGTTGATTTCAATAAAGCCGGTGTTCCACTTATCGAGATTGTTACAGAGCCTTGTATCCATCATATCGAAGATGCGTCTACTTATGCTCAATATTTACAGCGTATCGTTCAGAACTTAAAGATTTCAGAAGCTAACCTTGAAAAGGGTGAGTTTAAATCGGATGTTTCGGTATCGCTCCGTAAAAAACGCAGCTACAACTTAAACCCAAGAACAGAGATTAAAAACCTCAACTCATTTAAGTTTATGACCGAGGCACTTATAGAGGAAGTTGGAAAGCAACTGAGCTACTATTTAGAACACAAAGACTTCAGGCCAGACCAAACTACCGTGCTTTTTGATGCTGATTTAAAGCAAACAAAAACCATGCGTAAAAAAGAGTATGAAGCCGATTACCGTTTTATCTCTGAACCAGATTTACCGTTTGTAAACATCAAAGATGTCGTAGATGCTATTCATGTTGATGTAAGCGAATTGCCGCATGCTGTAGAACGTATTTTAATTAGAGGTGGTGTATTGCCGCAAGACGCTAAATTCTTTACGGCAGACTCATTACGTTCTAAAACATTTATGACTATTAACAAAGAACTAAACGACCCTTCGTTTGTAGCCAAAACGCTAGTTAATAATATTGGTGCAGATGACTATGCCGATATTTACAGAATTGAACACCTCATTGAAATCTTCAAACTATTTAAGGAGGAAAAAATCACTTCTGTTTTAGTTCAAAATGCCATTACTTCCTATTTAAAGGATAGAACTTTTGATTACAACAAGTATTTTGAAGACAACACCATCTCAAAAGAAAAGATAGATAATGCCATTGCAAAAGTTATTTCTGAGAACGAAGCCATTGTAAACGACATTAAAGGCGGAAACCAAGGAAAGGCAGGTATTCTAGTTGGAAAGGTTATTGGTATTATCGGAAAGGGCGCCTCTGGAAAAGTAATTCGTCAGGGTATTTTGAATGCACTTTCAAGCGAGAGTACAAGTGCTTCTGCTTCAACAGATAAAACAATATCCCAAGATTCAAAAGGAAGTAAAATCGCTAAAGAAGTCGAAGAAGAGATATTACCAGAAATACCTATGGTAATAAAAGATGAGTATAGAACACATCTTGCAACCGATTTGTCTGAAACCTCAATTTCTGAAAAAGTTACCTTAGCAGGATGGGTTTCTAGTGTACGTGACCATGGTGAGCTAATGTTTATTGATTTACGCGATTCTAGCAACGAGATTTTCCAAGTTCGATTAAGTAGAGAATCGTTTGCCAATCTAGATGACTTGGTAAAACTGAAACCAGAATCGGTGATTATGGTTACCGGTGATATCGTGAAACGTAAAGAAGATGATTTCAATGCGAGTTTAAGAACGGGAACTATTGAGTTGGAAACTTCAGAATTAGAAATCCTTAACCTTTCTAAAACACTGCCTTTTGAAATAAAACGCGCTACTAAAACCAACGAAACGACTCGTTTCCAGTACAAGTTTTTAGACCACAGAAATCAAGATGTACATCGTACAATCAAAAATCGCCATAGAGTTATAAAACTGATGCGCGACATATTAGACGAACAAGATTTCTTAGAAATAGAAACCCCTATTTTAAGTGCCGGAACAGATGAAGGCGCACGTGAATTCATAGTCCCAACAAGAAAAGAAGCCGGTTCGTTTTATACACTACCACAGGCGCCACAACAGTTTAAGCAAATGTTGATGGTAAGCGGTTACGAAAAATATTTTCAGATTGCACGCTGTTTTAGAGACGAAGATTCTCGTGGCGACCGTCAACCGGAATTCACACAGTTAGATATAGAAATGGCCTATGCGAGCATGCAGCAAATTATTGACTTGAACACCAATATGTTCAATGCAATCGTTGAAAAAGTATATGGCAAAAAATGGATTTTAAAACCATTCCAGGTCCTAACCTATAAAGAGGCTATGGACAAATACGGTTGTGATAGACCAGACTTACGCTTTGGTTTGGAAATGCAAGACATCACTAATATTGTAAAAGATACCACGTTCCAAGTATTTAGCAAACCTATCGATGAAGGTGGTATTGTAAAATGTATTAAAGTTTCTGCTGAAGAACAAGGCAATAAGCGCATGTCTAAAGGACAAATTGAAAAATTAACCGCTATTGCTCAAGACCATGGTTTAGGTGGGTTAGCTTATATTATTGTTAACGAAAATGACTTACAATCGCCAATAATCAAGTTCTTGGGTGAAGACATCGCAGCCAACATCATAAAGGCTACAGAAGCCGAAGTTGGAGACATTGTATTCTTCTCGGCTGCCGATTATGACACAGCAAATAAAGCCCTAGATGCTGTTCGCCAAGAAATGGGGACTATGCTAAAATTGATTAACGCAAAAGAATTAAGACCTGCTTGGGTAGTTGATTTTCCTATGTTTGAAAAAACAGATGATGGTAATTGGACCTTCACACACAACCCATTCTCAATGCCAGTAACTTATGATATTGAAAAACATATGAATGGTAAAGAAGAAGAGATTGGCTCTATCATAGCGCAACAATATGATTTGATATTGAATGGCTATGAAATTGGCGGCGGTTCTGTTCGTGCTCATAAACCTGAAATATTAGAAGCCACTTATAAGAACATGGGCTACAACAAAGAAGAGATGCTTAAAAGTGTTGGCACCATGTACAAGGCTTTCCATTACGGAGCGCCACCACACGGTGGTATTGCTTGGGGTGTTGACCGCTTAATGATGATTCTAGAAAAGAAATCTTCTATTAGAGAGGTTATGGCATTCCCCAAAACCGGAACCAGCGAAGATTTACTATTTGGAGCCCCCTCGCCACTGTCTGATAAAAAAGTAGAAGAGATGAATGTTAAAGTGATTAAAAGATAAATCTCAGATAAAAATAGTTGCTATTTTTTGGGTAAGTTTGTTTTATGAAGTATTTAAATCTAATCATATTTTTTACAGGTTTTTTTGCTCTGGGACAAGCCACATGGCAAGCAGTACCCAATATTACTCCAAACACCAATAACCAAAGATTTGATGACGTTTATTTCCTAAACGATAATCTTGGTTGGGCCGCTAATGGTTTTTATGCAGCTGTATATAAAACTACCGATGGTGGATTAACTTGGACCGAACAACTTAACGAAAACAACTTAACGGGAAATTTTTACTTCAGAAACATTGTTTTCCTGAATGAAAATATCGGTTTTGTAGGAACACTGAACAATACTGTTTTTAAAACAACAGACGGTGGCAGCACCTGGAATCCTATTAACAATATCGATCCAAATCCTGTTGCTATTTGTGGACTGGATGTCGTCGGACCATCAACAGTTTATGGATGCGGTGCCTTTTTCGAACCCGCTTTCATTATCAAATCGACCGATAGTGGTGATAATTGGACATATTTTGATATGTCATCCTATGCCACAGCTTTAGTTGAGGTTAAGTTCTTAACCGAATCCCTTGGCTATGCAGCAGGCAAAAGTTCTTCTGGCGCAGTAGTGCTAAAAACAACCGACGGAGGTGTTTCATGGAGTGAAATTTACAACTCTAACATACCAGGGCAATATGTTTGGAAACTTCAGGTGTTAGATAGTAACAATAATGTTATTTTCGGTTCCATTGACACTAGCGCTCCAAATCAGGGCAAATTAATCAAAACAATAGATGGCGGTCTCAATTGGTCGAGCTTTGACGCTCCAGAAAGCAGAATTCAGGCGGTTGGTTTTATTGATGAAAACACTGGTTGGATGGGTGGGCATACCACTGGTTTTTATGAAACCACCAACGGAGGAATGTCATGGACCAATCTTAGCACGGGAAGTAATTTGAATAGAATTTTCATTATTAATTCTTCACTAGCTTATGCCTCTGGCACCACAATTTATAAATTCACCTCACAAACTTTAAACAGCCCTGACCTAGAGGATACTTTTCAACAAAACCCGCTTGCAATTAAACTAGACCTTAATCCTGTGAAGGATATCTTGAGGTTTTCGATAGATTTTGAATCCCCAGATAATATACTAATACATCTCTATGATGTTAATGGAAAACTCATAAAGAAATTGGCCAGAGAAACTATAGAAACTTCAATTAAAAAGGAATATCAATTTAATTTAATCGATTTAAAATCGGGCACTTATATTCTAGAAGTCCACAACAACCTGGGCAGAATCTCAAAAAAGATAATTAAACCTTAAGCTATTGCTCAATTATTACAGCAGGAAGTAGTTTTACGGTATATTTAAATACTTATGCGTTTGAAGTGACACTTTCCACTTTGGGTTTTTCATCACATAATCTACTATTAAAGGAATTACTTTATCCCGTTTACTCCATTCTGGTTGCAAGTACAAAATACAGTCTTCATTAACTTTTGCAGCTTGTTCTTCGGCAAATCTTAGGTCATCGTTATTGTAGACAATAACCTTTAACTCATTAGCTTTGTTACAAACCTCATCAGTAGGTAATTTTATTTTCTTAGGCGATAAACAAATCCAATCCCAATCACCGGTTAATTTATAAGCGCCAGAAGTTTCAATGTGTGTTTTTAATCCAAGAGCCTTTAATTCTGAAGTTAAAACAGTCATATCCCACGTTAGAGGCTCTCCACCAGTAACCACAATGGTATCACTATATCTTTTGGCATTGGCCACGATTTTGGAAGTCGCAGTGGGTGGATGTAAAGCGGCATTCCAACTTTCTTTAACATCACACCAATGGCACCCAACATCACACCCTCCAATTCTAATAAAATAGGCTGCGGTTCCTTTATAAAATCCCTCACCTTGAATAGTGTAGAATTCTTCCATTAAAGGTAACATCTCGCCTTTGTCGACCAATTCTTGAATCTCTTTATTCATAAGTGTGCAAAGATACTATATGATAATTAAATGTTGATTGTTTTATTTTGTAGTTTATTGAACTTTGTAAAGTAATGGCTATTTTTATGCAAAATTATATGGCATGGACAATAAGGAAACTTTTTTCAATTTTATAAACGAAGGCTATACAACCAAAGGAGATTTTATTCCTGTTGGAGCAGCTATGTTAGATGGTGAAACCGTTACAGGTGCTCACGTAAAGATTCCCTTAAAGACCATGAACCGACATGGATTAATTGCCGGTGCTACAGGTACTGGAAAGACAAAATCGCTTCAAGTTTTGGCCGAAAACTTGAGTGATAAAGGTATTCCAGTAATTTTGATGGATATTAAGGGTGATTTAAGCGGACTGGCTCAACCCAGCCCCGGTCATCCCAAGATTGACGAACGTCATGAAAAAATAGGCCTACCTTTCGAAGCCAAGTCATTTCCTGTTGAAGTATTGACACTTTCCGAGCAAGACGGTGTTAGGCTTAGAGCTACCATAAGTGAATTCGGCCCAGTATTACTATCAAGAATTTTAGATTTGACCGAAACACAAAGCGGTATCGTTTCAGTTATTTTTCAGTATTGCGATGATAACCAATTGCCACTTTTAGATTTAAAGGATTTTAAAAAGATATTACAATACGCTACCCAAGAAGGTAAAAAAGAATTTACCGAGGCTTACGGAAGAATTTCAACCGCTTCTACAGGAGCGATCCTAAGAAAGATCGTAGAATTAGAACAACAAGGTGCAGACCTGTTCTTTGGCGAGACTTCTTTTGATGTAGAGGATTTGTTAAGAGTTGATGATGACGGGCGGGGTTATATTAACATTATAAGGCTAACCGATATCCAAGATAGACCAAAGCTTTTCTCGACATTTATGTTGAGCCTTTTAGCTGAAATCTATTCTACGTTTCCCGAGCAAGGCGATAGTGACAGGCCAGAGCTGATCATGTTTATTGATGAGGCTCACCTTATTTTTGACGAAGCTTCAAAAGCATTATTAAATCAAATTGAAAGTATTGTAAAACTCATCAGAAGTAAAGGTGTAGGTTTATATTTTGTTACTCAAAATCCAACCGATGTTCCCGAAGAAGTTTTAAGCCAATTGGGTTTAAAAGTTCAGCATGCTTTAAGAGCGTTTACTGCCAAAGACAGAAAGGCCATAAAGTTAACCGCACAAAATTATCCAGATTCAGAATACTATGACACTACAGAGGTTCTAACCTCATTGGGTATAGGTGAAGCCTTGGTATCTGCTTTAGATGAAAAAGGACGCCCAACACCATTGGCCGCTACCATGATGCGAGCACCTATGAGCAGAATGGATATCTTAACAGATACCGAACTAAACACTTTACTTTCTCAATCTAAACTTTCTAAAAAATACAACGAGGAAGTGGATCGGGAAAGTGCTTATGAGCTTTTAAATGAAAAAATAAAAAAGGCCGAAGCCGAAGAGGCTAAAGAAAAAGCCAAAAAAGAGCAAGAAGAACTTAAAAAAGTAGAAGCCAAAAAGAAAACCCGCAGTAGCTCTAGACGTCAAAGTACGCGTATGAACCCCGTAGTAAAAGTGCTTACAAGCGCTACGTTTATTAGAAGTGTTTTCGGCATCCTTAACAAAGTAATGAAGAATCGATAATCGATATTAAATTATCAAACCAAATTTAAATAATGTACAAATCAATTTTAAGCCTCATAGTCCTTAGCCTATTTTTAGTTAGCTGTAACAACGAACAAGACCCGTTTGAAATATCGAAACAACACGTTGGATTATTAACCGATTCTACACAGGTTAAGGATTTAAAAACCATTTTTGTTAACGACTCCATTTCAAGATATATTGGAGGCGATGAGTTTGCTGGCAACATCAACAATATTGAAATATTTAAAAAAGACGGTAACAAAACACTTGTTTTAACGCCAACAAGAGCTTTAGACTCTACTGCTACGATAGAAAGTATTCAAATCATTGACCCACTATATAAGACCGAAAAAGGCATTTCTACTATGAGTACCTTCAAGGATATTACTTCGGCTTATAAGGTTTCAAAAATCGATAATCTTATTAATTCGATCGCTATCTCTATTAAAGAAATCAATGCCAGTTTCGTTATCGACAAAAAAGAACTTCCGGCCAATTTACGTTTTGATTTAGACCTAAAATTCGAAGAAACCCATATTCCAGATGATGCAAAAATTAAATATTTCTTCTTGATTTGGAATAACTAATAACTTGTTATGAAAAAGTACTCCATCCAAGACAATCCTTTTATTGTACCTACTACTGATGGCAAATCCATCAAGGAGCATTTTGGCTTAGCCACAGATGGAAATTCTAAAATTAGCATTGCCCACATGAAAGCGCCTTCAGGTTGGAGCGAACCTTTTCAAACCCCAGAGTTCGATGAGTTTACTTTTGTCATTAAGGGTAAAAAACAATTTATTATTGAAGGTGAAATCGTGGTTCTTGAAACTGGTCAGTCTATAAAAATAGAAAGAAACACAAGGGTTCAATACTCTAATCCGTTTCCAGAACCTTGTGAGTACATCGCCATTTGTACACCTGCATTTTCTATGGATTTGGTGAATCGAGAAGCTGAATGATTCATGCAAAAATTCATTATTAAACTTGTAGGTTCTTATCTTAATGTATTAAGCTATGTTTCTGCCGATTATGCGGCGAATAAAGCGCTGCATTTATTCTCCAAACCAAGAAAAGGACGATTAAATGAGCTGCAAAAAACGTTTTTAGAATCGGCTTATCAAGAAAGCATGGCATTCGAAGGCCTTAACATTGCAACTTATCACTGGAAAGGCAACAGAGCGACCATTCTTTTGGTTCATGGTTGGGAAAGCAACTCTGCCCGGTGGAAAAATAAAATTAAACGTTTTATCGATCAAGATTTCAATGTTATTGCTTTGGATGCTCCAGCACATGGTGCTTCTGGAGGAAAACTATTTAATGCGCTTTTATTTTCTGAATTCATAAATGTAGTAACGAAAAAACATAAGCCTGAAGTGATTATTGGCCATTCGGTTGGTGGTATGGCTTCCATATTCTTTCAGCAGAAATATCAGTTAGAATCTGTAAAAAAGATGATTTTACTGGGAACACCTTCAGAGTTTGAAGGTATTCTAAAAAACTACATAAAACTTCTGGGATATAACAAAAAGGTAGAAAAAAGTCTGGACAAAATAATCCTTAAAAAGTTTGGTGCTAAACCTGGAGATTTTTCAACCTCTAAATATTCTAAAGAAATTGAAACAAAAGGCCTTATTATTCATGATTTCAAGGATACCATCATCCCCTACTCTGACGCTAAACTTATTCATAAGAATTTAAAAAACAGCAAACTTATTACAACCAAAGGCCTTGGTCATTCGTTAAATCACACTTCTGTAACCGAGAACATTTTAGATTTTTTAAAAGATTAGAAACACATTATTCATTAGAAAAGGCTCAATTCTAAAACCTATTTCGAAATTCGAAAATGAAATAATTCATGTACTTTTGTCTCCATGGATGAACCCTTAAAAAGAATCAATAAATATTTAAGTGAAGTTGGCTATTGCTCCCGAAGAGAAGCAGATAAACTTATTGAGGCAGGACGTGTTACGGTTAATGGAAATGTACCTGAAAAAGGCACAAAACTAACACCTTCAGATAAAGTATATGTTGATGGCGAATTGATTGAAAACACCAAAAAGAAATTTACCTATCTCGCATTTAACAAGCCCGTTGGCATTGTATGCACTACAGATACCCGAGTAGAAAAAGATAATATAATTGACTACATAGGCTACCACAAACGCATATTCCCCATAGGGCGATTGGATAAACCTAGTGAGGGTTTAATTCTCCTGACTGACGATGGAGACATTGTCAATAAAATTCTTAGGGCCAGCAATAATCACGAAAAGGAATATATAGTTACAGTAGACAAACCTATCTCACAAACTTTTATTGAGCGTATGTCTCAAGGTATTTATTTAGAAGAGCTTAAGCAAACTACAAGACCTTGTAAGGTAAAAAAACTAAGTTCCAATACTTTTAAAATCATACTCACTCAAGGATTGAACAGGCAGATTCGTAGAATGTGTTCACATTTAAACTATGACGTTCAAACCTTAAAAAGGATAAGGATTATGAATATCAAATTAGACTTACCTGTTGGCGAATACAGAGAACTTAACAAGGAGGAATATATTGAACTGGATAAGTTAATTAGTAATTCTTCTAAAGAATTCGCACCAAAAACAATAAAAAGAAGACGTTAATTTAGTCGCGTCTTTCCCTTGCCAATAAGGTGTTTTTTAGCAACATGGCGATTGTCATAGGCCCTACACCACCGGGCACAGGGGTGATATAACTGGCCTTTTTGCTAACGCTTTCAAAATGCACATCACCAGCTAGTCTATAACCGTTTTTCTTTGTCTGGTCCGGCACACGAGTAATTCCAACATCAATAACAACGACATCTTCTTTAACCATGTCTCCAGTTAAGAACTCAGAGATACCAATTGCAGCAACTATAATATCGGCTTCCCTAGTAATCTCTGTTAAGTTTTTAGAACGACTGTGAACGACTGTAACTGTGGCGTCACCAGCTTTGCGCTTCTGGCTCATTAAAATACTCATAGGCCTACCAACAATATGACTCCTACCCATTACAACAACATTCTTACCAGAAGTCTCAACTTGATAGCGCTCTAACAACTCCATAATACCATATGGTGTTGCTGGTAAAAAGGTTGGTAAATCTAGAGCCATTCTACCCACATTGGTTGGATGAAAACCGTCCACATCCTTATCCGGGTCAATGGCCATTAAAACCTTTTGTTCATCTATTTGCTCTGGTAGAGGTAGCTGAACTATGAAACCATCGATATTCTCATTGGTATTCAGTTCTTGGATTTTCTCTAACAATTCTTCTTCAGAAGTATATTCCGGCAATTCAATTAAAGTAGATTCGAACCCTATTTTCTCACAAGCCTTAACTTTGGCGTTAACATAGGTCATACTAGCACCATCACTCCCCACTAAAACAGCAGCTAAATGAGGTACTTTTTCACCTTTGGAAACCATTGAAGCAACGTGTTCTGCGATTTCCTCTTTAATATCGTTACTTACTTTTTTACCGTCTAAAATTGTCATATTATTTCTCGCAAAGGCGCTAAAAACGCCAAGTTTTGTTTTAATGTTTTTTGGGTACTTCGATTACACTTCGACTGCACTCAGTGTGACATCACTTCTAACTTCTAACTTCTAACTTCTAACAAGTTAACGCATATTCTGCATCATTTGCATCATTTTTCTACCGCCGCCACCTTGCATCATCTTCATCATTTTGCTCATTTGGTTGAATTGCTTCAATAACTGATTAACTTCTTGAACCGAGGTGCCCGACCCCTTACCTATTCGCTTTTTTCTACTGGCATTTATGATAGATGGATTGGCTCTTTCCTTTGGCGTCATAGAGTGTATAATCGCTTCAATGCTCTTAAACGCATCGTCGTCGATATCAACATCTTTCATCATTTTTCCAGCTCCGGGTATCATACCAATAAGGTCTTTCATGTTACCCATTTTCTTAATCTGCTGAATCTGCTTTAAGAAATCATCAAAGCCAAATTTGTTTTTAGCAATCTTCTTTTGAAGTTTTCTGGCTTCTTCTTCATCAAATTGTTCTTGAGCTCTTTCAACAAGTGACACGACATCTCCCATTCCAAGGATACGATCTGCCATACGAGACGGATGGAACACATCAATAGCTTCCATTTTTTCTCCGGTACCAATAAATTTAATTGGCTTGTTTACAACAGATTTAATAGAAATAGCTGCACCACCACGCGTATCACCATCCAGCTTGGTAAGAATAACACCATCAAAATTCAAGACATCATTAAAAGCTTTCGCAGTATTAACCGCATCCTGCCCTGTCATAGAATCTACAACAAACAACGTTTCTTGTGGCTCGATGGCTTTATGGATATTCGATATCTCCGTCATCATGGCTTCATCAACCGCCAAACGTCCCGCGGTATCAATAATCACTACGTTGTGACCATTAGATTTCGCATGTGCAATCGCCGCTTGAGAAATGGCAACCGGATCATTATTGCCTCTATCACTAAAAACCTCTACACCAATTTGGTCTCCAACTACATGCAATTGATCAATAGCTGCAGGGCGATATACATCACAAGCAACCAATAAAGGTTTTTTAGTTTTTTTATTTTTAAGATAGTTAGCAAGTTTACCCGAAAAAGTTGTTTTACCAGAACCTTGTAGACCAGACATTAAAATAATACTTGGAGTTCCCGAAAGATTAACACCGGCAGCATCTCCTCCCATTAGTTCGGTTAATTCGTCCTTAACAATCTTAACCATTAATTGCCCGGGTTGCAATGTCGTTAATACATCTTGCCCAAGCGCTTTTTCCTTAACTCTATTGGTAAAATCCTTAGCTATTTTAAAGTTAACATCAGCATCAAGTAAGGCTCTTCTAACTTCTTTTAGAGTTTCAGCTACATTTACCTCGGTAATACTACCGTGTCCCTTTAAAACATGTAATGCTTTATCTAACTTATCACTTAAATTATTAAACATAATTTTATTGAAATTTTAAGAAATGCAAAGTTAAGGAATTGAAGCTATTAATGAATGATATTCTAAAAAAAAGGATGTAAAAAAGGCTGTCAGATATTAATCCGACAGCCTTAAAGGAAACTTAGCTAACTAACCTAACAAACCGAAAATCCAAGTTTCTCTTTTTTATTAACCAACAAACTATAATTTATTGTGTTGCTTCAAGAACTAGTATACGAACTATCATTCCGTTGGGAGCATAATCTTTCAATTCAATTCTGTTAGGAGATACTTCTTTAATTCTCCATCTGTGATTAAATTCCTTTAACACCTCGTCATTGAATTTAACTCCTAAGTGTAGTCCCTCATTCCTGTAAGACAACCATGACCCGAATATGTTTCTTCCATCGCCTTCAGCAAATAATTTCCCTTCTTCTCTGAAACCAATAACATAATCACTGTAGTTTTCTGTTAAATCGGCATCTTGCACCATGTAAGACGCTACTTTCCATATTCCAGAGATTAATACATTATCAATGTAATTTAAATCTTGGTCTACTCTAGGACAATGTCTCTTCAACACCATCTTGTTTTGGTTGTTTTCTAACTTGATTAAATCATGCCTTAAGAAAGAAATTAACCATCTTAATTTTAAGTTTGGTCTGCCTTCTAAGTTAATTTCCAAGCCAATTCCAGCTGGTCTAACTATAACTTCGTAGGTACCTTCAACGAGTTCTCCATTAATTCTGATTTTAACAACATTATTTCCAAAAAACTTAAGAGGTGTGCCTATGTATTCTTTTTCATTATCAGCTCCGTCAACACTCAATCTAGCTACTCTCCATAAACACTCTTTTAAAAAGTTCTCTACACGTTCTTTTGTATGATCTATAACAACATCACAATTACGCTTTAGGATAATTCTTCCTCCATCACCATTATAAACTTTAACTTTACCTTCTTCTATTTCGTAGATAAACCATTCTAGCGTGAAATCTGCCAAATTATCGAATTCCATTTTTAATTTAGCACCTCTTCCTCTTACCATTCTTGTTTCCCAAGTTCCGGTAAGCACATCTCCATTTCTAGCTCGCATTACAACAACACCTTCTTCTTTAAAATTTATAGCATATTCAAAGTAAGCTTCTGTGTTTAATTGATTATATCTTTTAAACTCATGAACCAACCAAGGACATTTAACTAAATAATTATCTAAACGCTCTTTAGAAAAATCGTCATCGTTGTAATCGTTATCATCATCTTCATCGCAAGCATCTTTAGCTTCTCTAATGGTGCTGTGCAATTCTTGGTTACTATTTACAATAATCTCCGAACCATCAGCTAATTCCATAGTTACCGGATAATTAATGCTAGCAATAACTTCTTTGTTTCTAACGCGTTTCATAAAATGGTGTAATTGTCTGTCGTTTTCAATCTCAATAGTATCGATGATTAAAAAATCTGAATTGAACACTGAAAAAGAAATTGGATATTGAAAATCGATACACTCGATATCTTCGTCTTCTTCATCTTCTCCACCACATGCTTCTACATAAGCATCTAGTTCGTCTTGATTATTTACTGTAATTTCATCATGATCTGCGTTTATAACAGTTATAGGAAAGAAAAAATCTAAGTCGTCTTCGTCGTCTTCGAACTCATCAAAAATAGCTTCAATAGTTGCGAAGTCTTCCTCGGCATCAATAATAATTTCCAGCCCATTAACAACTACAGTTAACGGTAATTTTACAGAAATACAACTGGCTCTATCAATGATGTTATCCTTAGAACCATCGAGCTTAGATGCAGCGCTAACAAAAGAGGCTAATTCTGATGTAGCCTCTAAAGGCGCTTCTGTTTCGGCTTCGGAAGGATCCGAAATCTCAATGACTTCCTCTTGACATGAGGAAAATAGTAAAAAGGCAAAAAAAGGTAATAACAAAAGTATTCTCCAATTAGTTTTCATAGTATTTGATTTTGGGTTAAACATAGCTTTTTGGTAATAAAACATTTTAATTTTAAAAATTCCTACCCCACTTTTAAAAAAAATTTCAAAAAAAATTCAAAAT
Organism: Seonamhaeicola sp. ML3; assembly: GCF_023273855.1. Taxonomy (NCBI): domain Bacteria; kingdom Pseudomonadati; phylum Bacteroidota; class Flavobacteriia; order Flavobacteriales; family Flavobacteriaceae; genus Seonamhaeicola; species Seonamhaeicola sp. ML3. The sequence goes on along the minus strand of NZ_CP096884.1, from coordinate 1,970,978 downwards.
CCAAGTTTCAAAACCTTTATTTTAGTGGCTCCAACTACCAATAAAAATGAGTAAACAACTGCACGATAATATCTGCGCTGAGCATATTTTTTCTGCTATATTTAAAAAACACGCCAAAGACCTACACAATTTTCTTTATTACAAATTCGGCGATTTATTAAATCCAAAAGATAAAGCTCAAGAAGCTTTTGTTAAGCTTTGGGAAAACTGTGCAAAGGTTGCACCAGATAAAGCCAAAAGTTTTCTTTTTACTACTGCCAATAACCTTATGCTCAATGAGGCTGCACACCAAAAGGTTGTTTTAAAACACCAGCAAATAGCCAAACCTAAATTGAGCACCAATGAAAGTCCTGAGTTTTTAATGCGTGAAAAAGAATATAGCGTCAAATTACAAAATGCCTTGGCTAATTTAACAGAACCTCAACGTGTTGCTTTTATGATGAACCGTGTTGAAGGCAAACGCTTTAAAGAAATTGCGGAATTATTAGGCATCTCTACCAAAGCTGTTGAAAAACGCATATACGGCGCATTGAAAAAACTAAGGGAAGATATTAAGGAGTTGTAAAAACCCTAGTCCTCAATTGGAAGTATGCACTACAAACACTGAACACTGAAATTCAATTTCTCATAAAAAAATAAATGACAAGGGTAGGAAAAAATTAAAGTTAATTGTTTTATAGTTGAATAAAGGAAAAATGGAAAGAGAAGAACTCATATTAAAATGGTTAAATAACGAACTTAACGACCAAGAACTTCAGGCTTTTAAAAGCCTTGAAGACTATGACGATTTAGTAATGTTAAATAACAACCTACACGCTTTTAAGGCTCCGGAATACGATGCCAACAAAGAGCTTGAACATGTTCTCTCGTCCATCACAAAAAAGAAAACAGAAAAAAACCTGTGGCTTAAACCATTAATGCGTGTTGCTGCAATTTTAGCAATATGCTTCAGTCTTTATTATTACACCACCACAATAGACACTACCATTACCACAGATTTGGCTCAAAAAACCACAGTTGAATTGCCAGACAACTCAAGCGTGGCCTTGAATGCCGAATCGGCCCTGATATTCAACAAAAGTTCCTGGAAAAACAACAGAGAAGTAGAGTTACAAGGCGAAGCCTTTTTTAAGGTCGCAAAAGGCTCTTCTTTCAACGTTAGAACAGAAACAGGTACTGTTACTGTTTATGGAACACAATTTAATGTAAAACAAAGAAAAAATTACTTTGAGGTTATTTGCTACGAAGGTTTAGTTGGCGTTACGTTCAATTCTCAAGAGACAAAATTAAATCCTGGCGACAGTTTTTTAATTTTAGATGGGGAAATTATTGCTAAAGAAAAAGAAAACGGCTTAACTCCTTCGTGGCTTAATAACGAAAGCCAATTTAAAAGTCTACCATACAAACAGGTTATTCAAGAATTTGAGAGACAATACAATGTAAATATTACTTTGATTGGCGTAGATTCTAACGAAAAGTTTACCGGCAATTTTACTCACGACAGTATTGAGGTTGCATTAAAATCTATTACATTACCTTTACACTTAACTTATAGTCAATCTAACGATACTATAATTTTAAAGCGTGAATAAAAGCAAGCACCTACTTCCCTTTTTTGTCTTGTTATTTTTTTTGAATGCTTCTCATTCAAGGGCACAAAGCATTCAAAAAGAAAAACAACCCCTTACTGCTATTTTAAAAATTTTAGAAGAGTCATATAATGTGAGCTTTTCTTATGCGGACAAAACCATAGAAGACAAAACAGCCACATTACCACCAAAGGAACTCCCTCTTGAAGAGGTACTGCGGCTGCTAAAAAAAGAGACTAAACTAGATTTTGAATTACTGAACAATAGATTTATTGTAATAAAGCCCATAAAAAAAAAGCGTACCAGTTTTAGGGTTCAAAAACTAGAGGAAGTCGTCATCAACAACTACTTAACCACTGGATTAACAAAACTTAATGATGGTTCTGTAACGATAAAACCTGAAAGTTTTGGCATTTTACCGGGATTAATTGAACCCGATGTGTTGCAGACCATTCAGTTCTTACCTGGGGTTTTAAGTACCGACGAAACCGTTTCGAATATTAATGTAAGAGGAGGAACACACGACCAGAACTTATTACTTTGGGATGGTATAAAAATGTATCAATCCGGACATTTTTTCGGACTCATTTCTGCATTTAACCCTTACATAACTAAAAAAGTTAATGTCTATAAAAACGGTACTAGCGCCATATATGGAGATGGTATTTCCAGCATTATAGACATGCAATTACCCGATGAAATAGATAACGAATTTAAAGGAGGAATTGGTTTAAACTTTATCAATGCCGATGGGTTCGTAAAAATCCCAATTTCAGACAACACTCAATTACATCTATCCTCAAGAAGATCCATAACAGATGTAGTTGAATCTGCAACCTACGAACAGTATTTCAACCGTGTTTTTGGAGACTCTGATTTTAGTAACAGAGGTAGAAATTCACTATCTCAAAACGAATCGTTTTATTTCTACGATATCACGGCTAAACTTCTTGTAGACCTCACAGAAAAAGATAAGTTAAGACTCAATTTTTTAAATATCAATAACAAATTTGATTACGATGAACAGTCGCGCATAAATAACAGAACCGAAGTTTTAAACAGTAAACTGTCTCAGCAAAATATATCGGTTGGGTTGACCTATCAACGCGATTGGAATAGTCAGTTATCTACATCGATACAAGCATATGCTTCGAATTACGATCTAGATGCCACCAATCATGATATTTTAAACAACCAAAGATTAATTCAAGAAAATCGTGTAAACGACAGAGCGATAAAGCTAAACATTAATTACAAACACAACCAAAGACTTTCATTCATTAGCGGCTATCAGTTCAATGAAGTTGGAATAAGTAATTTAGAAGACGTTAACAATCCGCTATTTAGAAGCTTCATTAAAGAAGTTTTAGAAACGCATGCACTTTATGGCGAAACCTCGGTTCTATCCTATGATGCCAAAACCAAATTAAAATTAGGCGCGCGGTTAAATTACATTGATAAATTCAATAAATTTATTTTTGAACCTAGATTACGCTTCAGTCAACGTTTTTTAAATGGTTTTAGATTTGAGGTCTTAGGCGAATTTAAAAGTCAAGTAACTTCACAGAGAATAGATTTACAAAATGATTTTCTGGGCATTGAAAAGCGTAGATGGATATTATCCAATAACCTCGTAGAGGAGACCCAAATAAACAATCAAACCGTTTATCCAGTTCCAATACTAAAAAGCAAACAGGTTTCTGCCGGAATTCACTACAACAAAAACAAATTATTGGTTAGTGCAGAATCATACATAAAAAAAGTAGACGGCATAACCGCAAGGAGCCAAGGTTTCCAAAACCAATTCCAATTTTCCAATAGCATAGGTAGTTACGAAATAAAAGGTATTGACTTGCTGTGTAACAAACAATTTGATGATATTTTTAGTACTTGGGTTTCTTATTCAATTAGCAACAACAATTATATGTTTCCTGATTTAAATGATGGGAAAAAATTCAGGAATAACGTAGACATAAGACATGTACTAAGCTTTGGAGGAAATTATACCTATAATAATTTAAAACTTGGAGCTGGATTAAACTGGAATTCGGGAAGGCCCAAAACACTACCTATTCGCATTGAAGTCGATGATATAGGGCAACAATCCATAATTTATCAAAATCCAAATGCTGCTAACTTAAGCAAATATTTTAGGGTAGATTGTTCTGCAACATATACACTGGATGTATCTAGAACTTCAAGAGCTGTTTTGGGTGCTTCAGTTTGGAATATTTTAAACAGGAAAAACATCATCAATGAATACTACACAATAATAGATGATGAAATTACTTCGGTTAAAAACGAATCGTTAGGAATCACCCCAAATGTAAGTTTAAGATTTCATTTTTAAATATAAAATACCGTTCATCGATGAAAAAAACTCAAATACAGACTTTTACGAATGGTTTTTAGATGTTGAAACATTTTATTTATTACATTGAAAAAAAATAGTTCATGGCTTCACTTAATCCGCTCAGTTCAAATTTAGACCTAAGGAAGGCAAAACACCTGCTTAGGAGAGCTACTTTTAACTATAACAAAGCAGAGTTAGATGCATTAGTTGGACTCACTGCTACCGAAGCAGTTAATAGCCTAACATCTAACACACCATATGTAATCAACGAGCCCTACGATCCTCTACCCACATCGTCTCCAGACGGCTTTTGGACCTCTTCAAGTGAACATCCAAATTCTTTCGATGGTCAAGGCAGGAAAAGAGCTCATGTAGCTGCATGGTGGTGGCACAATGCTGTAAATCAAACTACTTTAAAATATAAGTTGTCATTCTTTTTGCATACCTGCTTTACAGTAGGTAAAGACTCTGGTGTCGGCGCAGCAACATTCTTTTTTGACCACCTTCGCTTACTGGATTTTTATGCCCTTGGGAATATTAAAACATTGGCAACAAAAATCACTTTAGATAATGGTATGCTGGATTATTTGGATAATACTCAAAATAACAAAAACAATCCTAATGAAAACTATGCAAGAGAGTATCTAGAACTATTTACCATTCTAAAGGGGGAACAAATTGGAGAGGATAATTATACTAATTATACCGAAATAGATATCCAGCAAGCTGCCAAAGTCTTTTCTGGATTTAAAAAGAAAGGTGACAGAAATGGTGACATTGACCCCGAAACCAATATACCCATTGGGTATATCAATGCAAATCAACACGACCCAAAAGACAAAACGTTTTCCAGCGCATTTAACAACCAGGTAATTACTGGAAGAAACACAAAAGAAGGTATTTTAGACGAGCTGAAGGACTTTGTTGATATGGTGTTTTCTCAAGAAGAAACCTCTAAGTCATATTGTAGAAAACTCTACAGGTATTTTGTAAAAAGTAATATTTCAGCATCGGTTGAAACCGACATTATTACACCTCTTGCGGAAATAATGGTTAATAATAATTATGAAATTTTACCTGTAGTAACGGCACTGCTATCTAGTGAACATTTTTATGATGCAGATGACGACGATAGTACAGACCACACGATAGGCGCTATAATTAAGAGTCCATTGCAATTACTTTCTGAAGTCGTTTCCCTGTTTGAAGTGAAATACCCTGATCCAGAAACACAAGCTCTATGGTATTACAGAAACTTCTTCTTGAGATACATACACAATGCCTATTTTAAAAGCTCGGGAATGGAGTTTTTCAATCCAGATTCTGTAGCCGGTTACCCTGCATATTATCAAGAGCCTGGATTTGACAGAAATTGGTTTTCTTCAAATACGATTATAGGCAGATATACCCTCATGCCCGTTTTATTTACTAGAAATAATATTTATACAGATATTGATACAGTTATTTTCGTTGAAACTAAAATTGACCCCGAAGAGGCTAAATACCCTGAAACATTAATTTTAGCTTTGGCCAACTTAATGTTTCCTGAAAACATCGACACCGACAGAACAGACTACTTTAAAAGCATATTATTAGGTGGTGCAGGCGATTATAATTGGACTGGTGCATGGTTACAATATATTAACACGCACAGTGAAGATGATAAAATCACAGTTAAAACCAGACTTGATTCGTTAATTCTTTCTTTGGTTAATGCAGCAGAATTTCAACTAATGTAAAAGTCTAAAATCATGAAAAGAAGAAATTTTATAAAATTATCGGCAACCGCTTCTGTTATTGGACTTACTCCGTTTCAAATTCAAGCTGCTTTAAAAACTTTTATTCCTATAAATTGTCCGGATATTTCTGGCAGAAAACTGGTCTTAGTTAACCTTAGAGGTGCGAACGACGGTTTGAACAGTATTGTTCCGCTTAACCAATACGATGTTTATAGTAATCTTAGACCTACCATAAAAGTGCCAGAAAGCGGACTTAACAAATACATCACTCTAGACAGTACTTTACCAGAAGAACAACAGGTTGGTCTAAATCCGGCATTAGCAAGTTTTAAACCGCTTTACGAAAAAGGTATTTTGAGAATCGTTCAGGGTGTTGGTTACCCCTCGCAAAATAAAAGTCACTTCAAATCTACAGATCTTTACTTTACCGGAAACGACGGAAACAGTATGCAGAATGGTTTAGACACCGGTTGGATGGGTAGATTTATGGAACAATATTATTCAGATTTAATAGTTGAGTCATTCCCTTTAGCCATTGAAATTGGTTCAAACCAGACCTCGCTTGGGTTTCATGCTGAAGAAGCTCATGGTCTGTCTCTTAACATAACGGGGCAAGATCCAGCTGGTTTTTATAATGTTATTAGTGGTTTGGGAGGAGAAAACCCAACAAATATTCCAGATTCAGATTACGGAAAACAGTTAGAATTTATTAGCAATACCGATAGCCTAACAAACACTTATGCTGCCTCTATATCAAACGCGTTTAACAAAGGTAAAAATGATGTTACTTATCCAGATACAGATTTAGCAGATCAATTAAAAACTGTGGCACGTCTAATTAGTGGCGATTTAGGATCTAAAATATACATGGTAAGAATTGGTGGGTTCGATACACACAACGCTCAAGTACAAGCACAGGGCGATGTTTTAGGAAGACACCATGCCTTGTTAACTGAACTCTCTGAGAGTATCGATGCTTTTACAGCCGACTTAGAAAGTCAAAATCTATCTGAGGATGTTGTTGGCGTTACGTTTTCTGAGTTTGGTAGAAAAGCTGCCGAAAACGGCAATCTAGGAACCGATCATGGTGAAATAGCGCCAATGTTTATATTTGGAAAACCCGTCTCTGGAGGTATGACAGGAATAAACCCCGATTTATCTGAGGCCGTTCAGGATAATAACTGGCAGATTAAAACTGTGCAATATGACTACAGGCAGACCTTTGCTACTTTACTTCAGGATTTCCTTGGAGCAGACAATGCTATTATAGATAATACATTCTTTAACCACTCTTTAAATGATAGTTTCACTAATTTAAAAATTGAAGATATTTTAAGAGCTGAATATGACATTTCTAAGAATTGTGTTTCCAACAGCAATCCAGGCGAGGGAAATCCAAAAAACTGGCTCTTATACCCTAACCCATGTAAAGATTACATAAACATGTCTGGTATCACTACTTCTGAAACAGTAAGTTATAGAATTTATAATTCGTCTGGGCTTTTCCTTACAGAAAGCTCTAGTACGATAGTAGATGGCAGCGCTGAAGTTGCTATGTTTACACTAAGTTCTGGAGTTTATTTCATTGAGATTTTAGGTGGCAAAAAAGAAATCCATAAAATCATTAAAATATAGCTAGTAATTTAAAATTACATTCGCTCAGGAACATTAATTCCCAATACTTGGAACGCATTTTTAATGGTAAAAGCTACTACTTTAGATAGTTGTACCCTAAAGTTTTTTTCATGCTCGTTATCAGCTCCTAAAATCGATACATTTTGATAGAATGAATTAAATTCTTTTACCAATTCATAGGTGTAATTAGCTATTAGTGCTGGACTATGTTGAGATGCCCCATTCTGAATGATTTCAGGAAACAATTGTAACTGTTTAAGCAGCGCTTTCTCTTTATCGTGCAAAGCTATTTGAGAGGCATTTAATTTAACATCTGCATTTAAATTAGCTTTTCTAAGTATAGATTGAATTCGGGCATAAGTATATTGGATAAAAGGCCCTGTATTACCCTGAAAATCTATAGATTCTTTGGGGTCGAATAAAATTCGCTTTTTAGGATCTACTTTTAATATATAATATTTTAAAGCACCTAACCCTATAGTTTTGTATAATTGTTTCTTTTCTTCTTCAGAATATCCGTCGAGCTTACCTAGCTCTTTTGATATTTCTTCAGCTGTAGCAGCCATTTCATCGATTAAATCATCGGCATCGACAACTGTACCTTCTCTACTTTTCATTTTGCCACTTGGCAAATCTACCATACCATAACTCAAGTGATATAAGTTATCTGCCCAATCAAAACCTAATTTCTTTAAAATTAAGAACAGTACTTGAAAGTGGTAATCTTGTTCATTTCCAACAGTATAAACCATACCACCAACATCTGGAAAGTCTTTAATTCGCTGTATAGCGGTACCAATATCCTGAGTCATATAAACGGCTGTTCCGTCTGCGCGCTGTACAATCTTTTTATCAAGACCTTCATCTGTTAAATCGCACCAAACAGAACCATCTTTTTCGGTGTGAAAAACACCCGACTTTAAACCTTCGGTTACAAATTCCTTACCTAGCAAGTAAGTATTGCTTTCGAAATATAAACTATCGAAATCTACTCCAAGATTTTTATACGTTTCATTAAAACCTTCATAGACCCAATCGTTCATGCTTTTCCAAAGGGCTACGATTTCGGCATCTCCAGACTCCCATTTTCTCAACATTTCTTGTGCCGATAACAAAATTGGAGCATTCTTCTTAGCTTGTTCTAAATCTTCTCCTTTAGCAACTAAACCTTCTATTTCCTTTTTGTATTCCTGATCGAACTTTACATAGTAGTTCCCGACTAACTTGTCACCTTTAAGACCTGTGCTTTCAGGAGTTTCTCCATTACCAAAACGCTGCCATGCCAGCATGCTTTTACAAATATGAATACCCCTGTCGTTGATAATTTGTGTCTTGTAAACTTTCTTTCCACTAGCTTTTAAGATTTCGGAAACACTATAACCCAAAAGGTTGTTTCTAATATGTCCCAGATGCAAAGGTTTATTGGTATTAGGCGATGAATACTCAACCATAACAGCCTTTTCTTCGGGATTATGAGACTTAAAACCATAATCACTGTTGTTTGTAATGTTACTAAAAAAGCTAAGGTAATACGAGTCACTAATTTCAATATTCAAAAAGCCTTTCACAACGTTAAATGCGTTAACGTCTCCAACATTTTCTACCAAGTAATTTCCAATGGTCTCTCCAATGTGAACGGGGTTACCTTTTACATACCTAAGCATAGGAAAAATAACAACTGTTATGTCTCCTGCAAATTCTTTTCTCGTCGCTTGAAATTCAACAGATTCAATTTCTACATTAAACGTTTCTAAAACGGCTTGTTTTACATGTTTAGATAAGGTATCCTGAAGGCTCATTAAATATTTTTTAGGTGAGCAAAGATAAAGTTTTCTTCTAATAAAAATAAAGCAAAATAAATAGGATGACATTTAAACAACATAACTTAAAAAACTCATAATTAAGATATTATGATAACACACGAAATACGTTCCAAAACAAAGTGTATTTCATCGAGCAAAGTGCATTTTTCCCATGTTTTTTACCGTTCGTCTATTCGTCGATTTTTTCCGAAAATACAGGGTATCATTTTATCTAATTTATCGGTAATAAAACCTAGAAATTAGATTATGAAATGGGATTTTCCAAATTTTGTCTAGAGAGCTATTATCACTCAATATTTCTTTGGGGATATTAAAATACTGACAAACCATTACAACTTTATAAAGTTATCTTACTTTTCCCTCAAAATAAGACATCTTTTTTGGGTTGTTTTATTATGTTAAAATTGATGAGGAAAGTATTTACTTTAATTTTTTGTTTATCCATGTGCATTGGTTTTTCCCAAACCAATAACATAGATAGCCTCTCAATTGAACTAGCTTACCAAACTCAAGACTCCCTTAAAGTCGATACTTCATTGAAACTTATAGAATCTCTTTACGAGATGGGCGAATACGACAGAGCCCTGAAGTATATTGTACAGAGCGAAAAGCTATCTAGTAGTATAAAATATGACAAAGGAATTGCTCAAATCACATACTACAAAGCTCTTATCTATTCCCAAAAAAATGATTTCATCAATGCTCTTGACGGTTACGAAAAAGCCAAATCTCTTTTTAAATCGCTAGGTGACACATTAAATGTTGCGAAAGTAAACAACAGCATTGGTCTTATAGAAATTAAACGCGGAAACTATGCTTTAGGACTTCAATACGCTCTAGCCTCAATTGAGGAACTTGAAAACAGAGGTCTACAAAAAGAACTTAAACTAGCATATAGTAGTTTAGCAAAAGCATACAAAAACATAAAAGCTAACGACAAAGCTATTGAGTACTTTGAAAAAGCATTGCTTATTCAGCTACAACTCAACGACAAGAAAGGCATTAACATTTCGCATAAAAATCTAGCCGAGTTATATTCCTTCAAAAAAGAGCATAGAAAAGCTATTGAGTATTACGAGAAAGTATTGGCAACGAATACCCATGATTCTATTAAAGCTGCTATTTACCCCAAATTAGGTGGTGAATATTTATTGTTCAACAATTACGATAAAGCGACCGAGTACCTCATTAAAGGTTACAATACTGCTTTTAGAAATAACGACAAGGCTAACTTGCTAATTGCCTATAATTACTTAGGAGACTTAAACATTCAACAAAACAGATTAGTAGTTGCGGAAAAACAGCTTATAGAGGCTGGAGTTATTGCCAAAGAACTAAACAACAAACAAGAGTTATTAAAACATTACAAACTTAGGAAAACCTTAGACTCTATAAGACGTAGGTTTGACAGGGCATTTGTCTGGCAACGGGAATATTACAACCTGAAAGACCAAATCGAAAGCGAGAATATTTTAACAAAAAACACAAAACCTAATATTCCTCTTGAATTTGACCCAAACTTTGATAAGCCAAAAGAAAAGGCCATTCCACAAAAAGATACTAATGCAGCTACTTCGGAAACAGCTCAAATAAATTCAAAATTAGATAAGTACAAACTTATCTTTTATGGTTTATTGGCTGCCCTTGCTATTGTTACTACGTTTCTTGTTTTAATATACTTAAGACGAAACAGTAGTATTAAGTATATGCAAGAACTCGAAGAGAAGAATATTAAGATTAAATTACAGAACCAAGCTTTCCAGGAACAGACCAAACACCTAGAGAATGTAAATAATGTGAAGGACAAACTATTCTCTATTGTTTCTCATGATTTGAAGGATTCCCTCTCTTCCATCAACGGCTTTATTGAATTATTACGTGATGGCTCTCTTTCTAGAGAAGAGTTTGATAACCTTATACCTGAATTAAGTGAGAATGCCCACAGTGCCTCTTTATTACTTTTTAATTTGCTAAACTGGTCTAAATCTCAAATGCACGCCTTAGAACCAAAACCTAGCTTATTTGATGTACAAGAAGTATTTGAGGATAAAATTAAACTTGTTGACAATAGAATGGAAAGTAAAGGAATTACATTAGTAGACCATTCTCTCAGGGATTTTGCTTATGCCGATAGAAGTATGTTTGAAATTGTGATTCAAAATCTACTAGCCAACGCTATTAAATTCTGTAAGAGTGGTGACACGATTACCATATCAAACCATATCAGTAATGGGAGTTGTATTGTTAGTATTGCCGATACTGGAATAGGTATTTCTAAAGAGAATATGGAAAAGTTGTTTAAGAACACTTCCTTCACAACTACTGGAACCAACAACGAAAAGGGTACCGGCCTAGGGCTTTCTATCTGTAAAGAACTGGTTGAACTAAACCATGGGAAAATTTGGGTAGAAAGTACGGCAAATGTTGGTAGTACGTTTTACGTGCAGTTACCAAAATCGAGACCATCAGACGCTTAATTAGTTTTAGGTAAAAATACCTCTGCCATCATACATCTGGCACTTCCACCGCCACAAGCCTCAATGGTATCTAGAGAATTTGAAATTATAGGGCAATGTTTTTCTATTTGTTTTATCTGCTTCGTTGTAAGACTTTCATAAGCAGCTTTACTCATCACCAAATACAATTGATTATCCCGTCCTTTAACCTGCAACATGTTACCCGCAAAACAATTGACTTGTTCTTCAGAAATAGAAATGATTTCTTTACCTGTTTCCTTTAAATGTTTTATTACATTTTTTCGTTCTTTTTTGTCATCTATGGCCTCTAAACAAATGACGGAAAATGTTTCGGCCAAACACATCATCACATTGGTATGATAAATAGCTTTCCTTTGGGTATTTACAGTTTGATTCGCCGTAAAAACTATAGGGTTATAATCAAAATCTTCACAAAACTCTATAAATAAACCTTCATCTGCTCTTTCTGATAAAGCACAGTAGGCGTTCCTGTTCACTCTATCCAATAATAAACTCCCTGTACCTTCTAAAAAAATATCTTCTTCCTCAGCTGAAGCGTAATCAACAATATTTTCAATTTGAAAACCTTGTTCCTCTAAAATAGTTAGGACGTCTTCCCTTCTTTCATGCCTTCTGTTTTCTGCAAACATGGGATAAATCCCAACCGTTCCGTCTTCATGAAATGAAATCCAATTATTTGGAAAAATAGAATCGGGCGTATCAAATTCATCCGTATCAGATACCACAATCACATTTATGCCAAAAGACTTTAACGTATCAACAAATAAATCGAATTCTTCCTGTGCCTTCCTATTCACCGAAGCTGGCAATAAACCATCAATCACTTTTTGATAATAGTTATTCACAGCAGTTTGCTCATTCATCCTGAAATTTATAGGACGAATCATCAATATAGTATTTGTTGTTTGTTGCATTTTTAATTTTAAATAACAAAAATAGGATTAATTATTAAACGATGTGATGGCTGAACAGCATCGTGTTAACATCTTAAATCCTTGTACAAATTACACGATTTTGGTATATTTTTTGTTGTAATAAATTAAAACCAACCAAATGAAAATAATCTTACTGTTTTTATTGACTAGTTTTACGGTTTTAGGACAAAATATTAAAGGCACTGTTTTAGATCTGGAAACAAAAACACCAATACATAGTGTTTCCATTTATCTAGAAAACAGAAAAGAAGGTTCAATCACCAATGAGAAAGGTGAATTTATTTTAAAACTAAACCAAAAATTAAAAGCTAAAGACACTATTCTTGTTTCTTGTATTGGATACTCTTCTAAAACCTTAACATACAATCAATTAAAATCTAAAAATTACATTATACTTCTTGCCCCTAAATCTGAAAGCATTGCCCCAGTCTATATTACTTCTGAAAGAGAACTAAAACCAAAACTTAAATTTAAAATGCTTGGTCGACTTAAAGAACAAGTATATGCTTTTGGATCACTATTAATAGACTCAAAAATTTATATTTCCTGTGGAGACCGAAGTTACATAGAAGATAATGGGAAAAGGGCTCTCATTGAAATTCAAAACATGCCCAATGCTACTTTTGGGGATTTACTGAGAAGAATGCGAATAAATCCAACTTTTGAAAGTTATGATAACAGCTTACAGATATATGACATTACAAATAATTCATGGAAATTAAAAGAAAAGATGTTTGAAAAAAGAGCTTATCACAACACCAATTATATCGATGGAAATTTATATAACATAGGAGGTAAACACTTGTCATTTGATAGAAAAAAAGAATACCTAGACAACACTATTGAAGTTTATAATATTGTTACCGATAGTGTTCAAATCGATTACACAAACCCTCACCAAGCCGTAAATTTTGCTTCATTTAGTTTTAACAAAAATATTATAGTAATGGGAGGGTCGGTAAGCCAGAATAAAAAAGGCACAAAAAAATACTCCAAGAAAGTACATATGTACAATACCGAAACTGGATACTGGTATGAGCTTCCTGAAATGTTAAGTCCAAAAGAAGTAAATGTGTTGTTGTTGACAATACGATTTATCTGATTGGAGGATACAATAAAACGGCTTTGAATACTATTGAGTCTTACAACATAAAAACAGGAAACTGGAATACTGATGGAAAATTATTCTATGGTATTGCTTCACCCGCTTTAACTTTCAATAACAGTATTATTTATATTTACGACAAGGGCTCACTACTCACATATAACACAAACACAAAAACCCTAAATGAGTATAAAATTTCGATACAATTTGACGGTTGTGCCATGCATTATTACAATGATAAAATTTATCTCATAGGTGGTTATGTAGAAAATGAATATTCTCGGTCTTCAGCAAATAAAATCATTAGTATTGATTTAGATGAATTTGAAAATACTAAAATTTATCGTTCAAAGACTCTAGTGTCAACTAATCCCTAATCAAAGGCATAGTTGTACAACGCAGTAGTCCTTCTTGTTTACCAATTTCAGCATAAGGTACTTCTTCTACGAAAAAGCCTTGGTCTCTTAACCAGTTGTTCAATCGGGTGAAATTTTGTTCTGAGATAATGACATCTTCAGAAATTGAAAAAACATTACAGTACATATTATACATTTCATTTTTATCAATTTCAAAGATATTTTCCTTTCCGAAGAAATTAACCAACCATTCATATTCACTTTCAATTAAAAACCCATTTTTATGAATTATGGCTTTGTCTTTGCCAATGGGCTGAAAACAACAATCTAAATGAAGGGCGTTTTCTCGAGGATCTGTATTTGATTTTCGAAGCTCGAAGGCCTTTACTTTTTTTTTGGGAAATAACTCTTGGATGGCATTTACTGCATGAATATTGGTTCTAGCAGTAATAATATCTGGATAATCTTCAGCAGTATAAGTTCCTATAAAAATATAATCGTTCCAAGGCATCACATCTCCGCCTTCAACATGGCATTCATCTGGTAAAATGATTCTATTCTTTTTTTCAACTTTATTCCAAACATATCTTATCGCTTCTATTTCTTTATCTCTATCAGGCAAAATATTGGCTTTGATCATTTTATTTGCAATTACAAAAGCAATATCCCTCGAAAATATTTGATTACAGTCCCTTAACACGTCTGGCCTGTAAACGGTAACACCATGTTTCTTTAAAACTTTAGCTACCGTTTCCATTTCCAAAATCATATCCTCTTCTTTTGGATAGGTTCCTGCTAATACATGCTCAATACTTTTAGGATCGTAGCAATCTTCAACTTTTGGAGTAGGGCCGCAACTTTCTGCTGTTCCTAAAATTACAGCGCGAAGTCTTGAAGTTTCATTTTGAATATGTAGTTCCATTAAACCTTGGGGTTTCGAGAAACCAAAACTAAGGATAAAAAAACAATAATCGATTAATTACAAACAATTGCCCCAACAAAAAGAAAAAGCCCCATGAATAAATCATGAGGCTTAATATATTTTAGTATTCGAAAAATACTATCGTTCTGAGATTTGCTTAAAACTTCTTTCTGTTTCACCAATGTAAAGTTGTCTTGGTCTACCAATAGGCTCTTTTCTTAATCGCATTTCTCTCCATTGTGCAATCCAACCAGGAAGACGTCCTAGAGCAAACATAACAGTAAACATCTCTACTGGTATACCCATAGCTCTATAAATAATCCCTGAGTAAAAATCTACGTTAGGGTATAATTTTCTATCTACAAAATACGGATCACTTAGAGCTTCTTGTTCCAATCCTTTAGCGATATCTAAAATTGGGTCTACAACACCTAAGTCTCCTAACACTTCATCAGCTGCCTTTTTAATGATTCTAGCTCTTGGGTCAAAGTTTTTATATACTCTATGCCCAAACCCCATTAAACGGAAAGGATCTGACTTATCCTTGGCTTTGGCCATATATTTTTTTGTATCACCACCGTCTTCTTTTATAGCTTCTAACATTTCCAATACCGCTTGGTTAGCACCACCGTGCAACGGCCCCCAAAGTGCAGAAATACCAGCAGACAATGAAACAAACAATCCAGCATGAGAAGACCCTACAATTCTAACAGTAGAAGTAGAACAGTTTTGCTCATGATCGGCATGTAAAATCAATAATTTGTCTAATGCATTTTTAACGATTTCGTTCATTTCATAATCCTCATTAGGTTGTTCAAACATCATTTTCATAATGTTCTCAACATAACCTAGTTTCTTTGAACCATAGTTAAGCGGCAATCCCATCTTTTTACGCATTACCCATGCTACAAGTACAGGAAACTTTCCTAGTATTCTCACAATAGCCTGATACATATCTTCTGAAGAGTCAATATTTACAGAAGATGGATGAAAGGCAATTAAACCACTTGTAAGAGAAGATAAAACTCCCATAGGGTGCGCATTCTTAGGGAATGCATCAAGAATCTTGTGTACATCTTCATCTACCATAGAATTATCCATGATATCTGCATGGAATTTTTGCAATTCCTCAGCGGTTGGTAATTCACCAAAAATCAAAAGGTAAGTAACTTCTAAAAAATCAGCTTTTTCGGCTAACTCCTCAATAGAATACCCTCTATATCTTAAAATTCCTTTTTCACCATCTAGAAACGTAACACCACTTTCACATGAGCCAGAATTCTTGTATCCTGGATCTAGGGTTATCAATCCGCTGGCTCCTCTTAAAGCCTTAATATCTATTGCAACTTCATTCTCGGTACCTGTAACTAATGGTAGTTCGTATTTCTCACCATTAATCTCTAATGTAGCAGTATCTGACATGTGTATTTTTTGTGATTTATTTTGTTTAAAGGAGCGCTAATTTACGAAATATCTCATGATTATTAAAGCCTAACCAATTTTGCTTGGTTAAATTAGCAATTTGATAAAATTGATTCCAAAAAAAAGCGATTATTAAAAAATAATCGCTTTTAAGTATTAATTATAAAAACTAAGTATTGTTACTTAATTTTAAATGCGTTCTGTTGAGGAAAATATGCTACATCTGCAAGCTCTTCTTCAATTCTTAACAATTGATTGTACTTAGCCATACGATCTGAACGTGAGGCAGAACCTGTTTTAATTTGACCACAGTTTAACGCTACAGCTAAATCTGCAATAGTGTTATCTTCAGTCTCACCAGATCTGTGTGACATGACTGAAGTGTACCCAGCATTTTTTGCCATGTTCACAGCGGCAATAGTCTCTGTTAAAGAACCTATTTGATTTACTTTAATTAATATAGAATTTGCAATACCGTTTTCTATACCTCTTGATAAACGCTCTACATTAGTCACAAATAAATCGTCACCAACTAACTGCACTTTATCTCCAACTTTTTCGGTTAGAGATTTCCATCCGTCCCAGTCGTTTTCATCCATACCATCCTCTATAGAGATGATTGGGTATTTTTCACATAATTCAGCTAAGTAAGCCGCTTGTTCTTCAGAAGTTCTCACCTCTCCTTTATCACCTTCAAACTTTGTGTAATCGTATTTTCCATCTACGTAGAACTCGGCAGAAGCACAATCTAAAGCAATCATTATTTCATCACCAAACTTATATCCTGCATTTCCTACAGCTTTAGCAATAGTGTCTAGAGCATCTTCAGTTCCACCAGGTAAGTTAGGCGCAAAACCACCTTCATCACCTACAGCTGTGCTTAAATCTCTATCATGTAACACTTTCTTTAAATGATGGAAAATCTCTGTACCCATCTGCATGGCGTGTGTAAAAGTTTCAGCTTTTACAGGCATAATCATAAACTCTTGAAATGCAATAGGTGCATCACTATGTGAACCTCCATTAATGATATTCATCATTGGAACAGGAAGTGTATTTGCAGAAACCCCTCCAACATAACGATACAATGGTAAACCTAACTCAGCAGCTGCTGCTTTGGCAACAGCCAGAGAAACGCCTAAAATAGCATTTGCTCCTAGTTTGGATTTGTTTGGTGTTCCATCTAAATCAATCATAATTTGATCGATAAGGTTTTGTTCAAAAACTGAAACTCCCAAAAGCGCTTCTGCGATTGTAGTGTTCACATTTCCAACAGCTTTTAAAACGCCTTTACCCATATAAGTGTCACCGCCGTCACGCAGTTCTACTGCCTCATGCTCACCGGTTGATGCTCCTGAAGGTACAGCCGCTCTACCAAGAACATTATTCTCTGTAATCACATCTACCTCTACAGTTGGATTACCCCTAGAGTCTAAAATCTGCCTAGCATGAATGTTTATAATTGAACTCATAATTAGTTTGTTTTTACTTTATTTTTACTTTTCAAATGTACGGTTTAATCTTCTTTTTATTAAGATGTTTATTTAGAATTTAATCAAATAACATCTATAACGTTTTAGTAACAATAAAGTCTTGTAAAACATTGTATCACAAGACTTCTGTTAAAAAACTATTTCTTGATATTTTCGATAAACTGATCAAATAAATACTCTGAATCATGTGGCCCAGGACTCGCCTCAGGGTGATATTGAACGGAGAAACAGTTTTTATCCTTAACTGCTAAACCGGCCACTGTATTATCATTTAAATGAACATGAGTAATTTCTAAATTCGGATTAGATTCTGCATCTTCTCGCTTTACTGCAAATCCATGGTTTTGAGAAGTAATTTCTCCTTTACCTGTTTTTAAGTTTTTTACCGGATGGTTAATACCACGGTGCCCATTATACATCTTGTAGGTTGTAGCGCCATTAGCAATTGCAATGACTTGATGTCCTAAACAAATCCCGAATAATGGCAAATCTCTTTTAATGATTTCTTTTGCTACCTCTTGGGCTTCTACTAGAGGTTCTGGATCTCCAGGCCCGTTCGACAAGAAATACCCATCTGGATTAAATGCTTCTAAATCTTCAAACTTTGAGTTATATGGGAACACTTTAATATAAACATCCCTTTTGGAAATATTTCTAAGGATATTTTTCTTTATTCCTATATCTAGTGCTGCTACTTTGTAAGTTGCATTCTCATCACCAAAATAATATGGTTCTTTAGTTGAAACTTTAGAAGCCAACTCTAAACCTTCCATACTTGGAACTTCAGCTAGTTGCTTCTTCAACCCTTCAATATCGTCAACTTCTGTACTAATTACAGCATTCATGGCACCATGCTCTCTAATATAACTTACAAGTGCTCTTGTATCAACATCTGAAACTGCGAAAAGATTATTCTTATTTAGAAAATCTTCCAAAGAACTATCTGCTGCATCTCTAGAAAACTCGTAACTGAAATTCTTAACTATTAGACCTGCTATCTTAACTGAATCTGATTCTACTTCGTCTTCATTTGTACCGTAATTACCAATGTGTGCATTTGTAGCTACCATAATCTGCCCAAAATAAGACGGATCTGTAAAAATTTCTTGGTAACCAGTCATACCCGTATTAAAACACACTTCACCAAAAGCTGTGCCTTGTTTGTTTCCTACTGCTTTTCCGTAAAAAATCGTGCCGTCTGCTAAAAGAACTACGGCATCTTGCTTTTTTTGATACTTCATCTTAAACTTTTTAATGGATTCCCCTATGGAGGGAACAAAGGTTTTGCAAAAATTCAAAAAAAAAGGATAAACTAAAAATAGTTCATCCTTTATATATTAAATGCTTATTAACATTTATTCTTCCTCTTCGTTAGTTGCTGAAGTTTCTACAGGAGCAGCAACAGGTTTACTACCACCTCTTCTACTTCTTCTAGTAGTTTTCTTCTTAGGCTTATCTGCATTGTAAATTTCGTTGTAATCTACAAGCTCAATCATAGCCATATCGGCGTTATCACCTAGACGGTTTCCTAACTTAATAATTCTGGTGTATCCACCTGGTCTATCACCTACCTTTACGGCTACATCTCTAAACAACTCGGTAACAGCATCTTTTTGTCTTAATTTAGCGAAAACTTGACGTCTGTTGTGAGTTGTGTCTTCTTTAGATTTAGTAACTAAAGGCTCAACAAATTGTTTCAAAGCTTTTGCTTTAGCAACTGTTGTGTTAATACGTTTGTGCTCAATTAAAGAACAAGCCATATTAGCTAACATTGCTTTTCTGTGAGCAGTTTTTCTACCTAAGTGGTTGAATTTTTTTCCGTGTCTCATGACATTTGTTTTATCATCTTGCTACCAAACCACATATTTATTGTGGGAGCAAAATATGATTAATAATTACGACTAAAACTTAGTCTTTATCTAATTTATATTTGCTTAAATCCATTCCGAAGTTTAAACCTTTAACGTTAACAAGCTCTTCAAGCTCTGTTAAAGACTTCTTACCGAAGTTTCTAAATTTCATTAAGTCATTTTTATTGAAAGATACTAAGTCTCCTAAAGTATCTACTTCTGCAGCTTTTAAACAGTTAAGTGCACGAACCGACAAGTCCATATCGATTAACTTAGTCTTAAGTAACTGACGCATGTGTAACGATTCTTCATCGTATGTTTCAGTTTGTGCAATTTCATCAGCTTCAAGTGTAATACGCTCGTCTGAGAATAACATGAAGTGGTGAATTAGTGTTTTAGCAGCTTCTGTTAAAGCATCTTGAGGTGTAATTGAGCCATCTGTAATGATTTCAAAAACTAATTTTTCATAATCGGTTTTTTGCTCAACACGATAGTTCTCTATGCTATACTTAACATTTTTTATTGGCGTGTAAACAGAATCTGTAAAGATAGTACCAACTGGTGCAGCAGACTTCTTGTTCTCTTCTGCTGGCACGTAACCTCTACCTTTTTCTATAGTGATTTCTAAATTTAGATTCACTTTAGGATCTAAGTTGCAGATTACCAATTCTGTGTTTAATACTTGAAATCCAGAAATAAACTTTTGGAAATCTCCCGCTGTAATTCTGTCTTGACCAGATATTGAAATAGAAACTGACTCGTTATCTATATCATCTATCTGTCTTTTAAAACGTACTTGTTTTAAATTAAGAATGATTTCTGTAACATCTTCAACAACACCCGCAATCGCAGAGAATTCATGATCAACACCTTCAATTCTGACTGAAGTGATAGCGAAACCTTCTAGAGAAGATAACAAAACTCTTCTTAAGGCGTTACCAACTGTTAATCCGTAACCAGGTTCTAAAGGACGAAATTCGAATTTCCCTTCAAAATCTGTTGAATCAATCATGATTACTTTGTCGGGCTTTTGAAAATTAAATACTGCCATAATTTTTTCTTCGTTTTAATTGTTATTTAGTTGCGCGGTCTATAAGTTTGAAGAAAGACAAATAGACCCTTTGGCTAAATACCAATGTTAATAATTTATTATTTAGAGTATAATTCGACGATGAATTGCTCGTTAATGTTTTCAGGAATTTGGATTCTAGCAGGAACAGAAACATAAGTTCCTTCTTTTGTATCGTTATTCCAAGTAATCCACTCATAAACTTGAGATGAATTTGAAAGTGAAGCATCTATAACTTCTAAAGATTTAGACTTTTCTCTTACAGCTATAACATCACCAGCTTTTAATTGATAAGAAGGAATGTTAACTAAATTACCGTTTACAGTGATATGTCTATGAGAAACTAATTGTCTTGCGCCACTTCTTGATGGAGAAATACCCATTCGGTATACAACGTTATCTAATCTAGATTCACATAATTGCAAAAGAACCTCACCGGTAATTCCTTGTGCAGCTCTTGCTTTCTTAAATAAACCTCTAAATTGACGTTCTAAAATACCGTAAGTGTATTTTGCTTTTTGCTTTTCCGCTAATTGAATTGCGTACTCAGATTTTTTTCCACGGCGTCTGTTGTTTCCGTGTTGACCTGGAGGATAATTTCTTTTCTCAAAAGATTTATCTTCTCCAAAAATAGCTTCACCAAATTTTCTAGCTATTTTAGTTTTAGGACCAGTATATCTTGCCATTTTTAATTGTTTTTAAGAGTAGTTATGAATTAAGGTCTTAATCTTATCCTTCGATAACTATTTTATCTCTTGTTGATACTTGTTATTACTTTTTAAAAGTTTGCAAATTTATGCAAAAAATTAATACCATCTGAAAAACAGATGATATTAATTTTATTTTGTAAGAATCACTAAATAAAGTGATTAAACTCTTCTACGTTTTGGAGGTCTACACCCATTATGTGGTAATGGCGTAACGTCGATAATTTCAGTTACTTCTATACCAGCATTGTGGATAGAACGGATAGCAGATTCTCTACCGTTACCAGGACCTTTAACATAAACCTTTACTTTTTTCAATCCAGCCTCTTGTGCTACAGATGCAGCATCTTCAGCAGCTAATTGAGCAGCGTAAGGTGTGTTTTTCTTAGAACCTCTAAATCCCATCTTACCAGCAGAAGACCATGAAATAACGTCACCTTTCTTGTTAGTAAGAGATATAATAATGTTATTGAAAGAAGCAGTAACATGTGCTTCTCCAACAGAGTCAACAATAACTTTACGTTTTTTAGTACTTGTCTTTGCCATGATTTATTATGCTTTTTTCTTGTTTGCTACTGTTTTTCTTCTACCTTTTCTAGTTCTAGAATTGTTCTTAGTACGTTGACCTCTTAATGGTAAACCAGCTCTGTGACGAATTCCTCTAAAACATCCGATATCCATTAAACGCTTAATGTTTAACTGAGTTTCAGAACGTAATTCACCTTCAATAGTATAAGATGAAACAGCTTCACGAATACCACTGATTTGGTCATCGTTCCAATCTTGAACTTTAATATTCTCATCAACCTTAGCAGTAGCTAAAATTTCTTGAGCTCTACTTTTACCTACACCATAGATATAAGTTAAAGCAATTACTCCTCTTTTGTGTTTTGGTATGTCTACACCTGCAATTCTTGCCATATTGTTTTTAGTTTCTAGTAGTTAGCCTTTAGTTGTTAGAATCCTAAACATTTCTATTTCGAGCAGATTCATCTAACGTCTAAAAAACTAATGACTCTTTTTTAACCTTGTCTTTGTTTAAACCTAGGATTCTTTTTGTTTATAACGTAAAGTCTCCCTTTTCTACGCACTATTTTACAATCTGCGCTTCTCTTTTTAACTGATGCTCTTACTTTCATCGTATTAGTATCTATAAGTTATACGAGCCTTAGTTAAATCATAAGGACTCATTTCTAATTTTACTTTATCTCCTGGTAATAACTTAATATAATGCATACGCATTTTACCAGAAATATGCGCTGTCACAATGTGACCGTTTTCTAATTCAACACGGAACATAGCATTAGATAATGCTTCTATAATTGTTCCATCTTGTTCTATTGCTGCTTGTTTTGCCATAGTATAATAATTAAGCTATTGCCTTTCTATTTTTACCCGTTTTCATCAAGCCGTCATAATGTCTATTCAACAAATAAGCATTTATTTGCTGCATAGTATCGATTGCAACTCCAACCATAATTAGTAGTGATGTACCACCAAAGAATAAAGCCCAACCTTGACCAACATCCATAAGCTTAACAATAAACGCTGGGAACACAGCAATAAGTGCTAAGAAAACAGAACCTGGTAGGGTTATCTGTGACATTATTTTGTCTAAGTACTCCGCAGTTTCAGAGCCCGGACGAATACCAGGAATAAAACCACCACTACGTTTTAAATCATCAGCCATTTTGTTGGTTGGTACTGTAATCGCAGTATAGAAATACGTAAATATTATAATTAATAAAGCGAATACAAGATTGTACCAGAATCCAAAAATATCTGAAAAATTAGTTTGCAACCAAGCTCCAGCAGTAGTGTCTTTCATAAATCCAGAACCACCAATAAGACCCGGCACAAACATGATTGCTTGAGCAAAGATAATTGGCATTACACCAGAAGCATTAAGCTTTAACGGAATGTATTGTCTTGACCCACCAGCAGCAGCCTTTTCATAACCTCCAGAAGCAGTTCTTCTTGCATATTGAACAGCAATTTTTCTAACTGCCATAACCAACATGATAGAAGCAAGGATAATAACAAACCAGATTACTAATTCAAAAAGAATTAACATCACGTTGTTACCTTCCATTCTAGTAGCTGCATTCTGAACAAATGATTGCGGTAAAGTTGCAATAATACCAACCATTATTAATAATGAAATACCATTACCAATGCCTTTGTCGGTTATCTTTTCACCTAACCACATTGCGAAAATACATCCTGTAACCAATATACTTACAGATGAAAAATAGAATAACGGACCAGTTCCTAATAAAAAGGCGCTTGGTGGCACTCCTAAACTTGGTAAACTTGCTAAATATGCAGGTGATTGAAACAAACATATTGCAATTGTTAACCAACGTGTAATCTGAGTGATTTTCTTTTGACCACTAGCACCTTCTTTTTGCAACTTCTGCAAATAAGGAATGGCTATACCCATTAACTGTACAACAATAGAAGCAGAAATGTATGGCATAATACCCAAAGCAAATACAGAAGCCCTAGATAAAGCTCCACCTGTAAAGGCAGAAAGAATTCCTAAGATTCCCTGGTCAGTGCTATCTGCTAAACCTTGTAATTGAGCACTGTCAATACCAGGTAAAGCCACTTGAGTACCAAAACGATAAACTAATAACAGACCCAATGTAACTATGATTCTGTTTCTCAGTTCCTCTATTTTCCAAACATTTTTTATTGATTCTATAAATTTCATACGTTTAATAAGGTCTTATAATGTTACAGCTTCTCCTCCTGCAGCCTCTATAGCAGCTTTTGCTGAAGCAGTAAACTTATGAGCAGATACTTTTAATTTAGCTTTTAATTCACCTCTACCTAAAATCTTAACTAGGTCATTTTTCCCAGCTAATCTGTTAGATAAGATAACTTCTAAATCTACAGCATCCTTAATTTTCTTGTCATCAACCAATTGTTGTAACGTATCTAAGTTGATACCTTGATACTCAACACGGTTTATATTCTTAAAGCCAAACTTAGGAACACGTCTTTGAAGTGGCATTTGACCACCTTCAAATCCTAATTTCTTAGAATAACCAGAACGTGACTTTGCTCCTTTGTGACCACGCGTAGCAGTGCCACCTTTACCAGAACCTTGTCCTCTACCTACTCTTTTTCCTTGACTTTTTACTGAACCTTCTGCAGGTTTTAAATTACTTAAATCCATTTTCAGTTTTGTGTTATTTAAGCTTCTTCAACAGAAACTAAATGTGAAACTTTAGCAACCATTCCAAGGATATTTGGAGTAGCTTCATGTTCTTTTACTTGTCCAATCTTTTTAAGACCTAGAGCTTCTAAAGTTCTTTTTTGTCTTTGCGTACGATTGATAGCGCTTTTAACCTTTGTTACTTTAATCTTTCCCATGATTGATCTTATTAAGCGTTAAAAACTTTTTCAAGTGAAATACCTCTGTCTTTAGCAATAGTATTAGCATCTCTTAATTGTAATAAAGCATCGAAAGTTGCTTTTACAACATTGTGAGGGTTAGAAGACCCTTGAGATTTAGATAATACATCATGAACTCCTACTGCCTCAAGTACTGTTCTTACTGCACCACCTGCAATAACCCCGGTACCAGGAGCAGCTGGAATAATGTTTACTCTAGCTCCACCGTATTTACCTTTTTGCTCATGTGGCAATGTTCCTTTTCTGATAGGAATACGAACTAAGTTTTTCTTAGCATCCTCTACGGCTTTAGCAATAGCTGAAGCAACGTCTTTAGATTTACCTAAACCTTGTCCTACAACACCAGCTTCATCACCTACTACAACAATAGCTGAAAAACCAAATGCTCTACCACCTTTAGTTACTTTAGTAACCCTTTGTACACCAACTAAACGATCTTTAAGATCTAATCCACCTGGTTTTACTAATTCTGCACTTTTATATTTTTGATACATAATTTCTTAGAATTTAAGTCCTGCTTCTCTAGCTCCGTCAGCTAATGATTTTACTCTACCATGATATAAATAACCACCTCTATCAAAAGCGATAGTTTCTACACCAGCTTTTAAAGCTTTTTCAGCAAGAGCTTTACCTACTAGAGCAGCTTTTTCAATTTTAGTACCTTTTGCAGAACTAATATCTTTATCTCTTGAAGATGCAGCAGCAAGTGTATTACCTGTTACATCATCCACAACTTGAGCATAAATTTCTTTATTACTTCTAAAAACAGCTAATCTAGGTCTAGCTTCTGTACCAGAAACAACCTTACGGATTCTGTTTTTTATTCTTAATCTTCTTTGTTCTTTTGTCAATGCCATAACCTAATTATTAAGCTGATTTACCTGCTTTTCTTCTAATTTCTTCACCAACAAACTTGATACCTTTACCTTTATATGGCTCTGGCTTTCTGAAACCACGAATCTTTGCAGCTACTTGACCAACAAGTTGTTTATCGTGAGACGTTAACTTTACGATAGGGTTCTTACCTTTTTCACTAACAGTTTCAACCTTAACTTCTGGAGCTAAGTCTAAAACAATGTTATGAGAAAAACCTAGAGCTAAATCAAGTTTTTGACCTTGATTACTTGCTCTATAACCTACACCTACTAGTTCTAATTCTTTAGTGAATCCTTTAGAAACACCTTCAACCATATTGTTGATTAATGATCTGTAAAGACCATGCTTAGCTTTAAAAGCTTTAGAATCAGCTGAACGAGAAACCACAACGTTTCCTTCTTCAACTTTAATATCAACAGTATCGAACTTTTGAGTTAACTCTCCTAATTTACCTTTTACAGTAATTACGTTATCTTTTACTTCTACAGTAACTCCTTCCGGAATTGCAACTGGATTATTTCCTATTCTACTCATTGCCTTCTTCCTATTTTAGTAAACGTAACATAAAACTTCACCACCTACGTTATCTCTTTTGGCTTGTTTACCAGTCATTACGCCGTGAGACGTAGAAACGATAGCAATACCAAGGCCGTTAAGGATTCTAGGTAATTCTTTAGCACCAGCATACTTACGTAAACCTGGTTTACTAATTCTTTGAATCTTCTTGATTACAGGCTCTTTAGTTACACTGTTATACTTAAGTGCAATCTTAATGGTACCCTGCGTAGTAGAATCATCAAACTTGTAACTTAAAATATATCCTTGTTCGAATAATATTTTAGTTATGTCCTTCTTTAAATTAGAAGCAGGAATCTCAACCACTCTGTGGTTAGCACGTACTGCATTTCTAATTCTTGTCAAATAATCCGAAACTGGATCTGTGTACATAATTAATTGATTTGCGATTTTGGTTTTCGGTGTTGGTAACCGAACCTTAAATCTGATTACTTTATAATAATATTACCAACTAGCTTTTTTAACTCCAGGAATAAGACCTTGATTGGCCATTTTTCTAAAAGTAACACGAGAAATACCAAAATCTCTCATATATCCTTTAGGTCTTCCTGTTAACTTACATCTATTATGCATACGAATAGGGGAAGCATTTTTAGGTAACTTTTGTAATGCCTCATAATCTCCAGCTTCTTTTAAAGCTTTACGTTTAGCGGCATATTTAGCTACTGTTTTAGCTCTTTTTACCTCGCGGGCTTTCATTGATTCTTTAGCCATGTCTTAATTCTTTTTAAAAGGTAACCCTAGTTCAGTTAATAATGATTTTGCTTCTTTATCTGTATCTGCAGAAGTCACAAATGTAATATCCATACCAGAAATCTTGTTCACTTTATCAATGTTAATTTCTGGGAAGATAATTTGCTCAGTAATACCTAAGTTGTAATTACCTCTTCCGTCAAATCCTGTAGCTTTAATTCCGTTAAAGTCTCTTACACGTGGTAAGGCAGAAGTTACTAATCTATCTAAGAACTCATACATTCTTTCTCCACGTAAAGTCACTTTTGCCCCAATTGGCATACCTTTACGTAATTTAAAAGAGGCAACGTCTTTCTTAGACATTGTTGCTATAGCTTTTTGTCCAGATATAGTAGTTAACTCTTCAACCGCATGGTCAATTAACTTTTTGTCTGCTACTGCAGCTCCAACACCTTTAGATATTACTATCTTTTGTAGCTTAGGAACTTGCATTACATTATTATATCCAAATTCGTCTGTAAGAGCTGCAATTACTCTGCTTTTATACTCTTCTTTAAGTCTTGGTGAATATGCCATAACTATATTACTTCATTAGATTTTACTGAAAACCTTACTTTCTTATCGCCTTCCATTTTATAACCTACTCTTGTTGTTTCACCATTGGCGGTTAACAATGATAAGTTTGAAATGTGGATAGGCGCTTCTTTCTCAACAATACCACCTTGAGGATTTTGTGCACTTGGCTTCGTGTGTTTCTTAACCATGTTCACACCTTCTACGATGGCTTTGTTCTTATCTATTAATACCTTTTGTACTTTACCTTCAGAACCTTTGTGGTCTCCAGCTATTACTTTTACGGTATCTCCTGATTTAATTTTAAGCTTTGTCATCTTAAATAATGTATTAAAGCACTTCTGGTGCTAATGATACAATCTTCATGAATTGTTTATCACGAAGTTCTCTTGCGACAGGACCAAATACACGCGTACCTCTCATTTCACCTTGTGGGTTTAATAAAACACATGCATTATCGTCAAATCTAATATAAGATCCATCTGGTCTTCTTACTTCCTTTACAGTACGTACAACAACCGCAGTAGAAACTGCTTTCTTTTTTACGTTTCCGTTAGGAGTAGCATCTTTTACAGATACAACTATTTTGTCCCCAACAGAAGCATATCTTCTTTTTGTACCACCTAAAACACGGATTACTAAAACTTCTTTAGCCCCGGTGTTATCTGCTACTTTTAATCTAGATTCTTGCTGTACCATAATTACTTAGCTCTTTCAATTATTTCAACTAATCTCCAACACTTAGATTTACTTAAAGGACGAGTTTCCATGATCCTAACAGTATCTCCTTCGTTGCAGTCGTTTTGTTCATCGTGTGCAACGTACTTCTTCGTTTTTAAAACGAATTTTCCATACATAGGGTGCTTTACTTTTTTCACCTCAGAAACCACAATAGATTTCTGCATTTTGTTACTTGTAACAACTCCTATACGTTCTTTTCTTAAATTTCTTGTTTCCATCTTTCAGCAGAATTATTGTAAATCTCTTTTAGTTAACTCTGTAGCAATTCTAGCAACTGTACGTCTTACTGCACGTAACTGAATTGGATTCTCTAAAGGAGATATTGCATGAGCTAATTTTAGGTCTGAATAACTTTTTTTAGTCTCACCAAGTTTTTCTTGTAACTCAGCTGTAGATAATTCTTTAATTTCTGATTGTTTCATAATCTTAAATTATTATGCTTCGTAATCGCGAGCAATTAAAAACTTAGTTTTTACCGGTAATTTTTGAGCTGCTAAACGTAATGCTTCTTTAGCTATTTCTAAAGGCACACCACCAACTTCAAATAAAACGCGTCCTGGTTTTACAACGGCTACGTATAATTCTACACCACCTTTACCTTTACCCATACGTACTTCAAGAGGTTTCTTTGTAATAGGCTTGTCTGGAAATATTTTAATCCATAACTGACCTTCTCTTTTCATATAACGCGTAGCGGCAATACGAGCAGCTTCTATTTGACGTGCTGTGATAAACACAGAGTCCATCGCTTTTATACCGAAAGTTCCGTTAGAAAGTTGGTGCCCTCTGTTAGAGAGACCTTTCATGCGTCCTTTCTGTTGCTTACGAAATTTTGTTCTTTTAGGCTGTAACATGTTTCTTTACTTTAAAAAATTACTTTCTACGACGAGGTCCTTTGTTTCCACGTCCTCCACCTTTTCCTTGCTTCTTAGATAAACCAACAAGCGGAGAAAGCTCTCTTTTACCATATACTTCACCTTTCATTATCCATACTTTAACACCTAATCTACCATAAGTAGTGTGTGCTTCAACTAAAGCATAGTCAATATCGGCTCTAAATGTTGATAAAGGAATACGTCCTTCTTTGTAGTGCTCTGAACGTGCCATCTCAGCTCCGTTTAAACGACCACTAATTTGAATTTTGATTCCTTCAGCATTCATACGCATAGTAGCAGCAATAGCCATTTTGATTGCACGACGGTAAGAAATTCTGTTTTCAATTTGTCTTGCAATACTAGATGCTACTAAATATGCATCAAGCTCAGGTCTTTTAATCTCAAAGATGTTGATCTGAACTTCTTTTCCAGTAATCTTTTTAAGCTCCTCTTTTAACTTGTCTACCTCTTGTCCACCTTTACCGATAATGATACCAGGTCTAGCAGTAGTGATAGTAACGGTTACAAGTTTAAGAGTTCTTTCAATAATTACTCTACTTACACTAGCTTTAGATAAACGCGCGTGAACGTATTTTCTAATCTTATCGTCTTCGGCAAGTTTATCACCATAATCGTTTCCTCCGTACCAGTTAGACTCCCATCCTCTGATAATTCCTAAGCGATTCCCGATTGGATTTGTTTTTTGTCCCATACTGTTATTAAGCTTGTGTGTTATTGTTTGCTCCAAGCACCAATGTTACGTGGTTGGATCTTTTTCTAATTCTGTGTGCACGACCTTGAGGAGCTGGACGTAATCTCTTTAACATAGAACCTCCATCTACTCTTATCTCCTTTACAAATAATTCAGCTGACTCGATGTCTGCATCTTCGTTTTTAGCTTGCCAGTTAGCAATAGCTGAAAGTAATAACTTCTCTAAACGGTTAGATGCTTCCTTTTGGCTAAACTTTAAGATATTAAGTGCTCTTTCTACCTTTTCACCTCTTACTAAATCGGCTACTAAACGCATTTTTCTTGGTGACGTAGGACAGTTATTAAGCTTAGCAAAAGCAACTTGCTTTTTACCTTCCTTAATAGCGTCTGCCATTTGTTTTTTACGACTTCCCATAGCTCTTATTTTTTACCTTTATTTTTAGCACCTGCATGTCCACGGAATGAACGTGTTGGTGAAAATTCTCCTAACTTATGACCTACCATGTTCTCTGTTACATAAACAGGTACAAATTGACGGCCATTGTGTACTGCTATAGTTTGTCCAACAAAATCTGGAGTAATCATACTAGCTCTAGACCAAGTTTTGATTACAGTTTTCTTGTTAGCTTCAACGTTTGCAGCTACTTTTCTTTCTAATTTATAATGAACGTAAGGTCCTTTTTTTAATGATCTTGCCATGTCTTATTTCTTTCTACGTTCTACAATATATTTGTTACTCGCTTTTGTTTTAGAACGGGTTCTGAAACCTTTAGCAGGTATACCGTTTCTAGAACGTGGGTGACCACCAGAAGCACGTCCTTCACCACCACCCATTGGGTGATCGACAGGGTTCATTCTTACTGGGTTAGTTCTCGGTCTTCTACCTAACCATCTTGTTCTACCCGCTTTACCAGATACTAATAACTGATGATCAGAGTTAGACACAACGCCAACTGTAGCCATACATGTTACTAATACTAAACGTGTTTCACCAGAAGGTAATTTAATGGTAGCAAACTTACCGTCTCTTGCCATTAACTGAGCAAATGCACCAGCACTACGTGCCATAACAGCACCTTGACCAGGACGTAACTCGACACAAGAGATAATAGTTCCTAATGGAATTTCACTTAAAGGCATTGCGTTTCCAATTTCAGGAGCAATTCCTTTGTCACCAGACACAACATTTTGCCCAACCTGTAAACCATTTTGAGCAATAATATATCTTTTCTCACCGTCTTGATAGTTCAATAAAGCAATAAAAGCTGATCTGTTTGGATCGTATTCTATGGTTTTAACCTCTGCTGGAATTCCAGTTTTGTTACGTTTAAAATCAATGATACGATACTTTCTCTTATGACCACCACCTTTGTAGCGCATGGTCATTTTCCCTTGACTGTTTCTACCACCAGACCTTTTTTTCGGAGCTAATAAACTTTTCTCCGGCTTATCAGTAGTAATGGCGTCATACCCGTTTACTACTCTAAAACGCTGTCCTGGTGTGATTGGTTTTAATTTTCTTACTGACATTGTTGTCTAATTACATGTTACTGTATAAATCAATCATTTCACCTTCCGCCAGTTGTACAATTGCCTTTTTAACGGCATTTGTTTTACCATGTTGAATACCAGTTTTTGTGTACTTGGTACTACGATCTGGACGGACATTTATAGTACGAACTTTTTCAACAGAAACACCATAAGTGGCCTCTACAGCCTTTTTGATTTCCACCTTGTTCGCCTTTGTATTCACCGCGAAAGTATAGCAATTGTTTAACTCGCTATCTGCAGTCGCTTTTTCCGTGATTATAGGTTTAATTAAGATACTCATACTGTGTCTTATTTACTTAAGTTAGATTCTATTCCTTCTAAAGCGCCTTCTAAAAGCACTACTTGACCTGCATTTAAAATCTTATAAGTGCTTAATTCTGAGCTAGTTATAACCTCAGAACCTTTTAAATTGCGCGATGACAAATATACATTATTATTTGCCCCACCCAACACAAACAAAGACTTTTTGTTTTCTAAGTCTAAAGCCTTTAAAACATCGGTAAAGTTTTTAGTTTTAGGAGCATCAAAATTGAAGTCTTCTAAAACAGTAATCGCCTTCTCTCCTGCTTTAATACTTAACGCAGATTTACGCGCTAAACGCTTTAAATTTTTATTAAGCTTGAACCCATAGTTTCTAGGTCTAGGTCCGAACATACGTCCACCACCTTTAAATACACCAGACTTAATACTACCAGCTCTTGCTGTACCAGTTCCTTTTTGCTTTTTAATCTTACGCGTACTTCCAGTAATCTCACCTCTTTCTTTAGATTTGTGAGTTCCTTGACGTTGGTTAGCTAAATACTGCTTAACGTCTAAGTATACCGCATGATTGTTTGGCTCAATAGCAAACACCTCTTTAGAAAGCTCCGCTTGTCTACCAGTGTCTTTTCCGTTTATATCTAAAACTGCTACTTTCATTACTTCTGAATAATTACATAAGAATTTTTGTGTCCAGGTACACAACCTTTAACAACAAGCAAGTTCTTTTCAGCAACTACTTTTAAAACTCTTAAATTTTGAACTTTCACTTTTTCACCACCCATTCTTCCGGCCATTTTCATTCCTTTGAAAACTCTTGCAGGATATGAAGCAGCTCCAATAGAACCAGGTGCTCTTAAACGGTTATGTTGACCGTGAGTAGCTTGACCTACACCACCAAAACCGTGACGTTTTACAACACCTTGAAATCCTTTTCCTTTAGATGTTCCAGAGATATCAACAAATTCTCCTTCATTGAAATGCTCAACAGTGATAGCATCTCCTAACTTGTACTCCTCATCAAAACCTTTGAATTCCGCGACTTTGCGTTTTACAGAAGTACCTGCTTTTTTAGCATGACCTAGGTCTGCTTTTGTAGCACTTTTTTCTGTCGCGTCATCGAAACCTAATTGAACAGCTTCATAGCCGTCAACCTCTTCAGTTCTGACTTGGGTAACGATACATGGCCCAGCTTCGATTACTGTACAAGGAATGTTCTTCCCGTTTTCATCAAAGATGCTGGTCATACCGATTTTCTTTCCAATTAACCCAGACATAATTATTTATTTAATTTATTTACTTGTTTAAAAAAATTCAGGGACAAAATACGTTTCGTCCCTGAAATGTATTTATCCGTTTTTCCCGCGACCGCATCGGTGGGACATGTTTAACTCCTGCCGAAACAGGAGTATCAAACTATACTTTAATCTCTACTTCAACGCCACTTGGTAACTCAAGCTTCATTAACGCATCAATAGTTTTTGATGACGAAGAGTAGATATCCAATAATCTCTTGTAAGATGATAATTGGAATTGCTCTCTTGATTTCTTGTTTACGTGTGGAGAACGTAATACAGTAAAAATCTTTTTGTGAGTTGGTAATGGAATTGGTCCAGTTACAACAGCTCCAGTACTTTTTACTGTTTTTACAATCTTATCAGCAGACTTGTCTACTAAATTGTGATCGTAAGATTTTAATTTTATTCTGATTTTTTGACTCATTTTCTTAGATTTTAAGCTTCAACTCCTTTAGCTGCCTTAATCACTTCTTCAGATATATTTGAAGGCGTTTCAGCATAATGTGAAAATTCCATTGTAGATGTTGCTCTACCAGATGATAACGTACGTAACGCAGTTACATAACCAAACATTTCTGATAATGGTACGTTTGCCTTAACAACTTTAGACCCCGCTCTATCGCTCATGTCATTAACTTGACCACGACGACGGTTTAAGTCACCTACTATATCACCCATGTTTTCTTCTGGAGTAAGTACTTCCAACTTCATGATTGGCTCCATGATTACAGCTTTAGCAGCTTTGGCAGCAGCCTTAAATCCTAACTTAGCAGCTAACTCGAACGATAACTGATCAGAATCTACATCGTGGTAAGAACCATCAGTTAAAGTAACTTTCATAGCATCTACTTCGTATCCTGCTAATGGACCATTAACCATAGCCATTTTGAATCCTTTCTCAACAGAAGGAACAAATTCCTTAGGAACGTTACCACCTTTAATCTCAGAAATGAATTCAAGTCCTTGCTTACCTTCTTCAGCTGGCTCTAAAGTAAATACGATATCTGCGAATTTACCACGACCACCAGACTGTTTCTTGTAAACCTCTCTGTGCTCAGCACGCATAGTAATAGCCTCTTTGTACTCTACTTGTGGTTGACCCTGGTTAACCTCTACCTTAAACTCACGCTTAAGACGATCAACAATTACATCTAAGTGAAGCTCACCCATACCAGAAATAATAGTTTGACCAGAAGCCTCATCTGAACGTACAGTAAACGTTGGATCCTCTTCAGCTAACTTAGCTAAACCTACACCTAACTTATCAACGTCAGCTTTTGTTTTAGGCTCAACGGCAATACCAATTACTGGATCTGGGAAATCCATTGATTCTAATACAATTGGTGCTTTTTCATCAGATAAGGTATCTCCTGTTTTAATAGATTTAAATCCTACAGCAGCTCCAATATCACCAGCTTCAATAAATTCAATTGCATTTTGTTTGTTAGCATGCATTTGGTAAATACGAGAGATACGCTCTTTTTTACCAGATCGGTTATTCAATACGTAAGAACCTGCATCTAAACGACCAGAATAAGCTCTAAAGAATGCTAAACGACCAACGAAAGGGTCAGTTGCAATCTTAAATGCTAAAGCAGCAAACGGCTCTTTTACATCTGGTTTACGTAAGATATCCTCACCAGTATCTGGATTAGTACCTACGATACCTTCTTTATCGGTTGGAGAAGGTAAGTAACGACATACAGCGTCTAATAAGAACTGTACACCTTTATTTTTAAAAGCAGAACCACAAATCATTGGAATGATAGCCATATCCATTACAGCAGCTCTTAGTGCAGCATGCACTTCTTCTTCTGTAATAGAATCTTCATCTTCCATGAATTTTTCTAAAAGGTTCTCATCGTAAGTAGCAACTTCTTCAATTAAAAGTGCACGGTACTTACGAGCCTCTTCTTTCATATCTTCAGGAATATCGATAATATCGAAAGTAGCGCCTTGCGTTTCATCGTGCCATACAATAGCTCTGTTCTTTACAAGGTCTATAATTCCTTTAAAATCTGCCTCATCACCAATGTTTAATACGATTGGCACTGCGTTAGATTTTAACATATCTTTTACCTGCTGACAAACCGCTAAAAAGTTTGACCCTTGACGGTCCATTTTGTTAACGAAACCAATTCTAGGCACTTTGTAGTTATCAGCTAATCTCCAGTTGGTTTCAGATTGTGGCTCAACTCCATCTACTGCAGAGAATAAGAACACTAATCCATCTAACACACGTAAAGAACGGTTAACCTCAACCGTAAAATCTACGTGACCCGGAGTATCAATTATATTAAAGTGATATCCTTTAGTATCTGGCGTTGGGTTTCCATTTTCAGTTGGAAAGTTCCATGTACAAGTTGTAGCAGCAGAAGTAATTGTAATACCTCTTTCTTGCTCTTGCTCCATCCAGTCCATAGTTGCAGCACCATCATGCACTTCACCTATTTTATGCGACACACCTGTATAATAAAGAATACGCTCTGTGGTGGTAGTTTTACCCGCATCAATATGCGCAGCAATACCTATATTTCTAGTAAATTTTAAATCTCTTGCCATGTCTTAGAATCTAAAGTGAGAGAATGCTTTGTTTGCTTCTGCCATTTTGTGAGTATCAACTCTTTTCTTAACAGCCGCACCTTCTTCTTTAGCTGCTGCTAAAATTTCTGAAGCTAATTTTTGAGCCATTGATTTCTCATTACGCTTTCTAGCATAACCAATCAACCACTTCATAGCTGTTGAAATTTTACGGTCTGGACGGATTTGCATTGGAATTTGGAATGTAGCACCACCTACACGACGACTACGTACTTCTACGTGAGGCATCACATTTCCTAAGGCATCTTTCCACAACTCCAAAGCTGTTTTCTCTTCATCTGTTTTTTTCGCATCTACAATATCAATTGCATCGTAGAATACTTTGAACGCTACTGACTTTTTACCGTCCCACATTAGGTTGTTCACAAAACGTGTTACCAATTGGTCGTTAAACCTTGGGTCTGGTAAAAGCGGTCTTTTTTTCGCTGCTCTTTTTCTCATGTCTTCTTCTTAAATAAAGATTAATTACTTTTTAGGGCGTTTAGCACCGTACTTAGACCTACGTTGGGTTCTTCCAGCAACACCTGCTGTATCTAAAGCCCCACGAACAACGTGATATCTAACACCTGGCAAATCTTTTACCCTTCCACCTCTAACCAATACTATCGAGTGCTCTTGAAGATTATGTCCTTCACCACCGATGTATGCATTAACCTCGTTTCCGTTTGTTAAACGAACCCTTGCCACCTTTCTCATTGCCGAGTTAGGCTTCTTAGGTGTCGTTGTATAAACACGAGTACATACACCACGTCTTTGTGGACAAGAATCTAAAGCAGCCGATTTACTCTTCTTGGTTATTTTGGCTCTTCCTGTTCTTACTAATTGCGAAATTGTTGGCATATATAATAATATAAATTTAAAATCCTCTTCTTAGAGGGCTGCAAAGGTAGAAATTAAAATGAATAATTCAAACCCTAATTCATTAATTTTCAGAGGAATTTAAATTTATACCCAAAAGCCATATTATTACTGTGGTTTTTCCGTTAGCTTTACACTAAAAAAGACCGAAGTTTGAAGACGGAAAACCGAAGAAAAACGACAACATCAAAATTCTGTAAACTTTTTTTCAGCATGAACACTCCTCAAGCTTTCATCCTCATGATGTTTGTATTTTTTTTCCCGGAGGTTTTTTGTCAAAATTTAAAGCTAAAAATCGACGGCAGCACACCTTCTGAAACCCTCATAATTGATTCTCTCAATTATTCAAAATACCACAAAGACTACATTTCTTTAGAATCTGAAATCGACTCAACCCAAAAACAACTTTACAAACTAGGGTTTATAGAAAATGAGCTATCAGGCATCAACAAGATTAGCGATTCGCTTTTCCATGCAAATTTCAACTTAAAGACTAGGTTCAATAATCTGTTGATTTATTACGATGAATCTGTAATCCAAAAAACAACTCTTGAACTCGTTTCAAATAAAGTTTACGACGACTACTTTGAAATAAAACTATCAGAAACTGAAAACGTCCTCGGTTTTCTGAATGAGAGTACCTCTGCAAAAGGCTTCCCTTTCTCAAAACTAAAACTCTCTGAAATAGAGATTGATGATACGGGTATTTTGACAGCCCAATTGAAAATTGAAACAAGTCAAGAAAAA
The DNA here is from genome assembly GCF_023273855.1 of Seonamhaeicola sp. ML3. NCBI lineage: Bacteria > Pseudomonadati > Bacteroidota > Flavobacteriia > Flavobacteriales > Flavobacteriaceae > Seonamhaeicola > Seonamhaeicola sp. ML3. Next base: position 1,933,700 of record NZ_CP096884.1, on the reverse strand, counting down.
AGAATTATCAATGACATTAAAATTAAAGGCTACAACAAATTCCCAGAAGCTTTTCTAAAGCACTACTTGAAAATAAAGCGCTCTCAGACTTTTGACTTAGCCGACATTAAAAACAAAACTCAACAGCTACAAAATTTAAGATTTACTTCCGAAGTTAAACCTCCAGAAGTTTTATTCTCTAAAGATTCCACCACATTATATCTATACCTTAAAAAAGAACAAAATAATTCTTTCGATGGTTTTTTAGGGTTTGGCACTAACGAAGAGACCAGCAGAATTCAATTTGATGGATACATAAACCTAAAACTGACCAACAACTTAAATTTTGGCGAATCTTTCAAGATACTTTATAAGAGCGATGAAAACGACCAAGAAACATTTCTGGTTGACCTAAGCATGCCCTACATGTTCAAATCCCCTATTGGATTAGACCTGTCTATGAATCTGTTTAGGAAAGACTCGACATTTACTACAATAAACCAATCGGCCAAGCTCAATTATCAAATCAACGCTCGTCATAAAATCAGTTCTGGGATTCTTTTTGAAGAATCGAACAACCTATTGAGCACAAACGCATTGATTTCTATACAAGATTACAGAAAGAACTTTGTATCGTTTAGCTATGAGTATACAAACGTGAAAAAAGCAAACCTCCTATTCCCCATACATTCTAACGTTTATTTGGAAACAAATTTCGGCAACAGGAAAGAATCATCTAATACCTCAAAACAAACCGTTCTACGCGCAGATCTTTTTAAAATATTCAACCTAAACCACAAAAACAGCTTATACATTAGAGGTAATGGAGCTATTATTGATTCAGATTTACACTTTGAAAATGAGTTGCTACGCTTTGGCGGGATAAACTCTATAAGAGGTTTCGAAGAAAACAGCCTATTTGCCTCACTTTACGGACTGATAAATACAGAATACAGATTTCAACTAAACAACTCCATTTACTTACACTCTGTAATTGACGCTGCTTATTTTGAAAACAAAACCCAAAACCTAAACCAAAAGCTATTTAGTTATGGGTTCGGTTTTGGCATCCTTACCAAATCTGGCCTATTCAAACTGAACTATGCCAATGGAAAACGAGAAAACGAACAGTTCAAATTATCGAACTCTAAAGTCCATATTAGCTTAACTACAATTTTTTAAAGAAAAAGCCTTAAACTCACAAATTTTAATGCTTTAAACCCGTTTTAGTTAAATTTTCGAGTTAAATTTCAAATTTTAACCGTTATTTATTGTTTTATTAACTTTTTATTATGATTTTTGACGTTGACTAATTCAAATAATTATAAAATGAAAACAAAGTTTAGTGGAATTTTAACGCTAATACTAGCGTTTGTTGTGCAACTATCTTTTGCACAAGAAAAGACGGTTTCAGGTACTGTTCTAGACGAATCAGGTCTTCCGTTACCAGGAACAACAGTCGTAGTGAAAGGCACCTCAACCGGTACATCTTCAGATTTTGACGGTAATTATTCAATAAAAGTAAATCAAGGAGGAATTCTTGTGTTTAGTTTTGTTGGTTACACATCTCAAGAAGTAACGGTAGGCTCTTCAAACACAATTAATGTAACCATGGTTGAAGATGCTGCAACCTTAGAAGAAGTGGTGGTAGTTGCCTATGGTACTCAGAAAAAAGAAGAAATCACCGGTTCGGTTACTACTCTAAAAACAGAGAAATTAGCCGACATCCCAACACCCTCAGTAGTTCAGGGTCTTGTTGGTCAGGTATCTGGTGTTCAAATTATCAATCAATCTGGAGCTCCAGGAGCCGACCCAACCGTAAGGTTTAGAGGTATTGGTTCTATTAACTCCTCTAGTGCTCCGCTATATGTTGTAGACGGTGTGGTGTTTAATGGAAACTTAAACGCTATCAACCCTCAGGATATTGAGTCCATGACATTCTTGAAAGATGCTTCTGCTAATGCACTTTACGGTAGTAGAGGTGCAAATGGTGTAGTTATCATTACTACTAAAAAAGGAGCTTCTGAAAAACTTGAGGTTACTTTTGATACAAAAGTTGGTTTCAATGACAGAGCAGTTCCTGAATATGATATCATTTCATCCTCAGGAAGATATTACGAGGCTGTTTTTGACAGAACCAGACTTAATTTAATCAACAATGGTCAGTCACCAGCAGCTGCCGCTCAAGCAGCAGCAGCAAATATTGTTACAAATCCAGCTTTCCCTCTTGGTTACAATAGTTATGATGTTCCTGAAGGGCAAATCATAGACCCAGCTACAGGGAGAATCAATCCAAGCGCAAACTTATTGTACCAAGATAGTTGGATAGACGAATCTTATATCTCAGGAATAAGGCAAGAGAATTATTTAAGCCTACGTTTCAGAAACGAAAAATTAAGTACGTTCCTTTCTTTAGGTCACTTAGATGATGAAGGTATCATAGTTAATTCCGGGTTCGAAAGAATTACCGCAAGAATGAATTCAGACTTCACACCTACAGAATGGCTAAAGATAAACGCTGGTTTAAATTACTCGAACACAATTGCAGATAACCCGCTGGGTGGTTTTACCTCAGGTAACGTAAGTAATATTGCAGGATGGGCGCGTGGTACTGCTCCTATTTACCCTGTTTATGGACGGGATGCAAACGGTAATTTAGTACTTGATAGCAACGGTAATAGAATTTTTGATTTTGGTTTAGGAACTGGTGGTTCTGTAGGAACCAGACCAAGTTTTAAATCTCTTTCTAACCCAGTTGGTACTGCACAATTAGATGTTAATGACAATGTCTCTGATAACCTTTCGGCTAGATTTAGTATATCGGCTAAATTCCTTAAGGACTTTGAATTTACATATAATATGTCTGCCGATTTAACTTTAGCTAACATCTCGAGATATGCTACTCCTCAAGGAGGTGACGCTTTTAACGCGAACGGTAGAATTACAACACGTTCTAATAGAGGTTTAACAGTAGCACATCAACAGCTTTTAAACTGGAATAAAGACTTTGGCAACCATAGTTTCTCCGTGTTACTAGGGCATGAAAGTAACGATTACAACTTTAGATTATTAGCTGGACAGGTTACTGAAACTGTTATTGATGGACTTGCAGTAGTAAATAATGGTGCTAATATTCAGTTTTTGACTGGATACCAAAAAGATTACAATGTAGAAGGTTACTTTTCTAGACTGACTTATGATTTCTCAGATAAGTATTTCTTAAATGCAAGTTTCAGACGAGATGGGTCATCGGTGTTTAGTCCAGATAACAGATGGGGTAATTTCTATGGTCTTGGTGGTGCATGGTCTGTACACAAGGAAAATTTCTTTAATGTGCCTTGGGTAAATAGTCTTAGACTTAAGGCCAGTTACGGTCAACAAGGTAATGATGCCATTCTCTACGAAGATAACAGGACTATTGTTGGTGATGCCGATAATAGAAACTATTTTGCCTACACTGATCAATTTGACATCATTAACGCAGGAGGCAACCTTCCAGGAACAGCATTCTTCCAATTGGGTAATGCCGATTTAGTTTGGGAAACTTCCACAAATATTAATGCCGGATTAGAATTTACAATACTAGACAATAGATTATCTGTAAATGCAGAATACTTTGTAAGAGCGGTTGAAGACTTATTATTCTTCGAACCACTGGCACAAAGTGATGGGGTTGGTACTAAACCTGCTAATGTTGGAGATATGGAGAACAAGGGTATTGAAATTGAACTTTCTGGAGATATTGTAAGAAGCGAAGATTTTCAGTGGTCCCTATCTATTAACGGTACACATTATAAAAACGAAATCACTAAACTTCCAGATGAATTTATTGACGATGGCTTGTTTAGACTTCAAGAAGGCCGTTCACGATACGATTATTTTATGAGAGAATGGGCTGGTGTTGATCCAAGTAATGGTGACGGCTTATGGTTCACTGATGTTCTAGACACAGAAGGTAATGTAACCAGCAGGGAAATAACAAATAACCGTAATGGTGCTTCTGAAAACTTTGTTGGAAAATCGGCAATCCCTGATGTTTATGGTGGTTTCAATACGAGCCTTACCTATAAAAATTTCTCATTAGGCGTAGCATTTGCTTATCAAATTGGTGGATATGGTTATGACGGGGTTTATCAAAATCTTATAAGTACAACCTCTGCCGGAGACAACTTCCATAATGATGTATTCAACTCTTGGACTCCAGAAAACAGGTTTGCACTAATTCCAAGATTAGATATTAACGACGTGAATCAAGCCGGAACATCTTCGTTCTTTCTAGTGGATGCATCGTATTTGAACCTTCAAAATGTGACCTTATCGTACAATTTTGACAACAAGCTTATGGATAAACTGGGTGTTACAAGCCTTAAAATCTATGCGACCGGAAACAACCTACACTTGTGGTCTAAAGCTAGACAAGGTTACGACCCAAGGTTGAGTATTACTGGTAACGCCATTAACGAGTTTGGACTTGCCAGAACTACATCTCTTGGAATAACAATTAATTTCTAAAAAATCATGAAAAAGTTTAAATATATTTTATTAGCTATCCTTTTCACCTCCATTTATGGTTGTGAGGATAACTTTCTTGACACTGAAGCAGCTAACTCTATAACGAGAGAACAGCTTGAGTCTACCCCTGCTGCAAATGAAGCAACACTCAGAGCGATTTATGCAAATTTACGTTCATTTGGTATTGGTAACCCTGCAAGAGTAGATGTAGATTATGGACAAAAGGGAATTATGGCCATTACAGATATGATGGGACAGGACATTGTTCTAAATAACTTCAACTGGTATATCTTCCTGTATAATTATAACGGAAGACAACAAACCAGTAGTAGGACCAACATTGTTTGGAACACTTATTACACAGCTATAGCTGACGCCAATAGCGTTATAAACGGTTTACGTGATAGAAACGACAGAACTTCTGAAGAAGACGCGCTTCTTGGACAAGCTTTAGCTATAAAAGCATTTTCTCTATTTAATTTAGTAAGAGTTTATTCAGACACATACATTGGAAACGAAACTTCTCCAGGTGTACCAATTCCTGATAGAGTAGACATTGTAAGTGGTAAAGGTAGAGGTACAGTTCAAGATGTCTATGATGTTATCATACCCGATTTAGAACTTGCTGTAACGCTATTAGATGGTTATTCTAGAGACACCAAACAGGAAATCGATAAGAATGTAGCCATGGCCTTTTTAGCGAATGTATATCTTGAAACAGGTAACTGGCAAGGCGCTGCCGATAATGCTGCGGGTGCTAGGGCAGGATATTCCTTAATGCCAGGTGAACAATATGCTATCGATGGTTGGGATGACATTAATAACGTAGAATGGATGTGGGGTGCCGATATAGACAACCTAACCTCAACCACATTTATATCATTCTTTTCGCATTTTGATAGCACTGCTGGTGGTTACGGTGGTGTTGGATTCGGTTTTGGTTTCAAAATGATTGACGCCAGACTTTACGACCAAATACCAGATACAGACTTAAGAAAAGCGGCATGGATAGACCCTGTAGATGGTAATCCAGATTTCCCAGCTGAAGAAGGTTACATAGGTTATGCCAACGTTAAGTTTATAGACCAAACGTTTTTTGAAGGCGATTACTCTTATATGAGAGCTGCAGAGATGTGGTTGGTTGAAGCTGAGGCCAAAGCTAGATTGGGAGATCCTACTGCCGCGGATGTACTATTCGAATTGGTAAGTAACAGAGACCCTGGCTATGTAAAATCTACAAATACTGGAATGGATTTAGTAGAAGAAATCTATTTACAAAGAAGAATAGAACTTTGGGGTGAAGGTGTTTCATGGTTTGACTTGAAAAGACTTAAGAAACCTTTAGACAGATCTGGACCTGGTTCTAACCATAGAAGCTTTGGTTTAGTTGACATACCTGTGGGTGGCGACTTCTTTAAAATGCAAATCCCTCAAGGGGAGTTGAACTCAAACCCTAATATAGGGCCTAATGACCAAAACCCTTAATTAAAAAAACTATTATGAAAAAAACACATATTTTATTAGCAATGGTTTTTTCACTAATCCTAGGTAATAGTTGTAGTGAGGAAAACATATTAGAAGACAACGTATTTGATTATATCACATTTGCTCAAACTAGTTACAGTGCGGTTGTCGATTTAGGTGGTGACATCACCGTAGATGTATCTGTGCTAACATCGAAAAAAAGTAGTTCTGATAGATCAATTGGAGTATCAGTAGATGGTTCAACATCAGCAGGAGCTGGTTCGTATAGTGTTCCTGAGACTGTTATTATCCCAGCCGGTTCTCAAGAAGGTACTCTTACTGTTACACTTTCTGACTCAAACTTAGGTATAGGTGTTAACAATCTTGTTTTGAGTTTTACGGATGAAGAAGGGGCTTTTGTTGGAGGTACAACAACTGTTGCCTATACCCAACAATGTAATGAAGTTACAGCTGTACTAGATTTTGTTTTTGATGGCTTTGCTAGTGAAACAACTTGGGAAGTAAAAGATGCTTTGGATAACGTTGTCGTATCTGGTGGAGGGACGTATTCTGACGGACAAGCTACTGCCTCTGAAGATATTGTTCTTTGTGCTGGAAGAGATTATACATTAATAATTAATGACAGCTTTGGAGATGGTCTGAGCTTCCCTACTAATGGTACTTATACACTAACTCTGAATGGAGTAGTTAAAGCTCAAGGAGGAGGTAATTTTGGAAATTCTGACTCTTCTGAATTTGACACTAAATAAAATTCAATACTTAATTCCACAAAAAAGAGACTGAAACTTTTCAGTCTCTTTTTTTATACCTTTACCCCATGAAAAAACAAACCCAAATATTCGGGATACGAGCCATAATAGAAGCCATTAATTCTGATAAAACCATAGATAAAGTATTTCTTCAAAAAGGGCTTAAAGGAGAACTTTTCACGGAATTAGAGACGCTTTTAAGAAAACAAGATATCAGTACCTCGTATGTGCCTATTGAAAAGCTGAACCGATTAACAAAAAAAAATCATCAAGGTGCAGTAGGTCAAATTTCACCAATAGCATTCTATGATTTAGAAAATTTAGTTTTGAGTGTTCTAGAATCTGGTAAAACACCCATGTTCTTACTTTTAGATCAATTAAGTGATGTTAGAAATTTTGGAGCTATTATAAGAACTGCAGAATGCACAGGAGTTTCCGGAATAATTATTCAAAAGAAAGGTGGCGCCCCTGTAAATGGAGACACTATAAAAACCAGTGCAGGTGCGGTTTTTAAAGTTCCCATTTGCAAAGTAGACCATATAAAAGATGCTGTTTTTTATATGCAGGCTTCTGGTATTAAGGTTATTGCTGCTACCGAAAAAACAAACAATAATATTTACGATATTTCTTTTAAGGAACCTTGTGCTATCATCATGGGATCTGAAGGAAAAGGTATAAATCCTTCCATTCTTAAAATTGTAGATGAAAAAGCTAAACTCCCTTTGTTAGGAGATATCGAATCTCTAAATGTATCTGTGGCCTGTGGTGCTTTTTTATATGAATCAGTAAGACAAAGATTGACTATTAACAATTGAGATTTTTAAAAACTACTTCTTATTTTCTTTATAGGTATAGTTTATCGATGGTAAGTCTTCTTGATCATCATCGAGGGTTTCAATAAAGTTACCGTCTTTATCAAAATGTTTTAAAAAGGGGTCATCATCCTCATTATAATCTTCCTGCTCCCAAACAAATGTTTTAGGTTTTGCAATTTGTTTCTTAAAGAACAGTGCAAAAATCAAACCCGTGACTAAACCTGACAAATGACCTTCCCAGGAAACCCCTTCTTTAATAGGAACGATATACCAAACCATACTTCCATAAAGAAAAACCACCAATAATGATAAAGCGATTAGGCGATAATGCTTTGCAAAAACGCCTTTAAAAAAGGTAAAACTTACTAGCACATAAATGAGTCCGCTAGCTCCAATATGATATGAAGGTCGACCAATACACCAAGTTAAGAAACCTGATATAACTATACCAAGAAGAATGACTTTCCAGGCAATTTTACGATAAAAATAAAACATAGCCATAGTAAGCACTAAAACCGGTACGGTATTATGGTACAAATGTTTAATCCCATTATGTATGAAAGGACTCAAAAGCACTCCTCTAAGACCGTCAAAAGTTCTAGGATAAATACCAAACTCATTGAAATTAACACTAAACCTTACCTCAAAAGACAGCACCGACCATATTATTAAAACAAAAAAGACAGGATAGGCTATAACTCCTGTAGAAAATTTAAAATGACCATTTTCATCCATATTATAAAGATAGCAAACAGCAGTCCAATCTGCTACTAAATGTTAAATTGACAGTTTATCCCTTAGTTGAATATTAAAAAAAGGTATTTTTACGTTTATGAACGAACCTTTAGCAGAACGTTTACGTCCAAAAACTTTAGAGGACTATATCAGTCAGGCACACCTTGTTGGACCAAAAGGAGCTCTAACCCAAAGCATAAAACAAGGCTTAATTCCCTCTATGATTTTTTGGGGACCTCCCGGAACGGGAAAAACAACCTTAGCCAATATTATTGCTACAGAATCTGGTCGACCTTTCTATACTCTTAGCGCTATAAGCTCTGGTGTAAAGGATGTACGTGATGTTATAGAAAAGGCCAAACAAAGTGGCGGTTTATTTACCACTAAAAACCCTATTTTGTTTATTGATGAGATTCATCGCTTCAGTAAATCTCAACAAGATTCGTTACTCCAAGCGGTTGAAAAAGGCTGGATTACACTAATTGGAGCTACTACAGAAAACCCTAGCTTCGAAGTTATTTCTGCATTGTTATCAAGGTGCCAGGTTTACATATTAAATGCATTCGATAAAAATGATTTAGAAACACTTATAAATCGAGCCATTGAAAAAGACAACATTCTTTCTAAAAAAAACATAGAATTAAAAGAAACCGATGCGCTTTTAAGACTCTCTGGTGGAGATGCCAGAAAATTATTAAATGCTTTCGAACTCATTATAAATTCTTTTAATGAAAACAAAATTATAATAACAGATAAAATTGTTTTGGAAAGAATACAAAACAATCCAGCACGCTATGATAAAACGGGTGAGCAGCACTACGATATCATTTCGGCATTTATAAAATCTATTCGTGGAAGCGATCCCAACGGTGCCGTGTATTGGCTAGCTCGAATGATTGAAGGTGGTGAGGATTTAAAATTTATTGCGAGGAGGCTATTAATTTCAGCAAGTGAGGATATCGGAAATGCAAATCCCACAGCACTGGTTATCGCCAACAATACGTTTCAAGCTGTATCTACTATTGGCTACCCTGAATCCAGAATCATTTTGAGTCAGTGTGCTACTTACTTAGCTTGTTCCCCTAAGAGTAATGCAGCCTATGCTGCTATAAAGCTGGCACAACAAAAAGTAAGAGAAACTGGTGACCTTAGTGTTCCTCTAGAAATAAGAAACGCACCTACAAAACTAATGAAAGAATTAGGTTATGGAGAAAATTACAAATACGCCCATAAATACGAGAACAATTTTGCCAATCAAGAATTTCTTCCTGAAGAAATTAAAGGCACCAAATTCTACGAACCTGGAAATAATACTCGAGAAAATGGCCAGCGTGAATTTTTAAAACAACGTTGGAAGAATAAATATGACTATTAGCGGTTTAATAATGGCTCACTATGGAAGAACAGCTAATATTTTCTGATATTGCCAAAAACAGTAAACTGTAGTGAATATCGATTAGAAACTTCACCTCAATAAGCTATAGTTATTTAGAATGACTTTATTTTTTGTAATAATCTTCAAAGCATTGCATTCCTATTGCTCCTCCAGAATACGATAGTACAACATTATCTTCAAGATATATATTGTTACAACCATCGTTGTACTTTTTGATTTGCTCTTCACTTAACCCTTTTTCGAAAATCTTATAGGAATATACACCGAGAGCATTGTTACCATATTCAATTTCCATTGGTTTCCAATTAGATATTCCAATACAATTTACAGATTCCAGTTTATTATAAAGTTTTTCGATAGTTTCATTCGTCCAGTTTAATTTGTTTTTAGCCAATTTAAACGAATTGGTCTTTCCGTGATATTTCTCTTCGTAGTTAGTTTGTGGCTCCTCAATATAATTATCAATATCGATATCCCATTTCCGAAACAGCAACTCATTATCCAGAGAATCATGAAGCTTTTCATATACTTCTAAGTTAATTTCGTCCGAGGATTCATAACGAATTTGTACTATATAATTTTTTGGAACGATTTTAGTAAAATAACTAGTTAATTCTTGAATTTCGGCTGAATGTTTTTCATAATTCGCTATTAGGTCAGATTTCCGTTTTGAGTGACCACAACTCATCATCAAAAACGATAATACACAAAAAAGTAATATCTTAAATCTCACTAAATGATGTTTTTTTTTCAGTTTGAAAACAAAAATAGACAACTTAAAACTTCAAGTCTAAAACCTGTTTTACTAAGGTCTCTCCATCGTAATATTCCAAAATCCAATCACCTGCTTTTTTGTAGATAACACCATTTAAATGCTCCACTAGAAACACATCAGTCAACCCAGTATTCTTTATTCTGTACAAAACCTTAGGTGATGTATCAACTAGCTGAAAACCGTTTTCTATTGGTTGAGCGTAGAGCCGTGAAGTGGATTTTTTTAATTTATCAGACTCATCATGTTTTGGCTTTGAAACCTTACTCCTATTTTCAACTTTACTTTTTACTTCTTGAATCTGTTGCTCAGGCTTAACAGACTCATCACTTTTAATAGCATCAATAGGTTCAGAATATGCTTCTGTAGTAAGCGTTAAACTATTACTAGGCTTAAAGGAATAATTCAACTTTTTTAAATGTTCGAAAACGGTTCTAATTGCTGCATGATAGGCTTTCTTATATTCCTTTTCCCTACTCTCTCCTACTGGGGAAACATAAACAACTTTATCATTACAATCTTTAAACTCTAATTTCAGTTTTGTTTTAAACATTCCAGGCTCCCTCAAAACATTAGATCTTAATGCTAAACAACGGTTATTAATTAAATCTTTGGGATAATCTTCTCCTTCAATTATTGCTTTAAATCCATTCTTATTAAATAAAAAGTGCGTTAAACCATTTAATTGATATTTATTCTTTTCACTTAAAAAATCAAATTTATTAGGCACAATAATATATTTGTAACCATCTAAACTTGACTGCGCATAAAATGAAGAGACATAGAACAGAACAACTGCCAATACTAGAAACCTAATTTTCATCTTTTTTAAATACATAATTAATACCTAATTGTAAAGATACACTTTGAGCGTCGTATACGTTATTTAAGCTAAGTAAATTATCTGCCATAGCATATATATTGAGCCCTAGCAAACTTGCAGAAATCCCTAAACCTAAATTACTGAAGGAATAAGAATCGATTGTATAAGCAGCTTTAATATCCAGGCCGTTAAGCAATCTTCTGTAATAATAGGCGGTTAAAGCAAGCTGCGGTGCTTTGGGTCTATTGATAGCATATAATTGCCAACCTACAGCATTTAAATACCCTTCATCTTCATTTGTACAATTGCATTCTTTTAGCTTTTTCTTTCCAAAAGAATAATTTAAAGATGCGTTAAACTTTATAGGCCTCATTGTAGTGTAGGCAGTGCGTATGGTGTCGACTTCAAATAATTCCTCAAAATCGTCTTCAATGTCACTCCAATAGCCATCTGCAGTCTGACCTTGAGCACTAGCAAAAAGAGGATCAATACCCTCATAAACATAATCACCCTGCACCTGATAATTTTCTACTTCTTTTTTATGACGAATAAAACCAATATCTAAGAGAGAGGCATCTATGTGCCACTGGTCGTTGATTTGATGTGTGACACCCAAATCCACACCCAAGCCTAAATTACCTCCAAACAGAAACTGTTTTCTTAATGTTTTAACATCCTCTGAGACATCTGAGTTGTCATCATTAAGCATTGTTGCAATACCTGAAGTCCTGACACCCAAATCGAGATTAAACACGTGTTGAAGTAAATTGTTTTCACCTGCCTGAGTGACAAATCCACCTTTATTACGTGTTGAATTTATATTAACAACACTCGAATAAATCTTCCCTCTTATTCCAAAAGTAAATTTCTCATTTACCTTTTTATTAAAACCTACATGAAGTACGGAGATTAATTCTGCACTAATATTAAAATGATCGGCTTGAAATAATCTATTTCTATTATTGAAGTTACCTTCATAAGCTAGGATAGCAAAATCTTGAGGAAAGTATCCAATAAAATCTGTTTCTTGATAAAGTCCAAAGCTTATATACTTATCCTTTTCAAAAGAATTACCATAAGCAAAACCACCTGAAAAAATTTCCAACTGCTGAGTAAATGTTGAAAAATCTCGAGAAGTCATACTATAAATTGCCCGTCTAAGCTTTTCAGTAAAATCTATATCATTTTCCGCAAATAAATCGTAAACAGTAATCCCCGACGAACCTGCATTAAAATGGATATGGGATAAGAGAGGAACTCCAAAATACCAATAATTGTCTATCTTCCCTCCTGGGTTTTGTAATAAGGATTGCGGTAGTTCTGAAAAACCATAAAGTAGTTGTTTATTTTGTGTAAAACCAAAATTAACAAACACTATAAATAAAAATGAAATTATACCACGCTTCATACTAACTCTCAATATTAAAGTAAAACACACCTCTAGACTTTAAACCAATACTACCTGTAGTAGAAATATTTATTGCATCTCCCGGAAGCATGGTAAGTGTAAACGCTAATATTGAAGTATTTTTCAGAACATCTAATGCATCTCCTTCAAAAGTTTTTGTATGTGTTGATGACTCTGAGGTTAAAAAAGAAAAATTATCTAGTATGTCTCCTGATTCGCTTACAAAGTTTAAATCGAAATGAAAATCTCGAGGTAACGAATTTTCAGTTTCAAACACCAAATCAACTTTAGTCAAGTTATCATTAATAAAAGAACTGTTAAAAACATCTACTTCTATAAAATCTCCCGTTACAGGAACCTCCACCCCATTTTCAATAAAACCGGGTGCTTGAGCTTCAAAGAAGATAATACTGGATTCAATAGTTGGAGAAATTTCGATGTTTTTTGCCTGTTCAAAATCAATATCCTTTGTACAAGCAATGCACAAAAAAAGCAAAAACGACAATCCTATTAAAAACTGTTTTTTCATTTGTCTAAGTAGGTTAATATTTGGTTTTGTAAACATAGTAAATTTAGATATTACAAAATATCACGTAATTGATTTAAATTCTGAATCTTTTTCTGGTTATTTTCTGAAAAATGATTTTTGGGATCAAAAAGAATGGTATCCATTCCAACATTTTTTGCACCTAATATATCAGCTTCATAACTATCTCCAATCATAATACTGGTATTAACATTGGCTTGAGCAAGACTTAAAGCAAACTTAAAAATTTTCGGGTTAGGCTTTTTAACACCTACCATTTCCGAATTGGTTACTGTTTTAAAAAAGTGCACAATGTTAGACTTATACATTTTCTTATGCTGAATTTCTTCAAACCCATTAGTGATTATGTGTAAGTTATAACGCTTGTTAAGATAATTTAATATACTTATTGTATTATCAAACAAGTAATTATATGTTGCTAGATGTTCTATATAGTCGTTAGAAAGTTTAAGAATAAAGTCCTTTTCCAGCGCTTTACCTAACTCTAAAAAAGCATCATTGAGTCTTCCAAACCGTAAGGATGGCTTATCTATCTGTTCTTCTCTGTATAATTTCCAATACTCTAAATTTATTGGTTCGTAGTGAAATAAAAATCTTTCGATATCTACTTCTAAATTATTGATTTCAAAAATCTTTTTAAATGTAAGGCCCGAGTTTCTATCGAAATCCCAAAGTGTGTGATCTAAATCGAAAAAAACATCTTTTATATTATTGTTCATTTGCAGATTCTATTATGACATTGAACAATTCCTTAAATCCCACCCAACGGGGAGAACCTGAAAAAGTATAATTATGAAATACAGGAATTAATTCTCCCTTAACCTTTTTCACTTCTCTTATCAATTCATTCAAAACCTTCTTTTTATCTAAAAGCGATTTATTTTTGAGAAGAGCAAAATCCATTAGCTGATAGGAGTAGACTTTAAGTGGCGTCTGTATCTCATAATCCAAATCGTAAAAGTAAAATGGTGTACATGTCCCTGCACGGAACCCAACATGCTTTACATAACCCATGGTGTAATCCTCTTTTACTTCCAAATCAACAAGATTCCTGTAGGTCTCTGGCAAATTAAGCCTAGAGTAAGACTGCCTGGATGCAATTAGCGGCCTGTTGATTACCTCCTCCATTTTAATCTTCTCCTTTTTTGTAACAGTTATATTATCTGCAGCAAAAAAAGAAACTTTCAATCCAACCTTACAATAGTCTGCAACATGTTTTATGAGCGAAACAAAACTCTTCTTATTAATATTGATGCCCTTGTCGTATGTGGAATAATCCCCTATAAGAAAGAAAAACAAAAACTTACCCTTACTAGATTTTTGTCTATTTATAAGATACTTGAATGTATCGTATGGATCATGTTTAAGACCTAAAAGCACTACAATTCTTAGATATATACTTTTAAATCTAAATTGAAAGAATTCCTTGAACAGCCCTCCTACAGTTCGAACCAATCCTTTAGATTTATAACGGTAGGCTGTCGGTACATCAATAATAGGTTTAATTCTATAGGTCCTTTCTGGGAAATCAAAATCCGGAAATTGATTTTGTATTGCCTCTTTGAATTTGTAAGCCCAAATATCTATAACAGGGATTTTCAAAAAATCATTTTTGTACGCTAAACTTTCTGAAGCCATAAACCTACCATACTCATCTTTTACATGTGGTAAATATTCTTCATATCGAGATAACAAATAAAAAGATGCCGCAAATATATCGAATGGCACACCACACTTATCACCTACATAAAAGAATGCCTTTGTATCGTCCCAATCTTGAACATTAATATCAATATCTGAAACACCTTGCTCAAACATGATATCATGACTTTTAATAAAAAACTCATTACCGAGCTGTTGCTTAGTGTAAGACATTTTTAAACTTTCATGCGCTATGAACTCCTCTATTTTTGTAGTAAAACCAACATCTACTCTTAAAATTCTCGTACAGATGTGCTTGAAAGCATATTTAATACGTGGAGATATTTTATGTGTATAAACTAAGAGCATCTATAAAATGGATTGGTCTGCAAAACTAAAATAAGATTTCTCTGTAACGATCAAATGATCTAAGACACGTACATCTAAAGTATTGGCTGCATTTTTTAGTTTTTGGGTAATTTGTTTATCGGCCTCACTTGGAGTTAATGCTCCAGAGGGATGATTATGTGCTAAAACTAGGCTAGTAGCCCCTACTTCGAGAGCAGTTTTAAGAACTAGCCTAACATCTACTAGAGTGCCAGTAATGCCACCTTTACTCAACTGGCTTTTAGTAATTACTTTGTTAGAATTATTTAAATAAATAATCCAAAATTCTTCATGGTTGAGCTCACCTATTATGGGTTGCATAAGTTCAAATACCGAGGTGCTGGAGGTGATTTTCTTTTTATCCAAAGCTTCTTCAGACCTTCGTCGTCGTCCTAGCTCTAAAGCTGCAGTTATGGAAATGGCTTTTGCCTCACCTATTCCCTTAAAGCTCATTAGTTGCTTGATAGACAACTTTCCTAATTCATTTAAATTATTCCCGACCGTATTCAATATACGCTTACATAAAGCTACAGCACTCTCATCTTTATTACCCGAACCAATAAGAATAGCTACCAATTCGGCATCACTTAGCGTAGTTTTTCCTTTATTTAGAAGTTTCTCTCGAGGCTGGTCATCTTGTGACCAATTTTTAATTGAAAACGAGCCGTTTTTTTCCTGCATTGGATAAAGGTAACTATAACTCAAATAGAAATCAATAGCCTAATGAATACTAATTAAAAAAAGCCTTACAATCTCCCAATTAAATACACTTAGCTGAAGCAGACTTTAGCGAATAGAATTGCAACAGGGTATAAAGTTTAGAAGGATCAAAAGGTTTACCCATAAAACCATTCATTTTATAAAGTTTTGCTTTTTCCTTGATATCAGTTTGCGCAAATGCAGTAAGTGCTATGATAGGAACAGAAGCTTTCTGGGGATTAGAAAAAGCTCTTATCTTCTGTGTGGTCTCATACCCATCTAGCAAGGGCATTTGTAAATCCATTAAAACCAAATCAAAATCTTCTTCTTGAACCAAATCAAGAACTTCATGTCCGTTTTCAGCAATTTTAAAATCTACATTCCACTTAGAAAGAATTTTTTTTATGATTAAGATGTTCATCTTATTGTCTTCAGCAACTAAAACTTTAATATCTAAAGGACTGTACTGAGGATGCATTTTAATCATCTCAGGTTCATACTGACTTAACCTGTTGCTCAACTTATACTTAATATTGAAAGAAAATGTAGCACCTTTACCTAACGTGCTCTTAACTTTCAACTCACTATTTTGAAGTCCCAGTAATTTTTTACTAATGGCAAGTCCCAGACCAGTACCTCCATATTTAACAGAAATATCAGAATCTGCCTGAACAAAACTTTCGAAAATAGAATTCTGCTTTTCTTTTGAAATTCCTATTCCGGTATCTATAACTTTAAATCTTAGTTCTACCTTATTGTTCTGAACACCAACTTTTTTAACGCTAAGTATGATACTACCGTGTTCTGTAAACTTTAACGAGTTACTTAAAAGGTTTTTTACAACTTGAGTTAACTTAAGTTTGTCACCGATTATATTATTAGGAATATCATTTTCTTTGATAACATTAAAGATGATACCTTTCTTTTCTGCTCTCAAAATAAAATGAGACTTTATGTTTTCGAGGAAATAATTTAAATCAAAATCCTTTTCATTAACCTTTAATTCTCCAGACTTGATCTTATCGAAATCCAATAAATCGTTTATCAGACCCAACAAATGCTCTCCAGAATACTTAAGTGCTTTTAAGTTTTCTAGCTGATCCGGCAGGTGATTTTCCATTAATAGAATGTTCGTTAAACCTGTAACTGCATTCAATGGTGTTCTAATCTCGTGAGACATTGTAGATAGAAAAACATCCTTAGACTTACTAGCTTTTTGAAGTTCTATTTCGGTCTCCTTCAAGTTAGTTACTTCTGAAATCGTACCAATATAGCCAACAAACTTTCCGTCCTTGTTGTTTATAGGTTTAGATTTTACTTCAAACCACAATGTTTTGCCTTTGTTTTTATGCTTGAAAATAAACTTTATCCTATTTTGTCTTTTTCCAAAAATATCTTTGAGACCTTTTTCACCATCGATATCCTCTTCCTTTAGAAAATCTAAGAAGTTTTTTCCCAATGAGGTTTCTATGGAATGTCCAGAATACTCTTCCCAGGCACTATTCAAAAACGTAAAGTTCCCAACAGGGTCGGTTTCAAAAATAACACCACCAATATTATCGACTAAATTTGTTAATTTGGTTTTAGTTTTATCTCTTTCTATGGTGAGCTTTTGATTGGCAACAAAAAGCTCTTTAGAACTTTCCTCTAAAGTATTCTCTATGAGCTGAATATCCTTATCAAAACTAAAATATGCGGTATTTACAAATTCCAAAAATTTAGTGAAATTTGGGTCACTACTTAAATATTCTAAATTAGCCTTTTGAAGTTGCCGCTTTAACAATCTATGTGAGTTAATTTCTAACATTCTGCAAGTGTTGTTATTGTCATGGTTTGATTATGTAATTCGCATGGCGAAAACTCTCCAAAAGGTGCTATCTCGCCATAAGAATAGAACCCTGTGATATATGATTTGTCGCCAATACCCTCACGTACTGCCTCAACTTCTTCTTCAACCAGCTGTTTCAAAACCAAGCGTCTACCTACACAACTAATCAATATGGCCAGTTGAGATTCTTCGTTTAAAAATTCTGCTGCAGAATCTGCAGAGTCTTTTGCCCCGTTTATCAACCTATCTATATTGGCCTTCATTAATCGAACATAAGACCCTTCGGGAATATTACCTGCAAACGTTAAACTTTGGTCTTCTTCAGAAACGCTCAGTATAGTCCTCACAACAGGATCACTAGTGTCACTATTTCTCATACTAAGAGGGAACAACAACCCAGAACCTGGCAAATTCTTTGCCTCTTCTCCAAGAAACGATTTATAAATCTTTAAGGCTGGTTTACCGTCTAACTCATAAAGTACATTCTTTTCAGACTTGGTAACTAATCTTTCTATACCAAAGCTGTCCCATCCGCCTTTTGAACTACAGCCTATCTTTAGGTGATTCCCGTAAAAACCGAGACCAATAATTAGTTTATTAGTAACCTCATCTCCATTAATTATGAAGGTATCGTTAAAATCTGCCCCATCGGCCGCTAAGCCTCCAGTAATACTAACATTGGGAATCTCAGATTTTAATCCAGAAACCAATTCTGCTCCATTAACATTCAAACCATCGCTTAGTACAAGAATGTGTTTTAAGTCATCACTTCTTAATGTATTAGCGATTTCCTGCCCCGCCTTATAACTACAGTTCATATCGTTTATTGGTTTGGCAAACTTCTTTAGTGTCGTTTTCTCGAAATGGACCGCTGTTAAAGAAATAGAATTATCTTTAACTGTAGTTCCAGATATCTCTCCGGCTGTTGAACACCCAATAACAATTGCAGTTGGATACTCTTGTTTAATAAGCTTTAAAACTTCTGATTTTTGAGGAAAATCTGGTGAAATGAAAAGAATGAACAAATCGATTTTAGAATCGATTGATATGATGGTATTCTTCCACTCATTTTCACTAAGTGAATGTTGGAATATTTTCATGGTTGTAAATTTAGGGATAGGCAATATACGTATTTTATCGTAAAAAAATACATTTCGACGATAAAAACATACTAAATAAGGTGTTTTTTCTTCCAAAAAAACTTCAAACTTACACAATAGAGTGCTTTTTTCTTACTTTTTGTATTAAAAAAACATTAGGCCGTTAAGGTCATTTTATGCTTAAAAATTGTACTTTCATTGGGTATTTTAAATGTCGCACCACTATGAAATCATTATTTGAGACAGAGGCTCATCAAGATATTCTACAAAGAATTAATGCATTAAAAAGCACTTCAAAAGCCAAATGGGGCACCATGAACGCCAACCAAATGGTTAAACACTGCCAAGGCC
Organism: Seonamhaeicola sp. ML3; assembly: GCF_023273855.1. Lineage (NCBI taxonomy): Bacteria > Pseudomonadati > Bacteroidota > Flavobacteriia > Flavobacteriales > Flavobacteriaceae > Seonamhaeicola > Seonamhaeicola sp. ML3. The sequence goes on along the minus strand of NZ_CP096884.1, from coordinate 1,914,473 downwards.
CCATAAAAGTAGCCATGGGTAAAGAACAATTAAACGCAAATATTGGATTTATGAAAAAAATGGTGTTTAAGCTCTTTAAATCCAGTCTTTACAATGATCGCCCATGGAAACAAAGCATACCTACTGCTCCAGAATATGTTGTAAGAGACCAACCGGAATTTAAAACTGAAAAAGTAGCTTTAATTGATTTGGTCAATGAGTTCAATAAACTTAAAGACAAAACCGATTGGGTAGCACACCCTCTTTTTGGGAATTTTACAGCAGATCAATGGGGAAAAGCACAATATAAACACCTGGATCACCATTTGAGACAATTTGGGCTATAACCACCTTATAACAAGCCGATTACCTCATCTAAATCTAAACCACCGTAATTACCTGAGCTCATAAGTAAGACCGATTTATTCTCAAAACTTTGAGAAAACAAGAAGGATTTAAAATCATCAGGGTTAGTGTATATGATTAAATCTTCTCGTTCGAAAGCCTTGGCTATCTGCTCTTGAGAGATGGCATCTAACTTCTTAATTTCAACTGCATGGGGAGAGTAGAAAACAACAGCTACATCGGCAGCATCTAAGGCACCTTTATACTCTTTTAAGAATTCTGAATTTAAACTACTATAAGTATGCAATTCTAAGCAAGCCAACAATACCCTATCTTGGTATTGCTCTTTTACCGCTTTTGTGGTAGCCTCTACTTTACTTGGAGAATGCGCAAAATCTTTATAAATAATAGCATTAGAACGCTCAGCTATTTTTTCCAAGCGTTTACTTGCGCCTTTGAAAGTAGCAATAGCTTCGTAAAACTCATCTTCTTGAACACCCATATGTTGGCAAATCCATTTGGCACCTGCTAAATTATTAAGATTATGCTTTCCGAAAATTTCAATAGGCAACTCGCCCTCGGGTGTTTCAAGAAGTGTCTCTCCATCAAAAACACTGTATTCTGGAGTTTTATAGGGTAACTTTCTAATAGTGTTCTCACTATTCTCAACCACACGTTTTACTTCAGGGTCTTCTTCATTATAATTTATGCTACCCCCGCTTACAATAGAATCTACAAATATGCTGAATTGTTCTACATAGTTTTCATAAGTTGGAAAAACATTAATATGATCCCAAGCAATACCGCTTAATAAGGCTATATTAGGTTTGTATAAATGAAACTTTGGTCGCCTGTCTATTGGAGAACTCAAGTACTCGTCCCCTTCTAAAACAATAAAATCGTTCTCTTTTGTTAGTTTAACCATAACATCAAACCCCTCCAACTGTGCTCCTACCATGTAATCTACATCTCTATCATGATAATGCATAACATGTAAAATCATTGATGTTATTGTTGTTTTACCATGGCTACCACCAATAACTACTCTGGTTTTTTCTTTAGATTGTTCATACAAAAACTCTGGATAGCTATAAATTTTGACCCCCAATTCCTGAGCTCTAAGTAACTCTGGGTTATCTTCTTTAGCATGCATACCTAGCACTACCGCATCTAAATCTTGAGTGATTTTTTCGGGAAACCATCCAAACTCGTTTGGCAATAAACCTTTGGTTTCTAATCTTGACTTAGAAGGCTCGAAAATGGTATCATCACTTCCCGTTACTCGGTATCCCTTGTTATGTAGTGCCAATGCCAAATTATGCATTGCAGCCCCACCAATAGCTATAAAATGTACGTTCATTACAGTGCTTTGTAACAAATATCAAATTCCAAAAATCAAATTCCAAATTATTACAATGAAGATTTCAGAACTAAAGAAATTAATTCACTTTGAAAGCAAATCATAAAACAAGAATCTACCTTAATTTGAGTATTTTTTCTTTTTCTTCCTTTGCCTGATAAAAATCAGCCCTTGTAGACAACGCTTTATTTATCCACTTTAAGGCCTCTATTTTATCTTGTCTATTCTTGTTTATTTGAGCTAACCTAAAATAACCCCATTCTATAGGCACACCATCCTTTACAGAATGATTGCTAATAAACATCTTTAAACAGCGCTCTCCTTTTTCTAGTTGAACATTGTAATCTGCACAAACTTTACCTATTTGGTAATGCAACGAGTTTTTATTGTGCTTATCGTAAGCATGCTCTATGGTTTCAATAGCTTTATCGGGTTGATTCTGATTTTCATAAAAATGTGAGAGCTTATCAAAACAGGTTACAGAACCACCCAAACTCAAAGCGAGCTTATAATATTTTTCGGCAAGTTCTGGTTCTTCGTCGTACTCATGAATATATCCTTTAGCAAGGTAACCATCTACTAAAGAAAGTTTTTCCAGTTCGCCGGCATATTGTAAGGATTTAGACTTACTGCCTCCAATAATACCTGGAAGTTGCATATATAACTCTACTAAGGCCCACCTGGCATCTATATGCTCTGGATCTAATCGTGCGGCATTTAAAAAGGCTTCTTTCACATCTCCAATCATACCTAGTGCCTTTAGCTTACTAACGGCTAGCGATTTCATCCCTAAAACACCACCATACTTATATTGATAATTCGCGTTATTAGAATCATGAGCCACCAACCTTTTAAAAATCGCAATTGCCTCATCCCACTTTTTTTGGTGCGCATAGGCATCACCTAGCATTTCTAGTGCTGCGATATCGTTAGAATTATTTTTTACATAGGGAGATAAAATCTTTTCGGCTTCGTAAAACTTTTTTTCAGCTAGAAGTGCTTTTGCTTTACCAACATTTAATTGACCAAAAGCTAAAACTGGGAATAGTACTAGGTATATTAATTTATTCATAGCATATCTGTCGAAAACGCTAAGTTAAACATTACTCTTTTTTAATAAGATTTGTGATGACATAAGATTTAGGCCTCTATAAACAAAAACTCTCGAACCATATTATGGCTTTGGCGGATAGCCCGATAAAACCTTGTCAACAATAGCTTTAATCCGTGCTTCACGGTTCTCGGGAGCGGCATTGGGATTAAAACCGGACTCGCTTATTGCTTGCCAAAACAAACCGCTTCCTTTTTCATCTACAAAATCTATGGTGATTTGTCTATTTACATTGGGTGCTCCAATAGGAATCCCAACAGACACTCCCCCTCCAACATTTCGTCCTCCTCCACCAAGGCCAACCCCTATGGTGTTATTCGAATTTCCTTGAAATTCTACACTACGTATGTCAATTAAAAAATCGGGTGTTTCTGAAATGCTTAACCCTAGTAAGGTCATTTTAGCATCTATGGCATCCAGCAAGCGCTTAGTATCTAAAGTGCTTAAACTCGTATTCATATTGCTGTAATACTGGTAGGTCTTATAATTTGAAAAATTTGTAGTTCTATCGTAATCGTAATTCACGCGAATAGAAGCGCAACTCACAAAAAGGAAAACGAGCAATAGGAATTTAGTAGATTTCATGTTTTGCAATTTTTGATTAAAGTTAATCAAAAATTATTCCATGAATAAAGTGGGCATTATATTAATCGTTGAGCATTTTCCATAGGGCATCTTTAAGAGGCGTGATACCCTGCTGTGCTACCGATGAAATAAAAAGGTAAGGTATTGGTAATTCGTTATCCAACTCGGTCTTTAATTCTTCTTTTAGTTCATCATCTAACATGTCGCTTTTAGAAATAGCTATAAGCCTTTCTTTATCTAACATTTCGGGGTTATAACGTCTTAGCTCGTCAAGAAGAATATCGTATTGTTTCTTAATATCATCGGCATCGGCGGGGATTAAAAACAACAACACCGAATTGCGTTCAATATGCCTTAGAAAATAATGACCCAACCCTTTTCCTTCTGCAGCCCCCTCAATAATTCCAGGAATATCGGCCATAACAAAAGATTGGTAATCCCTGTACTCAACAATTCCTAAATTAGGTTTTAGCGTCGTAAACTCATAATCTGCTATTTTGGGCTTGGCAGATGTTATTACAGATAATAATGTAGATTTTCCGGCATTTGGGAACCCAACTAGTCCAACATCAGCCAGAAGTTTTAGCTCTATGGTAACGTGCCTTTCCTCTAGAGGTAATCCGGGTTGTGCATATCTTGGCGTCTGGTTTGTTGAAGATTTAAAGTGCCAGTTTCCCAGTCCGCCCTTGCCTCCTTTTACTATAATGCGTTCTTCTTTGTCTTCTGTAATTTCAAAAACAATATCATTAGTCTCGGTATCGCGAATAACCGTTCCTAAGGGCACATCGATATAGATATCCTCACCATCTGCACCAGTACTTCTACTGCTACTGCCATGACCTCCATGGCCTGCCCTAAAATGCTTTTTGAATTTTAAATGATAAAGCGTCCACATATTGGCGTTTCCACGAATAATGACGTGTCCTCCGCGTCCACCATCACCACCATCAGGACCACCTTTTGTGATGTACTTTTCTCTATGTAAGTGTACAGAGCCTTTACCACCGTTTCCGGAGGCCACATATACCTTAACATAGTCTACAAAATTACCTTCGGTCATGTTTTAAAGTTAAAAGTGATAAGTTAAAAGTGAAGGTTGTCACTTTTAACTTTAAAAAAATTACAGGCTATCTATTACCGTACTTAATCGTTCTGTAATATCTTCTATACTACCAACTCCATCAACACCATAATATTTATCTTGTGCAGAGTAAAAGTCTTTTAGAATAGCTGTTTTATTGTAGTATTCCTTAATTCGGTTTCTAATGATAGATTCATCTGCATCATCAGACCTACCACTTGTTTTTCCTCTTTCCAATAAACGATGTACTAAAACCTCATCATCTACCTCTAGTGCAATCATGGCGCTAATAGCTGAGTCTTTAGAGTCCATTAGCTCTCCCAACGCCTTAGCTTGTGCGTTGGTACGAGGAAAACCATCAAAAATAAAACCATTGGCATCGGCATTTTTCTCTACTTCAGCGTTCAACATATCTATAGTAACTTGATCTGGAACAAGTTCTCCTTTATCCATATAAGATTTAGCCAACATTCCCAAAGCAGTTTCATTTTTTATATTGTACCTAAAAACATCTCCTGTTGAAATGTGTACAAGGTTATATTTTTCTTTTAAAAATTCTGCCTGTGTTCCTTTCCCGGCTCCTGGAGGTCCAAATAGCACTAAGTTTGTCATGTGTTGTGTTTCTTTTAGTTGATATATTTCTGGTAAATCCCTTCCTAAGTTGTCATAGTCTAGACCATAACCAACAATAAATTTGTTTGGAATTTCAATACCTACATAATGTAATTTAAAGTCTTTCTTATAAGCCTCTGGTTTGTAAAACAGGGTAGCAATTTTAAGTGTCTTTACTTTTTCATTCTTAAAAATACGGTGAACCTCGGCCAAGGTTTTGCCAGTATCGATAATATCCTCAAGAATAATTACCGTTCTACCTGTTAAATCTTGAGTTATACCTATAAGGCGTTGGATATCTTCGGAAGATTTCAGTCCTTCGTATGATGCTAGCTTTATAAAAGTGATTTCACATGGCTTGGGATATTTCTTAACAAAGTCACTAGCAAACATGAAAGAACCATTTAAAATCCCTACGAATACAGGAATTTCATCTCCTAAATCGTTAGCTATTTCATCCACCAAGACATCGATAGCCTCGTCAATTTTTTCTGCAGAGATAAACGGCTTAAAATATTTATCGTGTAGTTTTATCACCCTAAACCTATTTTTGAAGTGCAAAGATAACCAAATGATTTACTTTTACGATTTTGAATTACGATTTAGAAAGTATTTTTCATATTTAAGTGTATTTTTGCTTCATCTTAAAACTGTTGAAAATACTTAGATGAATTATTTTTCTTCCGACTTTAAACTAGGGATTTTAGGTGGTGGACAACTGGGTAAAATGCTACTCTACAACACCAGAAAATTCGATATACACACAAGCGTTCTTGATGCCAGTAACGAAGCGCCCAGCAAAATTGCTTGCAATACATTTACTTTAGGTGATTTAATGGACTACGATGCCGTTTACAACTTTGGAAAACAGGTAGATGTTTTAACCATAGAAATTGAAAATGTTAATGTTGATGCCTTAGAAGCTTTAGAGAAAGAAGGTATTAATGTTTATCCTTCGGCCAACACATTAAGAACGATTCAAAACAAAGGAAAACAAAAACTATTTTACGTAGACAACAATATTCCAACGGCACCATTCTCTCGCTTTGCGTACACTTCTGAAATTAAAGAGGCTATAAATAACGGTGGCCTGTCTCTACCATTTGTTTGGAAAAGCACCCAATTTGGTTATGACGGACAAGGCGTTAAAATTGTACGTACCATAAACGATTTAGAGGGGTTGCCAAATGTAGAATGCATTGCAGAAAATTTAATACCCTTTAAAAACGAGCTTGCGGTAATAGTAGCCAGAAGTGCTTCAGGAGAAATAAAAAGCTATCCTGTTGTTGAAATGGAATTTCACCCAGAGGCCAATCAAGTGGAGTATGTAATTTGCCCTGCGCGTATTGATGATGAAGTCGCTAAGAAAGCCGAAGAAATTGCTCTTCAGGTCTCTAAAGCGTTTAATCATGTAGGGTTACTGGCCGTAGAGATGTTCCAAACAGAAAATGACGAGATATTAGTTAACGAAGTGGCGCCTAGACCTCATAATTCTGGTCATCAAACTATCGAGGCCAGTTACACATCGCAGTTCGAACAACACATTAGAGCTATTTTAGATTTACCCTTGGGAAGAACCGACAGCAAAGTTGGAGGCGTAATGGTTAATCTTGTCGGTGCAGAAGGCCACACAGGAAATGTGGTTTATAAAAACATTGAAACCATTATGAATATGGACGGTGTAACACCACATATTTATGGAAAAAAACAAACAAGGCCTTTCAGGAAAATGGGACATGTAACTATAGTGAATGAAGATCTTAATGAAGCCAGACGTATTGCTGAAGAGGTAAAAAAAGTTATTGAGGTTATAAGTGCTTAAAGCATAATTAAACAGATAGCAACTTCCAAAAAGAAGCCCCTAAAATTTGGAATTTGAATTATTAGAATTTGAAATTTAAAATAAAGTTATGAGCAAAGTAGGTGTTATCATGGGAAGTAAAAGTGACCTTCCTGTAATGCAAGATGCTATAGACATCTTAAGAGGATTTGATATTGAGGTTGAAGTTGATATTGTTTCGGCTCACCGAACACCAGAAAAATTATTCGATTATGGAAAACATGCCCATACACGTGGGTTAACTGTAATCATTGCAGGAGCTGGTGGTGCTGCCCATCTTCCTGGCATGGTAGCTTCATTATCGCCTTTACCTGTAATAGGCGTTCCTGTTAAAAGCCGTAATTCTATTGATGGTTGGGATTCTGTACTTTCTATTTTACAAATGCCTGGTGGGGTACCTGTTGCTACAGTTGCTCTTGATGGTGCTAAAAATGCCGGAATTTTAGCTGCACAGATTATAGGAGCTAGCGACACATGTGTTCTAGATAAAGTTATAGCCTATAAAGAGGGACTAAAAATCAAAGTCCATGAATCAGCTAAAGATTTAAAATAAAAAAAAGCCCTGAGTAGTTCTCAAGGCTTTCTCTATTAACATAGTAATACTATAATGAGTTAGTCACTCTAAAATTTTGTAAAGCAAATTTACAAAAAATTTATTATGCACACATAATAAATGTAAAAAACCAAATATTTTCTAAGAATGTCGTACAAAATATTACTCAAAACCTTCGATACACCATATACAACTGCTCCTTTTTCAAAAATAAAAGACAGCTATTTCCTTCCTGCTTTTAAAGATGCCATTACTAAAGCAAAATTAGAGATTGACCAGATCATAAATAACGTAGAGACTCCAACTTTTGAAAATACCATTGAGGCTCTTGATTTCTCTGGTGAACATTTAGATAGGTTATCGAGCATATTCTTTAATTTAAATTCCGCCGAGACCAACGATACCATTCAAAAAACTGCACAAGAAGTATCTCCTTTATTATCTGAATTTAGTAACGATATCACACTAAACGAAGATTTATTTAAAAGAGTAAAATCTGTTTTTGACAAAAGAGATGCTTTACAGCTTAATACAGAGCAGCTGACTCTATTAGAAAAAAAATACAAAAGCTTCTCAAGAAATGGCGCAAATCTAGAAGCCAGCAAAAAAGAACAACTTAGGGAAATTGATAAAAAACTAAGTAAGCTGAAACTTAAATTCGGAGAAAATATTTTGGCCGAAACCAATAAGTTTGAAATGCTCGTAACCAATGAAAATGATTTAGCCGGATTACCTGAAGGCACTAAAGAAGCTGCTAAACAACTAGCTGAGGCAAAAGATAAAGAGGGGTGGTTATTTACTCTAGACTACCCAAGTTATATACCTTTTGTAACTTACGCCGATAACCGAGAACTGAGACAGAAAATGTCTTTAGCATTTGGAAGCAAAGGTTTTAAAAATGACGAATTAGACAATCAAGATATCGTTCTAGACATAGTAAAACTAAGGCATGAGCGCGCCAACCTACTAGGTTACAAGACACATGCGCACTTTGTGTTAGAGGAACGCATGGCAGAAACTCCCGCTAAAGTTGAGAGTTTCTTAAACGAACTTTTAGAGAAAGCCAAACCTGCAGCTGAGAGAGAATTTACGAATCTGCAAAACTTCGCAAAAGATTTAGACGGTATTAGCCAACTACAAAAATGGGATGGTGCTTATTATTCTGAAAAGCTAAAACAGAAGTTATTTAGTTTAGATGATGAAAAATTAAAACCATATTTCAAACTTGAAAACGTAATTGATGGCTCTTTCAAAATAGCCGAGAAATTATTCGATTTACAGTTTGAAGAAATTAACACTATCGATAAATACCACCAAGATGTGTTAACTTATAAAGTAACCGATTCTAAAGGAAATTTTGTATCTATCCTATATGCAGACTATTTTCCAAGACCAGGAAAACGCAACGGTGCATGGATGACCGTTTACAAACCTCAATACGTTAAAAACGGAGAAAATAGCAGACCTCATATTTCTGTAGTCTGCAACTTTACAAAGCCTACAAAAACAAAACCATCATTATTAACATTTAATGAGGTCACTACACTTTTCCATGAGTTTGGACATGCACTACATGGCATGTTGGCCAACACCACCTACCCTAGTTTGTCAGGAACTAGTGTGTTTTGGGATTTTGTGGAGTTGCCAAGTCAGATAATGGAAAATTGGTGTTATGAGAAAGAAGCCTTAGAGCTTTTTGCAACACATTATGAGACGGGAGAAGTCATTCCGATGGACTTAGTAGAAAAAATAAAAAAGTCATCTACATTTCATGAAGGCATGCAAACGCTTCGTCAATTAAGTTTTGGTTTATTGGATATGAGCTGGCATGCTGGTGAATCACTAGAGACTATTGATAGTGTGAAAACGCATGAATCTAAAGCATTTGCCTCAACCACACTCTATCCTGATGTTTCTGAAAACTGTATGAGTACCGCTTTTGCACATATTTTTCAGGGCGGTTATTCCTCTGGGTACTATAGTTACAAATGGGCAGAAGTGCTAGATGCCGATGCGTTTGAATTTTTTAAAGAAAAAGGCATTTTCAACAAAACTGTAGCAACTAAGTTTAAAGACAACATTTTATCTGTTGGTGGTACCGAAAACCCAATGACTTTGTACAAGCGCTTCAGAGGTCAGGGGCCAAAACCTGAGGCTTTGTTAAAACGTGCTGGGTTGTTGAAATAAAAACCTTAAAAACCCATGAATTATTTATTGATAATAGATTACTTAAACTTTTACCTAATAACTTTAAAAACATGAAACATATTTCCACATATTTAGTAGATGGTTCTTCTGTAAGCGTAGAAAAAGGCACCTTATAACAAGATCATACTCTAAAGCTATTTAATTATTCATTTTTTTGTTCTATTTTTGAGCGAATAAACAATAGCAGGTCAATGCCCAATCATCAAATCGATCCCAATAATTGGATAGCTCTTTATTCCGATTATCTTTTCAACTATACCATTAGTAGAGTTAGCGACAGGGATATTGCACAAGATTTGGTGCAAGACACTTTCTTGGCTGGCCTAAAATCAATGAACAACTTTAAGGGTGAAGCGAGCGAGCGTACATGGCTCATCTCTATTCTTAAAAGGAAGATTATTGATTACTACAGGAAAATAAATTCTAACAAGGGAAAAGCCGAAGTTAGAATTAACTATAGGGACGACGAATCTGAAGGTGACTGGCTAGAAGAACGTGTTGCCGATCCGTTCGATAAAACAGCCGAAGACAATATGCAAAACCGTGAGTTGGGTGACGCCATACATAATTGTTTAGGCAAATTACCTGAAAAACAAGCCGATGTTTTTAAAATGAAAACTATTTTAAACTATGAAACTGAAGCTATTTGTAATGAACTAAATATTACACCGTCTAACCTTTGGGTAATCATTCATAGAGCAAGAACTGCAATGGCCGATTGCCTTGAAACAAATTGGTTTTAGTAATGAAAAAAGGTTTTTTATTTATAAGCTGTGAAGAAGCTCAACATATTTGCGATAAAGCACAATATGACGAAGCAGGATTTTGGGAAAGAATTGAGCTAAACATAAGACTTTCATGGTGTAAAGTAACAAAAGCATACTATAAACGTAACAACAAACTTACCGATGTTATGGAGTCTTCTAAGGCGAACTGCCTAGACCCAAAGGAACGCGAAGCCATGGAGTCTAAATTCAAGGAAGAGCTATCTAAACATTAAGATTAACGCCAGCCAATAAATGGGTATCCCTTCAACCCATAAAGCACTATAATATTTACTTTGATTTGTATTAGCCAACCATATAAAAATGGTGGTTATAATACTTATTAAAATTAGTGGTATCACCATGGCAATTTGCATATCGTCTTTCATAAACTCTAATAGAACAATAAGCACTACCAACACGGTGCCTATAATCTTAGTTTTTTTAACGCCTATGCGTTGAGGTATGGTTGAAAGTTTAAGATTGTCGAAGCGCAAATCCCTAATTTCAAAAGGAAACATTAAAACGATTACGAAAATATAACGTTGCAAAAGTGTAATGATCACATCTTGTTCTATTTGCATATTCGCATTTAAAACGGGAACTAATACTGTTACCCCACTCCAAACCAAAGCAATTAAATAAATTTTTAACCCTCCTATACTTCTTAAATTTTGTTTTTTATCTACAAAGAAGTGCTTAGGCAAAAATGGAATAGCATAGAAGAATGTAACTAAACCAAAACCGGCAAAGAAAAGTAATGTTCTCACAGGAAGCTTTACAGCGTAAAATAACATGAGCAGAAAAGCGAAAAATGAAAAGACCTGAATAGTTTTTAACCAATTGGTAAGGCTTCTATGATGAAACTTTGCAATGCCAAAGTACTTAACAAAATTATACCCTGTAACCGATGCAAAAAAAACAAAAAGTAAAAGTTCTTCTTCCAACTCCAATGCAAATTCCAAAAAGCTTACAGAGACTAAGGAAACTACCGCCAAAGCAACATGTACACTACTATTTATATAAAAATTAAGTAAGCGTTTTATACTATCCACCAAACAAAAATAAATAAACTGTTAATAACGTGTTTAAATGGTTAAAAACTTTCTCTTTTAGGAATTAATCAACTTTAAATAATGCGTATTTTTGATGTTTCAAAAAAATTGTAACGACATGAATACTAACGCTTTTGCATTGCGTCATATCGGACCTAACGAAAAAGATAAAAAACTGATGTTAAACGCTATCGGTTTGGATTCCCTCGACACTTTAATAGATGAAACCATTCCATCAGATATCCGTTTAAAGAAAGCGCTTAACTTAGCAGAACCAATGACCGAACATGAGTATTTACTTCATATTCATGATCTTTCAAAAACCAATAAAGCTTACAAAACATACATCGGATTAGGATACCACCCCACTGTAATGCCAGCAGTTATACAGCGCAACATTTTAGAAAACCCGGGATGGTATACGGCTTATACTCCTTACCAAGCTGAAATTGCCCAAGGAAGACTAGAAGCACTTTTAAATTTCCAAACCATGATTATAGAACTGACTGGAATGGAATTAGCTAATGCCTCTTTACTTGATGAAGGAACAGCAGCGGCAGAGGCCATGAGTTTACTTTATTCGGTTAGGGACCGCGCCCAAAAGAAAGCTGGGGTTAATAAGTTTTTCGTTTCAGAAAATATTCTACCACAAACATTATCCTTACTAGAAACTCGAGCAACACCAATAGGGATTGAATTGGTTGTTGATAATGAAGAAAATTTTGATTTCTCTTCAGAGTTTTTTGGGGCTATATTGCAATATCCTGGAAGAGATGGCCAAATAACAGACATTAAAGGATTTATAGAACAAGCAAATGACGCTAGTATAAAAGTTGCCATTGCTGCAGATATTCTAAGTTTAGTAAAACTTGAAGCTCCTGGTAAATTTGGAGCCGATGTCGTAATTGGTACCACACAACGTTTTGGGATTCCTATGGGTTATGGTGGTCCTCATGCCGCATATTTCGCTACAAAAGAGGCCTATAAAAGAGATATTCCCGGACGAATTATCGGTGTTACAAAAGACGCTAATGGCAATAGAGCGTTACGAATGGCTCTACAGACTAGAGAACAGCATATTAAAAGAGATAGAGCCACTTCCAATATTTGTACTGCTCAGGTGCTCTTGGCAGTCATGGCTGGTATGTATGCTGTATTTCATGGTCCAAAGGGTCTAAAATTTATAGCTAATAAAGTACATAATAAAGCTTCAAAACTCGCTGAAATCCTGGAGAATTTTGGATACAAGCAAGTTAATACTTCGTTTTTTGATACCCTACAAATAAAAACGAATGCAAAGAAAATTAAAAAGATAGCTACCAAGAAAAAGGTGAACTTTTGCTATCCAGATAAGAATACGGTTACCATTTCTATTAACGAAACGACTTCGATTAGAGATATCAATTATTTGATTTCAGTTTTTGCAGAAGCAGCAGATGTTCCAAAAGTGACAATAACTGAAGTCCCTACTGCCGACAACATAGAGGCTTCTGTTAAAAGAACATCATCGTTTTTAGAACTAGATGTTTTTAACCAATACCATTCTGAAACCCAGTTAATGCGTTACATAAAGTCTTTAGAACGCAAAGACCTATCTTTAAACCATTCCATGATTTCCTTGGGCTCGTGTACCATGAAATTAAATGCTGCTTCAGAAATGTTACCGTTAAGTTGGTTTAAATGGGGGAATATTCACCCATACGCTCCTAAGAAGCAAGCTAGAGGGTACAGAACAGTTCTTAAAGAACTCGAAGACCAATTAACCGAAATTACAGGTTTTGCAGCTACGTCATTACAACCCAATTCTGGGGCGCAAGGTGAGTTTGCCGGACTAATGGTTATAAAAGCATACCATGAATCTAGAGGTGATGACCACAGAAATATTTGTTTGATACCTTCCTCTGCCCATGGCACAAACCCTGCAAGTGCAGTTATGGCCGGCATGAAAGTCGTAGTAACAAAAGCAACAGAAGAAGGCAACATAGACATAGATGACCTAAGAGCCAAAGCCATAGAACACAAAGACCATCTATCAGCTCTAATGGTTACATACCCTTCCACTCACGGGGTTTATGAATCGGCAATCAAAGAAATCACCAAAATCATACATGACAATGGCGGACAGGTTTATATGGATGGTGCTAACATGAATGCTCAGGTTGGACTCACCAACCCAGGGAATATTGGCGCCGATGTCTGTCACTTAAACCTTCACAAAACATTTGCAATACCACACGGTGGTGGAGGCCCAGGAGTTGGCCCCATTTGCGTTGCAGAACAACTTGTGCCATTCTTACCCGGAAACCCGATACTTAAAACAGGTGGGGATAAGGCCATTTCTGCTATTTCTGCGGCACCATACGGTTCGGCTTTGGCATGCTTAATATCCTATGGTTATATTAAAATGTTAGGTGCTGAAGGATTAACAGAATCAACCCGAGTTGCTATTTTAAATGCCAATTACATTAAGCATAGGCTGGATGGTTACTACAGTACTTTATACTCTGGTGAAAACGGAAGAGCTGCCCACGAAATGATTATAGATTGTAGACCATTTAAAGTTCATGGTATTGAAGTCACCGATATTGCAAAACGATTGATGGATTATGGTTTTCATGCGCCTACGGTATCTTTTCCAGTCGCTGGAACTCTTATGATTGAACCTACTGAAAGTGAGAGCAAGGAAGAGCTTGATAGGTTTTGCGATGCCATGATTTCCATTAAACATGAAATTGACAATGTGTCTAAGGAAGACACTAATAATGTTTTGAAAAATGCACCGCATACCTTAGAGATGATTACTGCAGAAACTTGGGACTTCCCTTATTCTAGAAAACAAGCCTCATTTCCTCTTGAGTATATCAAAAACAATAAGTTCTGGCCTTCGGTTAGGCGTGTAGATGATGCCTTTGGTGACAGAAATTTAGTTTGTTCTTGTGCTCCAATTGAAGCCTATGCAGAAGCTTAATTTAAGCTGTTGAACATCGTAATACAAGTTTGAATTTACATTAACATGTAACTAAAGCTACTATATTAGTCATTCAACATAAGCAATTAAGCATAAAACTAATTCTATGAATATTAAAATAACTGGCACAGGAAGTTATATACCTGATACCATCGAGAAAAACGAAAACTTTCATAACCATGAGTTTTTAAATACCGACGGGTCTTCAATTAACTCGCCAAACGAAGTTATCGTAGAAAAGTTTAAAGCCATTACGGGTATCGCTGAACGTCGTTATGCCAAACATCATCACGATTCATCAGATCTTGGTTTTTTTGCTGCCGAGAAAGCAATCGAAGATGCCAAAATAGACCCTGAAACTATTGATTACATTATCGTTGCTCATAATTTTGGAGATGTTAAGCACAACACCATTCAAAGTGATATGCTACCTTCTTTAGCTTCTCGAATTAAACATAGTCTTAGAATTAAAAACCCAAAATGTATTGCTTACGATTTACTGTTTGGATGCCCGGGCTGGGTCGAAGGCGTTATTCAGGCAAAGGCTTTCATTAAATCTGGAATGGCAAAACGTTGTTTGGTTATTGGAACAGAGACACTTTCTAGAGTAGTTGACAAGCATGATAGAGATGCTATGATTTTTTCTGATGGTGCCGGCGCAACAATAGTAGAAGCATCTGATGAAGAAGGCGGTATTTTATCTCATGAAACAGCCAGTTTCACCTACGACGAAGCCTATTTTTTGTTTTTTGGAAACTCCAACAACCAAGATTTATGCAGGGATACGCGTTACATAAAAATGGAAGGGCGTAAAATTTACGAATTTGCTCTAGTTAACGTCCCAAAAGCAATGAAAACCTGTTTGGACAATAGTGGAGTCGATATAAAAGATGTGAAAAAAATATTCATTCATCAAGCTAATGAAAAAATGGATGAAGCCATTCTTAAACGTTTTTATAGACTTTATAAAACAAAAATTCCTGAGCACATTATGCCAATGAGCATTCAAACTTTAGGAAATAGCTCAGTGGCAACGGTCCCAACACTTTTCGATTTGGTAAAAAACAATAAAATGAAAAATCACAGTCTATCTAAAGGCGATGTGGTTATTTTTGCAAGTGTTGGTGCTGGCATGCATATAAATGCCATTGTTTATAAATACTAAGAATGTCAAATAAAAATATCTACCCCAAGAAACGTTATAGACTTACTGTTGAATTCTTGAAAAAACACATTTCTAATTCCGAATCGATTCTCGACCTAGGTGTTGAAAACCCGCTTTCTGAAATAATGATTAAACAAGGGTACCAAGTTAAAAACACCCTAGGTGAAGATTTAGACATTGATAAAACGACAATAGAAAACACGGATACAGATGTCGTTACGGCTTTCGAAATTTTTGAACATTTACTGTCTCCATTTACTGTTTTACAATCCATAAAAGCAAATAAACTAGTTGCCAGCATCCCTCTACGATTATGGTTTTCTTCAGCTTACAGAAGCAAAACAGATATTCGCGATAGGCATTTTCACGAATTTGAGGATTGGCAATTCGATTGGCTTTTGGAAAAAGCAGGCTGGAAAATAATTGACAAAAAAAAATGGACCAACCCAACAAAAAAAATAGGCTTCAGACCTATTCTTCGATGGTTCACACCAAGATATTACATTATTTATGCTGAAAGGATATAAATTAAGGCTGGTCTTATCTTTAAAACAGCTTTAGATAAATAGTAGAAGCCAAATGAATATTGGAATAGTAGTAGATAACGAATTTGATAACGACCATAGGGTCCAGAAAGAAATCCGTCTTCTCCTTGCTGAAGGTCACAATATATCTGTGCTCTGTTTCAATTTTGGAAAATCTTATAAATCCTATGAAGATTTCGATGTTACAAGAGTTAAAATCCCCAAAAAGGTCAGAGATTTATTTGTATTACTTAGCACTAACTTTATATTTTACAGGTATTTATGGCAAAAAAACATCGCAAAATTTATTGACCAGAACAATTTAGAAGCCCTTCATGTGCACGACTTATACATGTCTAAAGCAGGACGAAAAGGTATTGATACATCCAGGCACAATATCCCTCTAATTCTTGATTTACATGAAAACTATCCAGCAGCGATAAATTCCTATCAATGGGCAATAAAAGGGTGGCGGAAATTTGTTGTACAACCTAGAAAATGGTACTCAAAAGAAAGTACTTATTTAAATTATGCCAACGCTATTATTGTTCTTAGCGAATACTTCAAAACAGATTTAATTTCTAGATTTCCAGAGCTTAAAACGAAGCCCATATACACACATCCTAATATGCCTGACTTTGAAAGTTTCAAGGCTTTCGAACAAAATGAGTTTACTGTAAATTTTCAATCTAACGTCACCACTTTGTTCTATTTTGGTGTTGTTGCCAAGCGTAGAGGTATTATAGACATTCTACCATGGATAAAAGAACTTGTGGAAGAAGGCAATAAACTTCATTTGCTTATAATTGGTCCAGTAGATAAGGCAGATAAAAATAGTTTCAATGGATACCTCAATTCCCCTGTACTAAAACAATGTGTTACCTATATCCCTTGGTCAGACGTAAAATATCTTCCTGCATACTTAAAAAAAATCGCCATAGGATTGGCACCATTTCAAGTTAATAAACAGCATGATTCTGGTGTTGCGAATAAGCTGTTCCAATATATGTATGGACAAATACCTATTTTGGCAACCAAGTGTAAAGCGCAACAAGATTTAATTGAAACATCTGACTGCGGTTTGTTATATGAAGATCAAGACGATTTCAAAAAACAACTAGTACAGTTATTAGAAAACCCGAAACTAAGAGCGACATTAGGCAAAAATGGAAGAAAATCTTTGCTAGAACTTTACAGTAAAAAAGCCGACAAACAGTTTATAAAAATATACCAAGATCTTTAGGTAATAAGTTTTATTAAAGTTCCGTACTTTTATGGGCACAGTGCGCAACGCATTGTTTCGATAATGACTTATTGATTATATTTTGAAAGAAGAATTCGATTTTTTTGCACACCCAAGTGCCGTGATTAATAAGAACGCAAAAATAGGTGCCCATTCCAAAATCTGGCATTTTAGCCATGTTATGGAGGACTCTGAAATAGGTGAACGATGTAATGTAGGACAGAACGTAGTGATATCTCCAAAAGTAAGAATAGGCAATGGTGTTAAAATTCAAAATAACGTTTCTGTATACACTGGTGTAATTTGCGAAGATGACGTTTTTCTTGGACCTTCCATGGTTTTTACTAATGTTATCAATCCAAGAAGTTTTATTGTGCGAAAAGAGGAATTTAAGGAAACTTATGTCGAAAAAGGCGCCACAATAGGAGCCAATGCCACTATAGTCTGTGGCAATAGAATTGGAGCTTACGCAATGATTGGAGCAGGAACAGTTATTACGAAGCCTGTTTTACCTTATGCCTTAGTAATTGGAAATCCCGGAAAACAGGTGGGATGGGTAAGCAAACATGGCCATAAACTAAATTTTGATAGCAATAACACAGCTATTTGTATAGAAAGTGGCGATAAATATAAACTTGAGAACAATACAATAATACCGCTTTAGAATTGAAAAATTTTGCCCTTATGGGAGCTGCTGGCTACATAGCTCCAAGACATTTAAAAGCTATAAAAGAAACGAACAACAGATTAGTCGCAGCTTTCGACCCAAATGATAGCGTGGGCATTATAGATTCCTATTTTCCTGAAGCGCATTTCTTTACTGAATTTGAGCGCTTTGACCGGCATTTAGAGAAATTAAGAATTGAAGAAAACACTAATTCCATTGATTATGTTTCTATATGCACTCCCAACTATCTTCACGATGCGCATATAAGATTTGCATTAAGAAATGAAGCAGATGCTATTTGTGAAAAACCGTTGGTGCTTAATCCTTGGAATGCAGAGAAGCTCATTAAGTTAGAAGAACAGTATTCCAATAAAATTAATACCATACTGCAGCTTAGGTTACATCCCAGTATCATTGCACTAAAGCATAAAATAGACCAAGCACCCAAAGACAAAGTTTACGATATTGACCTAACCTATATTACCTCGCGCGGTAATTGGTACTATGCCTCTTGGAAGAGTTTTATCGAAAAATCTGGTGGTATCTGTTCCAACATTGGTATTCATTTTTTTGATATGCTTATTTGGATTTTTGGGGACGTTAAAAATAGTACAGTACATGTTATGGAGCACGATAGAGCCTCAGGAGTCTTACAGTTACAACATGCTAACATTAGGTGGTTCCTTTCTATTAATAGTGAGACATTACCAGAAAAAATAAAGCAATCTGGGCAACGTACATTTAGAACCATTACCATCAACGATGAAGAATTAGAGTTCAGTTCTGGTTTTACAGATTTGCATACAGAATCCTACCAAAAGATAATTGATGGAAAAGGCTTTACCGTTAATGAATCCCTAAAATCAATACAATTGGCACACCAATTAAGACACGCCAAGGTTTCGAGTTTATCTGAGGATTATCATCCGTTTGCCAAGTTACCATTGTCTTCTCATCCGTTTAATTAAATTAATTTTAAAACGATATTTACAAGTCTTTATCTACGAGAAAAAAAAGGGGTATTTTGAAAATTTCAAAACACCCCTTTCTAAATTAAAAATCTAAACTAGTTTATTCAACCAATAATTTCTTTATGGTTCGAACAGAACGTGTTTCATTGTCTGTAATACTTATTAAATAAAGCCCTTGAGCAAAGTCTTCAACTTTTACATCAAACAACCTATTTCCGCTTAGCTTAACAGATTTGTTATAAACTTCACTTCCAGAAAAACTGTGTATCCTAATTGTTACATTTTCCAAAGAAGAATTAGATAAATCTATTTTAACATGATGCTTCGCTGGATTAGGGAACATTGAAATATTCGCTTGATTAGGCACATTGTTATCACTTAAAAGGTGTCCTTTACTATATTTAAGGATTTCACATAATCCACTATCGGAAGGAAGTCTAAACACGGGGATAGGATTTGATAAATCATAACATCCGCTAAGTCCTGTAAAGGCATTACTTCCAGGTGTTGCTCCAGAAATCTCACCATCAAAACTTAAGTGCCATATTAAACATACTCCCGGTCCAGCACCATCAAAATTCACCTCTGCTGGATCAGAAGGTAATCCTAAAATATTACCCTCAACGTCAGTTACAACCCATTGTGAGTAACTGCCCTTGTTTTTACTAAGTTTTATACCTGTAGCATAATCTTCAATACCATCTCCCTCACAGAAAAGGTAGATTCCACCTGGCTTTAACCAGCCACCATCAACTTCACATACATCTACAGGGCGCATCTTCCTAACTACTTCTATTGGGTTGGATAGATTGAAACAGCCTTCTAAATCAGAAGCATTGTTACCTACTGCGGCTCCGCTAAGTTCGCCATCATAACGCAGGTACCATACCAAACAGGTTCCCTCGCCTGCACCGTCGAAGTTAACCGCATATGGGCTTGGTGGAAGGCCTAGGATGTTACCTTGGTCGTCTGTTACCACCCACTGTGCATTGGCGCCTACACCTCCGCCGTCTATCGTGATTGCCCCTTCGTCAATGTGGTCGGCCTCTCCGTCTCCTACATAGAACTCGAATGGTCCGCCAACCAAAGTTCCGGCGTCAGGCTGGTTTCTAACAACTTCAATAGGATTGGACAATGAAAAATCTCCAGATAAACCCGATGCGTTATTGCCTACTTCGGCTCCGCTAAGCTCACCGTTATATCTTAGGTACCATACCAAACAGGTTCCTGCGCCTGCGCCGTCGAAGTTCACTACATATGGGCTTGGTGGTAGACCTAGGATGTTACCTTGGTCGTCGGTTACCACCCACTGCGAGTTAAGTCCCGAACTGCCTTCTATCGTTATAGCGCCTTCTGGTATATTGTCTGCAACCTCGTCGCCTACACAAAACTCAAATGGACCGCCCGTAATCGTTCCTCCGGATACCGGTGGATACTTCCTAACTACTTCTATTGGGTTGGATAGATTGAAACAGCCTTCTAAATCAGAAGCATTGTTACCTACTGCGGCTCCGCTAAGTTCGCCATCATAACGCAGGTACCATACCAAACAGGTTCCCTCGCCTGCACCGTCGAAGTTAACCGCATATGGGCTTGGTGGAAGGCCTAGGATGTTACCTTGGTCGTCTGTTACCACCCACTGTGCATTGGCGCCTACACCTCCGCCGTCTATCGTGATTGCCCCTTCGTCAATGTGGTCGGCCTCGCCGTCTCCTACATAGAACTCGAATGGACCGCCAACCAACGTTCCGGCGTCAGGCTGGTTTCTAACAACTTCAATAGGATTCGACAATGAAAAATCTCCGGATAAATCCGATGCGTTGTTGCCTACTTCGGCTCCGCTAAGTTCACCGTTATATCTTAAGTACCACACCAAGCAGGTTCCTGCGCCTGCGCCGTCGAAGTTTACTACGTATGGGCTTGGTGGTAGACCTAGGATGTTCCCTTGGTCGTCCGTTACTACCCACTGTGAGTTAAGTCCCGAACTGCCTTCTATCGTTATGGCGCCCTCTGGTATATTGTCTGCAACCTCGTCGCCTACACAGAACTCAAATGGACCGCCCGTAATCGTTCCTCCGGATACCGGTGGATACTTCCTAACTACTTCTATTGGGTTGGATAGATTGAAACAGCCTTCTAAATCAGAAGCATTGTTACCTACTGCGGCTCCGCTAAGTTCGCCATCATAACGCAGGTACCATACCAAACAGGTTCCCTCGCCTGCACCGTCGAAGTTAACCGCATATGGGCTTGGTGGAAGGCCTAGGATGTTACCTTGGTCGTCTGTTACCACCCACTGTGCATTGGCGCCTACACCTCCGCCGTCTATCGTGATTGCCCCTTCGTCAATGTGGTCGGCCTCTCCGTCTCCTACATAGAACTCGAATGGTCCGCCAACCAAAGTTCCGGCGTCAGGCTGGTTTCTAACAACTTCAATAGGATTGGACAATGAAAAATCTCCAGATAAACCCGATGCGTTATTGCCTACCTCGGCTCCGCTAAGTTCACCGTTATATCTTAAGTACCACACCAAGCAGGTTCCTGCGCCTGCGCCGTCGAAGTTTACTACGTATGGGCTTGGTGGTAGACCTAGGATGTTCCCTTGGTCGTCCGTTACTACCCACTGTGAGTTAAGTCCCGAACTGCCTTCTATCGTTATGGCGCCCTCTGGTATATTGTCTGCAACCTCGTCGCCTACACAGAACTCAAATGGACCTCCTGTAATCGTTCCTCCGGATACCGGTGGATACTTCCTAACTACTTCTATTGGATTGGATAGGTCGAAACAGCCTTCTAAATCAGAAGCATTGTTACCTACTGCGGCTCCGCTAAGTTCGCCATCATAACGTAGGTACCATACCAAACAGGTTCCCTCGCCTGCACCGTTGAAGTTAACCGCATATGGGCTTGGTGGTAGACCTAGGATGTTCCCTTGGTCATCCGTCACTACCCATTGTGCATTGGCGCCCACGCCTCCGCCGTCTATCGTTATGGCACCTTCGTCAATGTGGTCGGCCTCGCCGTCTCCAACATAGAACTCGAATGGGCCGCCAACTAACGTTCCGGCGTCAGGCTGGTTTCTGACAACTTCAATAGCATTAGATAATTCATACCATCCTTCTAAATCGGACAAATTCACACCTACTTCAAGATTAAATATATCTTTATAGGAGACACTCCATATTTTGCAAATACCAGCACCAGCACCTTCAAAACTAAAAGGGGGATTCTCCGGTAAACCTAAAATATTATTATTGTAATCTGTGATAATCCATTGCTGGAGTTTTCCTTCTGCTCCTATTAAATAAACTTCAATAGGTTTTGAATTTCCATCAAGGCAAATTGTTGTATCGTCTTTTGTACTAATCTCGCCTCCTTTAATAATACCCTTTTCCGTTTGGGCCAAAGTGCTTTGAGAAATCAGCAAAAAGATAACAAACAAAAACGCATTCACTCCATGCCAAAATTTTGACAAAGTGAACTGTAATAGTCTTTCTTTTTTCATAATAAAACGATTAATTAATTAAGTTTGGTAAAATTATGTTCAAGAGAAAACATAAAATGTTAGACAGCTAACATTTGGAATTTTTTTTAAATATTGTATTCAAAAAATATGATTTACAACAATCTAGACAACTTAGGCTATCAGGGTTTTGCTATTGTATAACTTAATACTGATTACCTTTTTATTAAAGGTTTTAGAACTATTGCCATTCTATGAGTTGACTTCTTTAACGTATCAATATTCGAAATAAGAGCTAAATACCACTAAGTTTTTTTACTTTAGCATTAAGAAATTTTTCTATGAGATATCTTCACAATATTGGTCGGTATTTTTTAATGATTGCTGAAATGTTTAAAAAGCCCACGAAGTGGTCTGTAATGCGTTCATTAATACTAAAGGATATAGACGATTTGATT